>PBOG01000251.1 GCA_002724245.1 Planctomycetaceae bacterium
ATCTCGAATCTAGAGGAACCGACTCCTGTTCGACAGATTATTGATCTGCAGCGTCACGGAATGAGCCACATCAATTGAAGCGGCGCGCTCAACGGCGCGCGACACTGTAAAGCTATTTCGAGAGGCCAACGTAAAAAGATCGGCTGTTGCCGCCAACAACGCCAAGGCATCTACGGTCGCCACCACCAGTATCCAATCTGGCCTCGCCAATAACCCGAACGTGAGCGCTGCCGGAACTAAAGCCAGCAAAAGAATCGACAAATGTGGATAAATACCTTTGCGTGCCAAGACAAACAAAGGCAAGACAAACAAACCCAGGGTTAACCAGGGGGCTGTCTGCAACCAGGCACCAATTTCGACGAGCTGTGGTCCATTTTCAGTCAAATCCGGGGAACCTCCACCGATCGGATCAACTCACTTAGCAACGTGTCTACATTGTGCCCTTCCACTTCCGCCTCTGCCGTAAGCACCACCCGGTGTCTTAGCGCGGGCAAGGCGAGTTGAACCACATCATCTGGAACTGCATAGTCGCGCCCTCGAAAAGCCGCCAGAGTGCGAGATGATTGCACCAGCGCCAAGCCGGCGCGGGGCGAGGCGCCCATGTGGAATTGAGGCCACCTCCTCGTGAGCCGTACAACCTTGTTGATGTACTCGATGAGTTTGTCATCAACACGGATTGAACTGTTTTGCTGTGTGATTTTCAGGATTTCATCCGGGGACGTCACTACATTCACCTCGTCACGTAATCGTTGATTCATATCCGTTTGCAGACTATGTAACTTGAGAATCTCCGCTTCTTGTGCCTCGCCAGGATAATTCAACAACAATTTCAACATGAACCTGTCTAACTGTGCTTCCGGCAGGTTGTAAGTGCCCTCCGATTCCACCGGGTTCTCAGTTGCCATAACCAGAAATGGGCGTTCAATTTCATGACTCTTTCCGTCAACTGTGACACGACACTCCTCCATAATTTCCAGTAAAGCAGCATGTGTTTTTGCAGGTGCGCGATTGATCTCATCGGCCAACAGCAACTGAGTAAAAACCGGACCAGGCCGAAAATAGAATTCCTGAGTCTTCATATTGAAGACAGGTGCTCCGGTTACGTCAGACGGCATCAGATCTGCGTTGAATTGAATCCGGCCAAACTGGCAACCCAAGATGCGTCCCAACGTTCGCACAAAAAGCGTTTTCCCCATACCGGGCACACTCTCGACCAGCACATGTCCACCCGAGAACAACGCCACTAGCGAACCCAGCACGAGTTCCTCCTGGCCAACATAGATCTTACGGATTTCGCTTGTGATTCTGTCGAACAACTCTCGTGTTGATGACCTTTCACTAGTGACATCATCCGCAGCACCAGCCGCCACCGTCGGATGGGACAGCATCGTCGGCGCCGATTCCGGCTGGTTGAAACCGTCCCGTGTACTCGACAACCTTTGGGCAACACCCCGAACCGGCGGCGGCACGGCACCCGCTTCACCTGCTCCGGGATGGCGGTCTACTACCACAGGTGCTTGCGTGCTGGATGCATTGTGCGTCGCGTCAACACCCTGGTCGACCAAGGACATTGGACTACCACACTTCTCGCACTTGATGGGAGAACCGCTCTGGCCGACTTGCCGTTGGCTCGTTAAGCCACACGCCTGGCACACATAACCGGCAAACGGTGAACCACCGGGATCAGTTGGGTTACTCATCGTTCGAAATGTGCTCCTCATTCAATCTCAAGTACGTGGAATGCAAAGAAGCGAATCAGAGAGGTCCAGTCATATTCGATTCGCTTGCATCAGAACGCCGAACCATTTCGTGATAACTTACCAGAGTCCCTGCTGAATCATTTTCCAGCATGTTCAACGCCTTTCCAATCGGGTTGAGAATCTGAGGTCGAGATTCCTTCACCTCCACTGCTGATGACAGCACGACCAGCATGTGCGGACCAATCATGCGATACAGATCCGATTCGTCAGGGTGGCGCCAATCCCCCCCATGAAACCGGCGCATCGTCTCACCCGCATAACACCCGAGTTGAAAAACCTGATCACTGGCTGTGGAGATCACCGTCTTTGAATTACGTATTTCACGAATGATCTTATCAACGGTCTGCAGGCTTTCGATCTCAAAATCAAGATTGTACCCTGCCCGCTGCGCCCCTTGCACTGCTTGTTGTGCTTGCTCTAACGCCATTTCGGTTGCCATTGATCCCGACGGCGTGCTGGATTCGGCGGCGGTCGTTTGGCCTTCCTGGTATGCGTCGTCGGTACCGCCTGCTACTTCAGTGGTCAACGGGAATTCCGAGGCAGATTCTCCATACATCATCTTTCTATAGGCGTTGATTTGTCTTCGCGCATGCGTTTTGTCATTTACTCGATAAAGCAAATCACCCAGTGCTTGCACATGCTCGCCGAAGTCGGAGGCGTCCTCCTCAGCCAGTGTGCGGGGATTGCCAAAAATTGGAAACATCAGAAAACAAGCCAACAACCCCAGGGCAACCAAATGAATCACGATCGGGCTGATTGGCCACACCGTCAATACCTCGAACCCAGTAAGACCTGGTTCCCGCGATTCCCGGTTGTCAATTCCGGGTCCACCCGGACCGGTTTCCAGGAAGACACACAATCCCTGTTGGCATTGGCTAACCAGACGCCCTGCTAGTTTTCGGTGCTCAGAATTCACTAAGGGAAAATTGAGAAGAAACGATCCGTTCGATATCAATATGACCTGGCTGCCGGGCCATTCTGGCGCCCGCAATCGTGTAACAAATGGCTTCTCATCAACCGATAACAACTGCTCAACGCGGTACCTCTCACCTGACGACTCGGGAAGCAAATTGTGCCCCACGACGATACCAGTTTTCTCTAATTCAAGTCCTTCCGTCCAAGGTCCCGCTAGAGCCCCCGCCTGGCCCTGCGCCACAGAACGTTGTGTAGTAAACCACTGTGCCTCTGCTTTATCAGCAACACCAACCCGCTCGTAATCATAAGCAGCTTGTGCCTGTGCCCAACGCCGCCGCGTCTCCTGTAGCAAGATGCGTTCAACACGGGGCTCGATCTGTTCCCAATACTCAGGCCCGGCGTCAAAATCGCGCCCCACATAAATGACCGTACGACCCGCGCGGCTGCTTAGCCATTTTTCAAGAAATTCAGACTGCAGCGTGGTGGGCGGCGCAAAATCATCGGGAATCCAGACAATCGTCTGAGCCCGTTCCATCGCGGGATTCAAGGTAGTTCGACTAATTACTTGATGGCCTGCACGTTCAAATACACCGGCCAGAACGCCGCTTCCGTTTACACTTTTTCCTTCACGCCGCCGGCCGTAACGAGTCTCTACGTTACTCTCGACATTCCATAGCAGGTAAACACCTGCAAGCAACGCCACGAGCGTCACACTGAACACACCGGCGTTGCGCCAAGAAACCACACTCCACGTGTTTCGGGATCCGGTTTTGAATAAACGAGATGTGGTAGCCATCGCAGCCATCCAATCAGCGTGCTTCGATCAAATTGGAATATTGATGAAAGCGATCCAAGTCATTCCAACATTGATCAAATACCGCTGGTTCTAGCGGCAACTTACCGAAAAATACGTCCTCAAACGCAAGCATGGTTCGTTCCAGAATAGCATGCAACTTGGACCCGGCTAATTCAGATAGGCACTGGCGATTGGTCTTGCCATCTTCGAGTTGAATTGCCTGTACGCTATCCAAATGAACCAACTGGTAACCAAACAAGTAAATAATGGCCTGACGAATGTCTCCGGATTCATAAGATTTCCTGGCCGCTGTCAGCAAATCCTTTGTTGGCTCAGCAAGGTCAAATGGCAGTTTCTCGATCTGATTTTGCATTCGTACAGATTCTGCATGCGTTTCCTCAATATCGTCCTCTAGGTCGTTCTCTTTGTTCAGCAACTTCACGAACGCCCAGACCAGTAACACTACAACTCCCAATAGCAGCAGGATGCCCACCGCCGATGCCACAGCGGACCATACCTCACTGTCAAAAAGACCTGAAACTGCGGACCAGCGGGAGCTACTCGAATTCGCTCCCGCCGAGACAGTCCCCTTAACCCATGTCGAATGGCGAGACCGAGCTTCAACGTCTGTTGAAACACCAAACGGAACAACACGTACATCGTCGGCACCCTTGTCATACCAGGGAAAACGCTCTTGGCGAAACGCTTCTCGTACTTTCAGCTGAGCGTCTTCGACTTCCTCGGCCCGAATACTTCCGGAACCGCCTAGCCACAGCAAAATCAACACGACCGTAAGCCAGGTACTTGCGGGAAGACCACGGCACCTGCACCGAACTCGTAACATTGCCAAACGACACTTGCAGAATCCAGAATCGACGTATGCCAATGTCATTCGGATATCTCCAACACAAGAATCAGGAAACACGGTTGAGTTCGTTCACTTCCGAACCCGCAGGTATGGGTAGACGCGGCGTCATCTGCTGTTCTAGCCTCGCAGCCTCAGATCGCATGCGTAACTCCACCTCCCAACCTTCATCTCGGATGCGCAAATCCAGATAATTCAAGAAACGCACCACCGTCAAGTAAGCGGCGACGATCCACATTGCCAAAGGAACGCCGATTTGAATCAAGAATGGGCCGGGAAACCACTGCTGGAACAGAACGCCCGACACAAACAGAAATATCCCTGCGACTGAAATCGCTAAAGCTATGCCAATAAGAGCACTACAAAACCAGCGTCCCAAGAGCATTCCTGAACTCGGCGCATGTAGCCGATAACTGCGGCGTCCAATGGTCAGCGATTGGGACTTTGTCGCCAGCAACGGGTTGTTCTCAAGGAGGACAATCTCGTTCAGAAAAGGTCGTAGCGCCCGCACCAAAACAACCAGACAGGTCAACAATCCCAACCAAACAAACGACCAATTCGACGACCGCGACCAGGAAGCAAGTACGCCCGCAACAACGACACCACGTGTCAATCCCTGGCACCAAAGAAGTCGCCAGCCAGCGCGACCAACCTCTCGCAACACCGGCCGTATTCGCGGCTCCTCCTGAAAGAGCACCAGCCCCAGGTACTTGGTGGCAATGATCCCGGCAAGCTGAGATTCGATGAAGATCATCTGACCAACACACAGAATAAACCCAATCAGTCGGCTTGTCTCGTTCGCCGCAACTATCCCTTCACGAAAATCCACTACCACCAAATCACGAAACCAGAAGTGGTTCAATATTTGCAACGGCACTGCGCCGCATGCAAACGCCAGCAAAAATCTCGGCAAATGCACCCGGAACACTTGCAGTCCTAGATCCATGAGGTCCAGAAATCCACGCTCACGAATCTTGATTTGTATATTGTCAAAATGCACGAATTTACTCAGCCGTGTCAGTGGCAAAACGCGGGATACCAAGAGAACGGCGGCTCCCGCGAGGCATGCCAAGCAAGACGAAATAGATCATCAGGATCGCACTAGAAATAATCGCCACAAGCACCTTTACCCAATACGGCGCCGCAGAAGGCGACAGGAATCCTTCGATTAACGCAGCCAATGCAAACAGAATGCCGGCCGCTGCCATGATGGGAAGCGTCTCGGACGCGGTTTGCTGTAGAGAAGCAGCCCGCGTCATTCCTCTGGTAAACAACCACCCAACACCCAGTCTCAAACCAGCGCCAGCAGCCAACACAATCGCAGTCAGTTCGAACGGACCGTGAGCGGTAACAAACTGAAAAAAGTTCTTACTCGCGGCAATTTCTGGCCGCGCCATGTACCCAAACGAGGCGCCAAGTGTCGTTGCATTAAAGAGCGTGATAAAAGGGCCAGGAATCACCAACAAGCCGCCAGCAAAACACTTCAAACCGATCCCGGTATTGTGGCTGATGTAAAATGCGGCCATCGTCGAACGCGCTTGCAGATCTTGTGACCCGCTTTTGTTTTGTAGTGGTTCCGCATACATCTCCTCCAGCGCGCTCAGATTTGCGGCCCCCACAACACCCTCTGCGAACTGGGGATAAATTTCTTTTGAGTACGCAAGCCATGCAGAAAGCACAAACGCCCCCCAGAAAACTACGAACATGATCTGCACACAAGCGTCTCGAAAAATCAGCTGGGGCACATCAACCAACAAACGTTGGCTCCACGATGCAAGATCAAAACGCTGGCTCCGATAGAGACGGTTGTGGCACCGTCCGACGAGTCGATGCAGATACTGGACTGTATTGGGAGGCAACTGATAAGCATCGGCCAATGCGAGGTCCGCGCAGGCAGCACGATACAACGCTGCGAATTTGGACACATCGTCCGCAGACGACCTCCAGCGAGAATCGCACATCTGTTCCAGCAGGCTCCAGTTCGCACGACGTTTTTCGAGTAATTCAGCAACTTTCATTCCAAGTCCTGCACTGATGAAAATAACGACCGATGAATGCCCGTGAGGAAAACAAGCTTTGCAGCAACGCATCAAATTACTGGAATGGCGAAGAGCCTGCGTCCTTGAGACTTGGCTCGGCTTGCCAACGGTCAGAAATAAAAGTCCTGTAATAAAGTGCACACAACAATAGATCGTGACTCGTATCTGGCCGCAACGAAAATTGCCGCAACAACGGCAGCCCCAAATGCCGCGCCACTTCACGACGACGTGGCGTCGAGAAGAATTTGCGCCGCTCAACATAATGTGCGAGCGTTCGGGCTAACGTACGACTGACCTGAAAATCTGCCGGCAAATGACCGGCCAACTTGATGACGAGCGGGTCGTCAATCTCTGAAACACCAGTCAACCAATAGCGTTCCTCCACGATCACCATCGTACCACAGACCAAATCACCTAGACGCTGAAACCTCGAATTACAAGCCATCACTGAGAGGCCGAGTAGATAGGTTGGAAGCACATACAGAGGTGACGCATCAACCCATGGCTCAAACACCTGCAACGACACCATCGGCATCAGATCAACAAAACGCATCAAATTTCTCAACACCGCCTGTAGCCCATTGATAGGCCGTCCGTCCGTCGTCAGTACGCGAATACCCATCACCCATTTCCCAGGGGTCTTTCCATTCATGAAGGTTTCGCAGATGCCTCCATAAAACCACTGCATCACAAACCAACTGAGTAAGAATGAAGGAATCAAGACTGGCGTTATGTTGACACCAACGCCTAACCCGCCAAACGAAAAAAATGCTCCGGCACAAAGCACGAGCACCACGACGGCCAGACGAATCAGAAAATCAATCAGGTATGCGGGTAGCCTCCGAAAAGGGCCCGCTGCCTGATACTGGAATGCAATATTCTCTGGGGTCACTACATCGATGGTAGAGTCTATCTGTCTCGCACCAAGCGACATATCTTCATTCCGTGAGCTTGCCAGCCTTGAGGTTAATCGTCGCGCCGCGCCCAATGGTCGTCCAGACGGGCTCCGAATGACCTGATTATTCGAGAATCACGTTATCGTAGCAAGCATTTGCCCTCTTGTAGGCAGCCACAGAGTACTTACAAATAGAACATAGTGCCCACCGTGGTAGTGGTTGCTATACAACGTCGTACAATCAGAGCCAAGGCAGCCGCAACAAAGAAATTTGTCAGCAAATTCACCATCCAAGCAAAAGAGGCTTTAATGTCAGTTAAGGACAAAACCGCAGTGATCACTGGAGGCGGCACCGGAATTGGCTGGGGTATCGCCCAAGCCCTGGCAACCAGTGGCTGTCGCGTCGTCATCGCAGGTCGGCGAGAAGAGGTATTGCAATCCGCCATCGCTTCATTCGAGGGTCCGGAAATCCTCTACCACAGTGTGGATGTAGCAGACCGCGATAGCGTCAATCAACTGTTTTCGTGGGCCACCGAAAAACTGGAACAAATTGACATCCTCGTCAATTCAGCCGGGCTGAATATCAAGACACGTACGATGGCAGAAATGCAACCCGAGCAGTGGGACCACGTGCTCGCAGTCAACGCCACTGGGGCCTACAACTGCATGCACGCAGTGTTGCCTCAGATGCGACTCCGGCGTGACGGTGTCATTGTCAACGTCAACTCGATTGCCGGTGTACGCGCATCAGCCCTGGGCGGCGTCGCATACGCGGCATCCAAATTCGCGATGACAGCCTTAGGAACAGCGGTTAATAACGAAGACTGCCACAACGGCATCCGAGTAACAAACGTCTTTCCCGGAGAAGTGAACACACCTATCCTGGAAAATCGACCTAACCCCGTCAGCGATGAACACAAGATGCAGATTTTGCAGCCAGAAGACTTTGGAGAAGTTGTCGTCGCCATCTGCGGTTTACCTGCCCGAGCAAATGTCTCCGATATCGTCATCAAACCAACGTCACAGGGCTTCGTCTGATGCCGTCACATTGCAACGTAGTTCACCCTCAATGTTTCTAGCGATATCTTCATCCCAATCGACTTTCTGCTCACCTGCGATCCTCTTCGAGTTGTGATATGAGCCAGAGCCTGAGTCACCGCGGTCGCTTGCGAGTGGGGGCGGTGTCCTATCTCAACACAAAACCGTTGGTGTTCCAATTTCAGGAATTGGCACCCGATGCAGACCTCATACTGGATGTACCGAGTCGTTTGGCGCAGCGGCTGGCAAATGGTGAGCTGGATGTGGCATTGATTCCTTCCATTGAGTTTTTTCAGAATCCGGAATACACCATCGTCTCCGATGCGTGCATCGCCTGTCGCGGGCCAGTTCTCAGCGTAAAACTGCTCAGTCGATGTCCACCGGCGAGCATACGCACACTTGCCCTTGATGAGGGCTCCAGAACCAGTGTTGCAATGGTCCGAGTCCTTCTAAAACAACGATTTGGGGTACAACCACAGCTATCGGCGTTGCCCTTGGGTTCCGAAATAACGCAAACGGATGCCGATGCTATTTTGCTCATCGGGGACCGCGCGATTCATTCCCCGGAGGAGCCGTTTGATGAAATCTGGGACCTGGGTGATGAGTGGTGTCGCTGCACAGACCTCCCCTTCGTATTTGCGATGTGGACAGCTCGCAAAGGAGTCGAATTGGGTACCCTTGAAACAGCGTTTGAAGAATCCCGCAATCGGGGGATGCGTCACCTCGAGCAAATCGCCCGAGAAGAAGCGGCAGCAGTAGGTTTAACACCCGACGTTTGCCACCGCTATTTGCGAGACAATCTCTATTTTTACCTTGGTGAGCGTGAGCAGCGGGGTTTACACTTGTTCTACGAGGAGGCGGTCAAAATGGAACTGGCTCCGGCAGAAATGGAGTTGCGATTCAGTGGTTGCACGCATTCTTGATAAAGCCGTCAATGGCGAACGACTTACACCCGCAGAAGGCTGTGAGCTACTGCAGTGCCATGACCTGGCGGCAATAGGACGCGCAGCGGATGCTGTGACGCGAAGACTGCACCCAGAGCAGTTTCGCACCTACAACATCGACAGGAATATCAACTACACAAATTACTGCACCGCTGTGTGTGATTTTTGCGCATTTTATCGCAGTCCTAAGAGCTCCGAGGGATGGGTCCTGCCACGTCCTGAATTACTCAACAAGATTCAAGAGACGGTCGACTTGGGAGGTGACCAAATATTGATGCAAGGTGGCCTGCATCAGGAATATCGATTGGATTGGTATGAAGAGTTACTGCACGATATCCGTAACCAATTCCCTCAAGTCAACATCCATGGGTTCAGCCCACCAGAACTCCATCATTTTACGAAGCTCAATAAACTCCCCATTCGTGAAGTCCTGGAAAGGCTCAAAGAAGCCGGTTTGGGCAGTATTCCTGGCGGTGGAGCTGAAATCCTGGTTGACCGAGTACGGCGTGAAATGACGCGTGGGAAAGTCATGACTGACGACTGGCTTGACGTCATGCGCGTATGGCACGAGCTGGGAGGCCTCAGCACGGCAACCATGATGTTTGGCCACATCGAAACGCTGGATGAACGAATTGAACATCTAGAACGCTTACGACAACTGCAAGACGAAACCAGTGGGTTCACCGCCTTTATCTGCTGGACGTTCCAGCCCGAACACACGGCCATGTCAGATGTGGCCCCGGCTGGGTCCTACGAATATCTGAAAACCCAAGCCGTCGCGCGTCTTTACCTCGACAATTTCCCGAACATTCAATCGAGTTGGGTAACGCAAGGCTTGAAAGTAGGACAACTAGCGATGTTGTTTGGTGCCAATGATATGGGCAGCCTGATGATCGAAGAAAACGTAGTTGCGGAGGCCGGAACAGTGCACTATTTGACTCTGGCCCAGATACGAGACGCCATCAGCGAACTCAATTTCACACCGCGGCAACGAAACGTTGCCTATGATCTGGTCAGTCCAGAGCGCGAAGATTTTGCCGTACAAGCGAATCTACGACGCGATCAGGAATCGCAACAAGAGTCACCGGGCACAATGCACCAGATTGCCTGAGATCTCGTGCCTGACTTTGCTACGTACAAATACAATAACTCGGTGGCAAACGAATTCAGCCTGCGAGAAACGGCAGCACACAAACGTTCTGGTTCCCACACCAGGCAAGCTGAGCAGCCCAGCGAAAAACGCTACCGCGCCCCAGGGACCAACCGGGCAACGCCCTTCAGGGCATTGCTCACAGACTGATTCGCTCCTATTGGACCCGATACTTATAGATCGGTAGGTGGCGGTAATAAACCTCAAGCATGTATGTGCACAAACAGGTCATGTACAGCCGACCTCCTTGGTGACCCCAGCGGTCTCCCGTAGGATCCCAACTGCCTTTTTCACGCCCAGTCTGCACCTGACGCCGAGGGAGGGAATCGCGCATGACCTTGTTCCACTCTTGCCATACTTTACCTTCCATATGGTGTACCACCTGGGTCGCGTAATACCAGTAATAGACGTTTGTGCTCCGTTCCCAATCGATCGGATTACGCAGAATCTCATCAACACCACGGCCTAAACGCGGATCTTCCCTCGCCCAACCGAGGTATTGACGACACAACAATGCCTCGGCAGTCATTGAAATCCTGGCACCATTGTTTACGCGGTAAGCGTAGTTGCTACCTCCGTCCGTCGTGACGAGGTCCAGATATTCACTGATTCGGGCCAGTGCTGGACTGGGGACTTCCAACCCAGCCATCAAGGCGCTCTGCAACCCCATCACAAACCAGCCTGTCACCGAAGTGTCCGTTCCCTGGCCGGGGACGTAACGCCAACCACCCTCAGGAGCTTGCACTTTGAGAGCGTAGTCAATCGCAAGTTGCGCCGGCTCTCGAAAAGCCTCGTCTTTCGTCATCCCATATAACTCACAAATGGCGATCGTCGCCTGCGCCTGACTGTAGAGACGGTGACTGGAAATACCATTCTGGAAAAAATTCCCGCCCGCATCCTGCAGACGCAATAGATGTTCCCAAGCACGCGCCACACGTTTTCCGTACTTGCCCGAATCGACCGTATAGCCCGCACCTTGAAAGGCCAGCAGGGCCATCGAAGTTGCCGCCAAACGATTCTCGTTAGGAAGGCCATTCTGATAAGGCCCCATCAGACTCCAGGACCCATCAGGCCGTTGATTGCGTGCCAACCATTCGAGTGCCATTCGCACCGCAGACTCGGTGACCTCAGTGCCGCCATAGGCGTTCAGCAAGACCTGTTTTCGCCCCTTCGAACGCCCTGAGAGAGCAAGGCCAATTGACGGCGCCTCCTTCGGACTTGAAGACCGCAGCGCCTCGGGAACCTGAACAGGCACATCCGGCGCCGCCGCAAGTGGATCATCGATTTCAGCTTCATCGATGGATACCGCAGTATCAGTTATTTCGATGGGCTCTAGTGAAGGCAATTCCAGCGTGTCTTCAATAAGCTGCATTCCGACTTCATCGGAGAAAACCGCATCAAGATCAATCCTGTTCGGAAACCATGGCTCCAAATACCAGAACGCCAAGACCAACAACAAGAGCATATGGACAACCATGCTCACCAACCACGGCGGGGCAGATTCGATGACAGCCTGGGTAACGTCAGTGGTAGCTTCCCCTTCCTCACATTCGTTTGGATCGGTCCCGTCAGGGATACGATTCCTGCCTGGCTGCGGGCCTGAAACGGGCTGTGAGGGTCGGCGCTGTGAGGTCTGCAGGACTTCCCCAGCGGCGGTAGATCGAGTGTCGATCACAGGCATCACGGAAGAACGTGGCGACGCAGACACCGGCAAACTGGGGGGTCCCGCGGACTGAACACCGTCGCGCGTACCCTCTGGCGAGGCTCTTCCCTGCTGGATCGGCTCACCGTGTGGCGAGGTTGGTATCGACATGCAAAGCACTCCAGACAGGAACTTTGCGAGAGCTATTCTGAGTCTAGCACTCACATTACAACGCGCCAAGCAAGAAGTTCCGTCTCCACCCGCTTCTCAGCATCTAGACCAATGTCGGTTCATTCGTTCATCTGCCTGAAACGATTCCCCGGGCACATGTCAAAACCGAAATGCGTGATGCACCGTATTTCTATAACCAAACCATGGCAGCCCACCAACATCAATGCCCCGCCATAAACCACCGCCGCCTCAGGACGTTACAAAGTCACCCAATCAACAACGCGCCAATCAATCCAGTAGCGGTCCGCGTCACAGGAGCCTCGCCCTACGAACGCCAAATGTCCACCGTGGTCCGTTACATGTCGATTAACGAAGTCAGACAACTTCAGCCTTAACAGGTTGTCAATCGGGATCAGCGGATCATCACGCGATGCAATGATCTGCGTCGGAGTCTGAATATGGGGCACAAATTGATCGGAACTACTCGAACGATAATAGTGGTCTGCATTGTCGAACCCTGCCGCCGGCGCCGTGTATCGCTCATCGAATTCACGCAAACTTCTCGGCTGACGATAGCCTTCGGGAAACACAACACCGTCCTGGGCAGCTTGCCGCTCAAGCAATTGGCGGTGTAATCGTTGTGCAAAATATCGGCTGTAAATACCAAACCCAGTGCGACTCATCGTTCGCTCACAGTCAATCAGATTGAGTGGCGGGTTGATTGCAATCGCGCGCGTCACACACTCGACCTCACGATATCGATGCTCGCCCAGGAATTTCAAAAGAATATTCCCGCCGAGTGAAAAACCAGCCACGGCCAGCTGCGATTGCGGACAAGTACGATTGATAAAGTTAATGGCTTCGGCCAAATCCCCCGAACTCCCTGCGTGGCATGAACGACGAGCCAAATGCAAACCTGCACCACAACCTCGCAGATCCAAGCGAAACACTCGCAACCCAAGTTGAGCCAATTTACAACTGATGCGTACCATGTAACTGCTCAGATGGCACCCGGTTAGACCGTGAATTAACAACACGACACGCTGGTGTGGTTGCCAGGCGGACGGACAATCATCGTGGAGCACTAGCTGGTCACCGTCCTCCAGTGCAATCTGATGTTGTCGGGCCGTATAGGGGATGCGATTGCCGCGCAGAAGGACCGACGCCACGGTTTGCAGATGTCCACTACGCAGAAATAGTTGTGGCTGAAACTCCGGAAACTGCAATCGATCCAACGGTGTTTTATCAGTGCAAAGACCGTCCTCGCCGACCAATTGCAGACGCAACCAGGCGAGCCCCTCTTCATATCTTTTGAGTAAGTTCCTGCGTGGAATCAATCCCGCTTCAGGCGCAAAGAAACATAGGCCCTCTACGCGGCAAACACAACGTTGTGCCAAATCTCGGAGATTTCGAATGACACCCACAAGCTGGTCATACCATTCGCAAATACTCACATCACTGTTTCCACGACCCAGCTCTTGGTCCCGCAGCACCTCGATCTGTGACAGCAGCACGTTGGCCGATACGTCTACCTCTTCAAACAACGTCCTTGCAAGGCGATTTGGCCCTTGTTGCTGGTATTCAGACCAGACTCTCTCGGAGTGATCCAAGAAACTGGAGATCGGGGTGGAAAGCACCCCAGTTGGCGGCAACGGTTTCATAACGCTGCTAGTCTAACCGGTCTGGCTCAGATGCAAACCATACAACCAACGTTTCTATGGCCACAAGAGAGTACTGACAATCCCCTGCGATCTGCGCAGACCATTATTGGGATCCACCCAAGAAACGCAGTAGATGCACCAGGACTACAACCACGCCGATTGCAGCGAGAATCGTCTTGGCCTGATCCGTCAGACTTTCCCCGGCAATATTCCGCCATGTCAATTGGCTTGCCGTGTCACTGGTTTGGAGTCCCAAGCCAGAATTGGCAAGCTCAAGGTCATCAGCTTGCCAGGACGGACTGGTGTAAAGAGTAGCATCGCTTTGGGAACCCGTAGAGACTCGAGACGACTCGCTTGGCAGCTGCGCAAAGCCACGACCAGGTAGCTCAGCTGACTGCTCGAATTTCTCACTAGCTGCAGAATGTGGCACTGGCACAAACGGGCGCCCCACCTGCTGCTGGGCCTGAACACCTTGGCTCAATGTACCGGCTCGCAACGCACCGAAATTCTGCGGGGCAACTTGGCCAGCCAGGTTTGCATTCGGCAGCTCTGCTGGAGGCCAAACCGCGGAAAGAAACTGGCGAACACGTCCTGCGTAACTACCGCTGGTTCTTCCGGAACCTGAGCCAAACAGGACTCCTGCCATTTCTCCTCTTTGATTGAAGATCGGACCTCCAGAATCTCCCTGCCTGGCTCGCACTGCCACTTCAACCATCTCGTACGGCAATTGGCCGCCTGGTGAAACATATTGGGTACAGCGTCCGGACACCGAACGGTAATTTCCCGAACCGTAGCCGGCAATCGTCAGCGTTTCACCTGGTTGAGGTGGTTGCAAGGCGATCGGTACAGGTTGGACCCTTGGTCGCCAGATTGCCAAAGCAGCGAGATCCCAGTCACGATCCGTTTTGAGCACGCGTGCACCGGTTTGAAATCCATCGGGAAATACCACCATAATCGTGCTTGTGGCGTCTTGTACAACATGCCAATTCGTCACCACTAGACCATAACGATCATGGGTATCAACCAACGTGCCAGAGCCATGTGATGTCGCATTTCGTTCCGGTACCATCACCCGAACGACGGCGGGATGAGGGGTCGGGCGTCCTAGCGAGATCCGGGCAACACGGGGTTCCGATAACTGCAGACCATCACCCCACGCAACCTGCGAACAAAATGAAGTCAACAGAGCAACAACACACACTGTGGTTGTTGTAACGTTGCTCTGCGACCTTCCAGTTAGCATTCTGCCAATACGGCTCATGACGAACGAATCTCACAAGTTTTTCCGCGACCCTCTTCTCGACGGATGATATGTTCGAGCAATCTTCTACGGAGTTGTCGCTGCTCATTCCGTCGCGAACTGTCTTTGGGCGTACTGTTTTTTCGGTGGGATACAGATGTTTTCATCGTCGCCATCACGCCGCGATTGGACGCCCTCCTTTCAAGTTTTCGCTTCGTTCGGGGAAGTCCTGGCCATCATTGTACGTTTCCTTCAATCGCAGCAATTCCTTACGCAAAGCAGCCTCAACAAGCTTGGTGAGCGTCATCCTGGCAGGAAACCCTGCCAAGTGGACTGTTGCATTACGAGCTTCCTCCAAAACGGCGTGAGGTAGATATAATGTCGCTCGCACTTTGGGCGGTTGGTTTATCTGTTGATCCATTAACCTTCCTTCGATGTGCAAAACTGACAACGCAAATCAACTTCAGGAAAACGCAATCGAAAAGCCATCCACACCCAATGGCAGTCACAGCTCTATATTCGAATTGTCGGGCGACACGAATCAACAGGATCAAAAAATGTGCATCCGGGGATTCTAATGGCCTGTGGGTTGTATCGACCGGTGCAAGGATTCGTCATCAAACGTCAGAGGTTAGGCGCAAAACTTTGCCTAAACAGCAATTATGTAACAATCGTTTCTGTTACCGACCGTAGTTCCCACTACAGCAATCAAATGAATCACCTCCAGCTTGTCAGAAAGCACCAGTAGAGTGCATCTCAACCAGTGACATGACCGAACGCGAGACTAGCGGTTTGGCGGAAAAGAGTCATGCCGCCTGACACGATACTGCGGGTCAGGCAAGAGAACTCCCGCTGGGCATCGACGCGCCATGCCGAACGAGGCTGGTGAGGACGTCGCCCTCTCAGCTCCGGGTCAACTCACGAAATTGCGCGGTCAGATCCCGTGTAAACGCCCCAGGATGGCCATCGCCAATCTGGCGACTATCGACCTTCACAACAGGGACAATTTCCGCCGCGCTGCCGGTCAAGAAACACTCATCGCTGATATAGACGTCGTGCTTGGTGAGTGGAATCTCACGGACCGTAATACCGGCGGCCTGCGCAAGTTCGATCACGGCGCCCCGTGTGATCCCTTCTAGAATCCCGGCATCGATGGAAGGTGTCAATAACTCACCACCCGCCACCAGGAATATATTGTCACCCGTGCATTCCGCTACTTCACCACGGTGGTTAAGCATCAGCGCTTCCACACATCCAGCTTGAAGCCCTTCGATCTTAGCCAGAATGTTATTGAGATAATTCAGCGACTTGATTCGCGGACTAAGAGCCGCTGGATGATTTCGGCTGGTACTCACCGTCACAATTTCCAGACCAAACTCATAGAACTCATCGGGGTAGAGCGTTATGTGGTCTGCAATAATAATCACCTGAGGATCACTACACTTGTTAGGATCCAAACCTAATGTCCCCGCACCGCGCGTGACTACCAGCCGGACGTAACCATCCTGTATAGAATTCACACGCAGCGTGTCCCGGACCGCAGCTGCGATTGCTTCGGGTGTCATTGGAATTTCAAGCCAAATCGCCTTTGCCGATTCCCACAACCGCTGCAAATGCTGATCTAAACGAAAGATGCGGCCCCCGTAGCTGCGCATGCCTTCGAAGACACCGTCTCCATACAGCAAGCCGTGATCGAAAACGCTTACCTTTGCGTTTTCCTTATCGAAAAGCTCACCATTAATGTAGATCTGTGGGGAACGTGGTTTCGCATCCTGGTCGGCTGCGGATTCTAGCTCTTGGTTGGCCATGGTTCTCGCTTCGGGGGACTAAACAGGAGCTGCTCGACCCTCCAATTATAAGTTGCCATGTCCTACCTCGTCGACAAGCCCTTCGCGTAAACAAACCGTGCGACCAGCTTCCTTGGCAATGTCCCGGTCATGTGTCACCATCACAATCGTGAGCTGTTCGTCGCGGTTCAAATCCTTCAGAATCTGCAGAATTTCCGCACTATTTTCTGAGTCAAGATTGCCTGTCGGTTCATCTGCGAGCAGCATTTGGGGCCGCGTAATCAACGCTCTGGCGACCGCCGTTCTTTGCATTTCGCCACCTGACAATTCGTGTGGACGGTGTGTTAAACGATGCGACAAGCCAACCACTTCAAGAAGTTGGTCAGCCCGCTCGCGGTTGCGACGACGGTGCTTCAAGTAAGAAAACACGCCTTGGGAAATCATCAATGGCGCCAATACGTTCTCACGTGTCGTCAATTCGGGAAGCAAGTGATAGAACTGAAAAATCATCCCGACTTGTTCATTCCGGAAACGATCGCGCCGTTTTGCGGACACGTTGTCCATACGCTCCAGTCCCAAACAAATCTCGCCCTCGTCGGGTACGTCAAGCATCCCTAACAGGTGCAAAAGCGTGCTTTTTCCGGATCCGCTCTGCCCAATGATGGAGACAAATTCACCTGGCTCAACTCCAAAATTCACACCCTTCAATACTGGAATCTGGAGCCGCCCCTTCTGATAACTCTTGGTAACATTCTGGGCTGCGAGCAAGTAAGGCCGCGCAGGCATTTGCTGCTCATCCGTCTGCCCCGTAAACGCCGTAAGCTGGCTGGATGATTGCCTTGCGCTGGCAATGAGCGGTTCATATCCGACAGGCATACTACTCATGACGCAGGGCCTCCACGGGGTGCAAACGGGCCGCCCGAAGCGCTGGCAACACACTGGCCAGTACCGCTATCAAGACTGCACCACAGACAACCCACAACATAGTCGCAACATCCGTAATCACTGGAATCTGTTGGAAGTAGTAGACCGTAGGATCAAATACTTCACGGCCCGTGAGCGTCTCTACGAATCCGGCAATTTCATTGATGTAGGTCACAAACACTAACCCCAGGGCCATCCCCGCAATAGCGCCAACCACACCTAGCGCAAATCCGTAATTCAAAAAAATACTCATCACGCCGCCACTCGGCGCACCCAATGCTTTGAGGATCCCAATATCGCGTGTCTTTTCAACGACGATCATAAAGAAGGTAGCCAAGATCCCGAATCCAGCGACCGCAATAATCAAGAACAAAAGAATATTCAGTATCGTCGTTTCGAGTTGCACTGCAGCCAGCAAAGGGCCCTGCAGGTCACGCCATGTCTGAATACTGTAAGGATATGTGGTTGCGGGAAACTGTTCACGAAGCTTGTCGCGAATCGCATTCAGATTGGCACCCTCGCGCACCTTAAGCTGGATCGACGAAACTCCGTAAATCCCTTGCTCGGGATCGAACATACCTCGCATTTCCTGCAGCTTCCGCAACGGTACAAAAGCGAACGTTGAATCGTATTCACTCATTTGGCTTTCGTACATGTCTACTACCGTAAACCAATCAAATACTGCAGTTGGTTTTTGACTTGCATTGGGAAACGTTATCTGCACATCGTCTCCAGGAAGACAATAGTAGTAATCCCGAACCTGGCCATCGGCATCACGATGACGTGTACTGGCAATCGCGATCCCCAATACCACGCCTGTGTGCTGGTGTTTGACGGGATCAAAAACCGCTCCGTTTGAGTTGACAGGGACATTCCCAAACGGGTCGGAGACCTGAGAATCAGCAAGCTGCACTGCCGGGACATCATCGCGAACCACATCATCGTTCTTTTGTCCCAGCGGTTGGTCAAAACGACCTGACCCTGGTAACTGCGGCGATGATTGCGGGAGCGCCACACTCAGAGGGTCAAAATCAGCCGAGCGCTCAATTTTCCGCTGTGTGTCGGCATCAGCCAATTCCTGCCCTGCCTTCGACTCCGCCGCTGCAGAGGGTTGCAGGTGCCTCTGAATGTCGCGTTCGATGCGGACTCGGTTGCGGCGGTGCTGCCAACCGGACGGCGGAAAAGCTGTGCGCCCCGGAGCGTACCCACCACTACGCAGCAAGAAACTGAGTTGTTTACGGTTTTCTGGATGCAACAAATGCGGGCTGAACTCACAGACCTGTGCATACGTCTTTTCATCGACTCCTACCAGATTGATCGGACGCGTCACGGACCGGCCATTCGGCACTGGAATATTGACCATGGCCGGCACGTGCACCACTGCCGTGATCGCCTCCAGATCAGCACCCACAATCGAACGGATTTTCTCCATGTGCCAGGTGGCGTCTGGCATGCCCGCTGTTTCGTAGCTCTCAACGACTATGTCGGAGAGAATACCGTGCAGACGCGCATGCATTTCATGCGCAAATCCAGACATCACGCTATTAACTACGACCAAAGTCGCAACCCCGAGTGTGACACTAACAATCGAGGCTAACGCAATGTAGCGCGTACGCAGATATCTCCAGGAAAGAAGCAATTTATACATGGCCAATCCTTTGGCAATGGTTCGTCAAGCGTCCTCTGAAATACCTGATTCGGTGTCTTCGGGACTATCGTTCGTTGTCGACCGCACTTCCGACGGAGCGGCCTCGGGACGCAGTAAAGGAAATAGAATCACGTCCCGAATAGACTGTGTGTTGGTCAACAACATAATCATCCGATCGATCCCAACCCCCAATCCTCCTGCAGGCGGCATCCCATAACGCAGGGACCTGATGAAATCATGATCCATACGTGCCATGGAATCTTCTTCAGACATTCCCGCCAGTTGGGTCTGGAACAGTTTTTCCTGGAGCTCCGGGTCGTTGAGCTCCGTATACGCGTTCGCGATCTCCATGCCTTGAATGAACAGCTCGAACCGTTCAGCAATGTTTGGATCTTCGCGTTTACGTTTCGTTAGTGGACAGATACTGGCAGGGTAATCAATCACAAAAACGGGGCCCACAAGGGCATCTTCCACTTTCTCTTCAAAGACTTCGTTCTTGATAACGTCTGGGTGCTTCCCCGCAGTATCGAACCCTAGACTCGTAGCAAGTCTCTCGACCGCTTCTCCATCCTGTGGATCGACACCGGTATGCTGCGAAAACAACTCGTCGTACGTCTGCCTCGCAAATGGTGGGGAAAAATCAATCTCTGCATTGCCCCAAGCACGGTGATAATTGCCATCCAGAACATCGATAGCGTCAATGAAGAGTCGTTCCGTCAAATCCATCATCGACTGATAGTCGCCAAAGGCCTGGTACACCTCAAGCATTGTAAATTCAGGGTTGTGTTTCGGACTGATGCCCTCATTACGGTAAACGCGGCCCAACTCAAAGACCCGCTCCATCCCACCGACTAGCAGCCGCTTCAGGTGTAACTCCAGCGCAATACGCATGAACAAATCAATATCCAACGCATTGTGGTGGGTCGTGAAAGGCCGAGCAGCCGCTCCACCCGCGATTGCATGCAAAGTGGGACCTTCGATTTCAACAAATCCATCCGCGGCAAGCGACGACCGAATTGACTGAACAACTCGAGTGCGATCAAGGAAACGTGGCAGGACGCCGTCGCTATAGGTCAAATCGAGATAACGCATGCGTTGGCGCAACTCGGGATCGACCAAACCGTGAAACTTTTCTGGCGGCGGTTCAAGTGATTTTCCCAGGAAATGCAAACGCTCCACAAAAATAGACAGTTCGCCCATCTTTGTGCGCCGCAACTGCCCATCAACTCCGACAAAATCTCCCAGGTCAAGACATTGAATCAACTCCCAATTATCTTCACCGACCTGTGATCTCCCGACAAACAACTGGATTTTTCCAGTCCAGTCCTGGATGTCCAAGAACTGCAGTTTTCCTTTGTCACGCTGCAATACAATCCGTCCAGCAGCGCGCACCTGTGGTCCAACAAATGCGCCCTTTCCTTGTTGACCAAGCCACTCTCGAAACGACACAGAGGGCGATTCTGGAGACGCTTCAGTCATCCAGGTAGTGATCGTCCGGCCGCTCTTGGCATCGACGGACTCCTCCTGTTGCAGAGGTGGTATTGTTACCGACTGCTGATCCGTCTGATAACACACCTCGCCAGCGCGTTTACAGATATCCCCAATCAGCAACCGATTGTCGAAGCGGCCACCCCAGGGATCAATTCCAAGATCTGCAATACGCTGAAGTTTGTTGCGACGAGGTGAATTCTGCATCAAGTTTTCAAGGCCCGGGTAGCAATTTTTCCGGCGGCTAGTCGTTCAGGCATGAATACGGCTGTAACACGTCTCGTCCCCTGCGGCTGGGTTGCAACAGCCTGCGCGGTCGTAAACCAAGAAACGAGTCGAGCCCGAGCATTCTAGTGAAAGCAGCGCAGTGGTCAACGCCATTCGCTTTCCTGAACTTCCCTGACGCCCCAGCTTTATTCGCCAATTCGCCACACCCGAGCAGGTCCTGTTGGCAGGTATCAGAAACTCATCACCTCCTGCGCTGCCTGAGGTGCGTTGTCTTCGCTGGAGGCAACCTGAATCGCCACAGCGTTCCGCACAAGCGGATCCCCTGTCTGTGATTGACGGAAAACTGGCCCATCCTGGGTAGCGAAAGCAGAGCCATCTGGAGATCCCGACCCCAGAAAGCACCGCTCGGAGAGATGTTCAGAGGTTTTCTCACCCACTTTTTCGGTCCAGCGACCTTCTCAGCGAGCACAAATCGAGGTAACGTAGTTGCTAGGCGCACAAGTTTTTCCGCGGCAGGAGTTTTCCAATGGCAAAGCCACAGCGCAAGCTGAAAAAAGCGAATCATGGTCGACGTCCGGCCAGTGCAAAGGCCCGCAAGCTAAAACGCAAGAAGATCAAGACCTAGCTCGCCTGTCCTGCCAGGGCATAGAGTGTTTCGCGCTGTTCCACCCTGTGGGAGCAGAGTATTGAGGAACGTTGTCGGTGCCAAAATCACTGATTGTTGATTTATCACTTGTCGATTTCGACAACGTAATTGCTGACGTGAACGCGATCCGCGACGTCAATCCTCAACGCTTCGAAATGGAGCAATTGACAGCCGTTGTCTACGAAGAAGTCGAAAGCGCGCGGTGTGTCGGTTACAAAGACATCACCAACGATGAATTCTGGATTCGCGGCCATATGCCTGGAATGCCATTGATGCCGGGCGTGGTAATGCTCGAAGCCGCTGCCCAGTTGAGTTCCTATTTTGCGCAAAAAAACGACGTACTGGGTTCTCCAATGGTTGGATTTGGCGGGCTGGAAGACGTTCGGTTCCGCGATCCTGTGATTCCCGGTGATCGGCTGATCCTGATGTGCGAACTGGTCAAGGCGAGACGGGGCCGGATGTTAGTGTCACGATTCCAGGGCATCGTCGGCACTTCGCTTGTCGTGGAAGGAATTCTCAAGGGAATTCCAATTCCACTGGAAAGACTTCCTGGCTTCGAGAAAACGGACGGGTGACCCCGGCCCGTTTCACAAGACGGCTGCCCGACCGACGTGCAACTTCACGCCGGAATGGCTGGTAATCTGAGCCGCACCAGCACATCACTCGTGCTGCAATACCCGTCAGCCTCCCATACAACTTCAAGATTCATACGCGTCGCAGGGTAGGCTACGGGTCCTGTGAATTCCGGAACTAGCCGGGAAGCATAACGCGACCGCCGCTGGAAACCACCGTCTGCCCCGTCATATAACTCGATTCCTCGCTGAGCAGGAATCGTGCCAGCGCGGCAATCTCATGAGCCTGACCAATCCGTCCCAACGGAGTAGCCGCGATGATCTCTTGATGGACTTCAGGTGACAACGTGTGAGCCATCTCTGTTTCCGTCAAACCTGGGCAAACACAATTGATCCGCACGTTGTCACGCCCCCAGGCCTCCGCCGCACAACGCGTCAGGGCGATAACACCTGCCTTGGAAACCGAATACGGCAGCTGCTGAGCGCGTTCCCGCAACCCCGCGATCGAAGATAAGGTAACAATGCGACCGAATTTTCGCTCGATCATCTCATCTTTTACCGCGTAGATCATATTAAATGTTCCGTCCAAATTTACGTCCAACGTCTTCTTCCATACATCCCAAGTCACGTCACTGGCATGCATCGGAAAGCTTGTTCCAGCGGAGTGGACCAGCATATCGACTGGCCCCCACGCGGCGCGTGCATCAGCCGTGATGCGTTTAGCTTCGTCTGGCTGAGAAACCTCCCCCCGTATGGCCACCGCCTGCCCTCCGGCTGCTTGTACTTCGGAAATCGCCTGCTCAGCATCCGTTTCTCTGGATAAATAGTTCAAAGACAACCGAGCACCTTCACCGGCCAGACGAATCGCTAATGCCAAGCCAATCCCGCGCGTACCACCCGTGATTAACACATGGCGACCTTCAAAGTCATTGGCCATATCAAGTCCTCATTGATTACTGAAAAGAATCCGTATCAAGACACCAACATGAATTCCAGAGTGGAAGCTTCTTCGCACGAACAATACAAGTGCTAAATCGAACGGCAACGACACGGTCGCGGTTCGCTCCCACACCCACAGCTGCAGACCGCTGGCCAGAAACAGCACTGACAGTCGAACCATGCCGCCACGCCTTTACCCGTCCTGACAGGGCAAGCACGTTTGCAGTACAAAGTCGTTACGTCTGATGCAAGCTCGTACGCGAACTGCCTCAATGATCGCCGGTTAGACAACAAGACAGGTTGCACGCTTGGCGCAAAAAGACCGCCGCGCGAGGGCGGCGGCCGTAGTTACTTGCAGGATGCCCAATTCCGCTATTTCAGGGCAACCTCATCTGCCGTCACTAACTCATCCAGGAGCTCATGGAGGTCCTCCTCCAATTCACCAGACAAGCCGACTTTGACATGGGCAATATTTCCTTTTTTGTCCACGATCACCATGGTAGGAATCCCTTTGACGTTGTATTTCGTCGCGACCTTACCATCGGTATCCAAAGCGACGTCAACATTGAGATTCTGCTGCTTGAGAAACGTACGAATCTTATTCGGCTTCTCTTTGAGGTTAATGGAACAAAGTACAACGCCCTTGTCCTCGTATTCCTTCGCCACTTTTTCCAGAATCGGCATGGCTTTGCGGCAAGGTGGGCACCATGTCGCCCAGAAATCAAGGATGACAACGTCCTTGTTCTTGTGACTCGCCAACTTGAAGGTCGTTCCCTTGGCCCGGTGCAAGCGTTTCAGTGCAATCGGCGGAGCTGGCTTGCCGACCATCTCGGAATCGCCCTTCTGCCGCGCCGAAACCTTTCCTTCACCAGCACCACCGGTGTCTGCGACCTCCTCACCCATTTCTCTGAGCAGTGTGTTGACCGCTTTGTCCATGGCGGGTCCACGGGCGTTCTTATAACGAATGATGCCTTCAGCATCGATC
>PBOG01000252.1 GCA_002724245.1 Planctomycetaceae bacterium
GCCCAAATTATGGACCGGCTGACCGTGGTGCGTTCGATGAGCCATCCCTATCCACTGCATGGAGTCGGTTATGCCACCTCCGCCATGCCGCTGACCAGCGCCGAGCTCAACTCACTGCCTCGCGACGCTCGCCAGCGCCCCTACATCGGATCGGTGGTTGACTATCACCTGCGTCACACCGGGCAACAGTCCCCCTCCGCCGCGCCCTCGAACATCGGTCTGCCCTGGTTATTTGGGGTAAAATCCGACAAATACGGCGCGGGGACCAAACGTCTGTCCGGGCCTTACGCTTCCTACCTGGGGGCCGATTACGACCCGATCTGGACCGACTTCGATGGTGCGGGCACACGTATCGTCCCCAAGCTCGATGCCGACAAACAAACCGCCGAGGTTTACGACCCCTTTGCTGGCGTGCAAGCTGACGGTCGTTTTCAACTTGGTGCGATCGGCCATTTTCCTGCCGGTATCACACCCCGCCGTTTTCAACAACGGCGTTCACTGCTCGATCAGTTCGACGCCACCCGCAAGACTCTGGAAAACTATGCCAGCGTCAGTGACTACGACAAGCACCAGCAACGAGCATGTTCGCTGTTGACCTCCAACCAGATGCGCAGCGCGATTGACATTCAGCGCGAGCCACAACGCATCCGTGAGCGTTACGGAATGACGCTGTTCGGACAATCGCTGTTAGCAGCGCGCAGGCTTGTCGAAGCGGGCAGCCGCTTCGTATCCGTATTCTGGGATCCGTATGGACCCTTTGGTGCCTCCTGCTGGGATACCCACTCCAACCACTTTCCACGGCTCAAAGACTACCTGTTACCGGTCTACGACGAGTCTTTTCCGGCCTTCATACTGGACCTCGAGGAACGTGGACTGCTCGACGAGACCGCAGTCCTCTGTATTAGCGAGCATGGCCGCACACCGCAGATCGACTCAAAACCGAAGGGCGCCGCGCGGCACCATTGGTCACGCGCCTATTCCGCCGTCTATGCGGGCGGCGGATTCGCCCGCGGCCGTGTCGTGGGTCAGACCGATGCGCTGGCCGGAGAAGTCCAGAACCTGCCCGTATCGCCGAAGGATATCTTGGCCACGACCTTCCACCTGCTCGGCATCGATCCACACACCACGCTCCTCGACCTGGAGAACAGGCCGCAACCGATCGCGGGAGATGGTCGCGTGCGTGTGGAACTGCTCGGTTGAGGAACCCACGGGCGGGAACAATCCGGTCGAAATCAACCGACCACCGGACATTGTGATCCTGGCTGGGAACGCGACGGCTGCCGGCCCCGCTGGTACAATGGCCCGCTGCTCCGCGGACACACGGGGGCGCTCCTCTACCGGCCATCTCAAAAAAGGAATCGAGGATGTTACGTGCAATCGGGATCTTGTTGGCGATAGGACTTGTCGGGTGCAGCAGCCAGGTCGCAGAACCACCCGCTGCCAGCGACGCCTCGGCTACCGCCGAACCCGCGGCGCCAGAGGAAACCCTCACTGGCAGGTGGACCGCCACCATGCCCGAGCCAGAGACGCCTGCGGTGACCTGGGATTTTCAAGCAGAAGGACGCGGCATACTGAGCCTGGGAGAAGAAGAACTGGGTGGATTTAACTGGCAGGAAACCGAGCCGGGGAAAGTCGAGATCCGCATGGACGATCTTCCGGAAACCGACATCACCGAAGTGGAATACAAGTTTATTCGTGGCGAACTCGTCCTCACTGGGCCATCGGGAACCACGCGTTTCGCCCGTTCCACAGCAACGGCAAAACCCGCGACAGCAACGGACGCCGAGGAACCGACAGCGGAAGAATCCGAGACGACGCCAGACACGGCCGAACCGCCGGCGGAAGAATCCGAGACGACGACAGACGCAGCCGAACCTCCAGCGACAGAGTCCGCGGAACAAGATGCACCGTCGGATTCCTGACCCACAGGCGGTTGAAATCAGGCACCACTTGAAAGAACGTGCGCATTTCTATGCTCAGAACTACTCTGGCCACATTCGCCCTCATGGGAGGTCTCGTACAGCACCTGGCTGCAGAACCCAACCCCGCGCCACGCATCGCCTGGCACGGTAACCTGGCGGAGGGTCTGGCCGAGGCCCGGCAAAGCGGACGGCCCATCCTACTGGTCTCCGGTGCCCCTGCCTGCCTGGGTATTCCCGGAGTCTGGTGACCGGGCATGACAGGAAACATCAGGAGTTACCTGATGCAGCCAGCCGTGGTCGCCGCCTCACGCAATTTTGTTTGCATCCGGCTGCTGACGTATGAAAACAAATCCGAGTACGACTTCATGGAGGGCTTGCTCGGAGTGTCACCTGGCACGCTGCCCAACACGGTCTTTTGCATCCTCGCACCAGACGGCAAAACCCAACTCGTACGTGCCGGACGCGGTCCGCGGCACGGTTTTTCCGGCGCCCGCTCGATGGCCGATGGCCTGCGACGCATCGCCTTACGTTACCCCGCCCGAACAGGTCAGGCCCGCCCACTGCCGCTGGTCCGCCCGGTCGATCTGGCGCTGAATGTGGCAGCCAGTGACAACCGGCCACTGATCGTTACTGTGGCGTCCGATCCACGACAACTGGCGGTGCTCCAGCAACAGGTACAGCAGTTGGCCTGGAACCCCCGCTTCATCGGGCAGTTCATCTACAGTTCCACCCAGCGTCAGGCGGCCCTCAAACCGCTGGCCGGAGCAGAGCCTGACGCGGCGATCCTGATCGTGGAACCTGGCGCCTTTGGTATCACCGGAAAGGTGGTGGCGCAACTGACGTTACCTACCTCGCCGGCAACGATGGCAACCGCGTTCACCGCAGCGCTTGATGCCTTTGTCCCGTCACGCAAGGACCACAATCGCCACATCGAAATGGGTTATCAGTTGGGGATTGAATGGACCACGGTGGTTCCAGAGTCCGATCGGCAATCGGTCCGCGCCAAAGCACGCTTCAAAGCACGCTTCCAGTCGCGCCGCTGAACACGGCTGTTCCGCGACCCGGCGCGCAACACCGCATCAGAACCAGCAACAACGCAGGCGACGTTGCAGGACAGATCAAAATAGCGGCAGCGGGCTGCCTTCGCACATCACCAGCGGTCGATCTTCCTGATCGTAGACCTGGAAATGGGGCGGAATGCCTAAAGCGTGAAACACGGTGGCGTGAATATCGGCCGGTGTACAAGGGGCCTCAACCGGCCGCGAACCGGTCGGGTCCGATTTCCCCAGCAAGACACCACCCTGGGTACCCGCACCGGCAAACAACACCGTGTAACAGTTGGGAAAGTGATCGCGTCCCGCGTTACCATTGATGCGCGGAGTACGCCCAAATTCGGTCAGGAACACCACCAGGGTATCATCGATGCGGCCGCTCTGCACCAGATCGGTCAGCAGCGCCGAAGCGGCCCGGTCCCATGGTGGGAGCAGGTCGTTCTTGAGGCGATTGAAGTTGTTGCCGTGCGTATCCCAGTTGTCGCCAGAGGCCCCATTCAGATCTCCTACGCTCAGATTGACCGTGACCAGGGCCACACCCGCATCAGTCAAACGACGCCCCAGCAGCGCGCTTTGCCCCGCCACATGGTCGCCGTAGAGTTGGCGAACCGCCTTGGGTTCCCGCGCCAAATCGAACGCCGACTGCACCTCGGGCGCTAAGAGCATGTTGATGCCTTGATTCTGCGAAGCCTGTACGCGCGAGGAAAGATCCTCCGGAGAAGCCCAGGAAAACCCTGCATTCAGCCCATCCAAGAGCAAGCCGCGTTCGGCCAGGCGGCGACGACTGACACCGCGGGGCATCAAATCAATCGTACCTGAAGTCGGTGAAACACCTTTAAAAGGTTGACCGCGCCCCGGGTGGACGAAGACTGGGTCGTATTGCGCGCCCAGAAAGCCACCAAACTGCCCGTTGAGAATGCCCCTGTCCGCCAGCGGATAGGGAATACTGATCGTGCGCGGCAAGTTGGCAGCCAGCTCCTCACTCATCTCTTGGCTGGCAACCTTCGGTTCATCCGGCTCGGCACGCGCAGGAAGCTCTCCAGACACTTCCACCAGCGTCACATCGCGGATCGCCATGTCGTCGAAGTACGTCGAAGAATCGCCGTTGAGCATCGCCAGTGTCAGATAGCGATCTCCCGCCCGGACCGCCACTTCCAGCTGTTGGCAGCGGCCATCCCGCTGGAGGATCTGGCTCAGCGCGATCCGTTTCCCGTCAGCCCAGACACCTACCTGGCCGGCTGCCGTGGGGGCGACCTGCGGTGCACCGTTGACCCCCACCCGACAGGTCAAGACAAAGTCGCGCTCGGTATCTTCGAAGTGCCGTTGGCGAACGGCATCCAAGTCAAAGGTAATGAACTTGTTGGCATGACACCCGAACCCCGCGTGCGGCGAGTTCGGTTCCCCTTCACCGATCAAATACAGATGCCCACCCCGCCCGTGCGTATCCGAGCCCCAGTCGCCAGCCGTGCCGTCGCCGGCGACCTGCGCCGCGCAGTCAATCCGCGGGCCATCCGTCAGACGTGTCACCGGGACCGACTTGGCATGGGCCTGCCCAATCATCCCGATCAGCGCCACCGTGTGCCCATTGGAATAACCATCCTGCAATCCAAACGTCCCCACCGGAAAACGCCCCGGCCCCAGCACGTCGGTGCTCAGACTGACTTCTTTGAATCGCCGCAGCTGCTGCCAATCGATGCCAGACTCGGGCACCACGGGCAGCTCATCCGGTCGCGTGCGGGTAACACGTTTATGTTGCTGGTAGCGGCGGTCCTCGTGTAACGCGATGGCGGCCTGGGCCCCCAAGCTGGGCCAATCCTTACGCGAAGGTAGCTGCGGCGCGACCACGCCACCGATGGCGTTGGTCGGCGGATGCCCGGTCAGACTCCAGTAGGCCGCCTTCCGATGGTCCGCCGACTGATGATGCACACTGCGCACGACTGCCAGGTGCTGTATCTGTTGCCCCATCCGCGGCAGATGCTCGGTAATCGCAATGCCGGGAACCCGGGTCGAGACAGGGTTGAATTCACCGCGGATTTCACTCCCCGCAGACGGCTTCATGTCGAACGTATCGAGGTGGCTCATACCACCCCAGCAGAACATCACGATCACGCTGCGGGCACGTCCGAAACTACCACTGCGCGCGGGCGCGGCTGCCAGCGGCAACGTCGCCAGTTGCGTCGCCGCCAGACCCGTCACACCGAGCTGCAGAAAATCACGCCGTTGTATGTGGGTACTACGTTCCACTACTCACACCCCGAAATGCGGTATTTGGCTACCGGTCAAGTATAGGTGGAGCAGGGGCCCCGAGTCGAGCGTAGTGGGCGGGTGGGGTTTCTACCCGCACAAGTCTCCCAGAATCTGACCCATCCGCTACCTAAGTGCGGTAAATATGAGGCCCCACGTGGACCGGCTGTCGACCTACTGGAGTCGATTGAGCTGCGCGTCAATCAGCCGTTGCAGGACCGCGTCATCGGTTCGCTTGCGCGCCATCCGATAGAAGATGCGAGCCGCACCCGGTTTACCGTCACGGATGGACTGAGACGCCCGGGTCAACAACTGCTGTAACTCTTCCGCTGCAGTCACGGTCGTACTGGTGGGTTTCGTGGGACGCCGTGCTGCAGCGCGACTGCTCCGATAACGCTGCGCTGCAGTCACCCCGGCGCGGCGCGATACCAGCTGCCCCGCCAGTACCTGGTCACGTGAGAGCTGCCCGCTGCCGGAATCGTTCCGCCGAGCAGCTTCCGCCAGTACCGCCTGATCCAGTGCGCCGTGGTCTATGATCGACGCGGCAACCTGCACCTCACTCAAACGAGTCGCTTGAGTGCGTGCCTGGTTGCCGATGACGCGCCCCAAATACGGCAAGCTGCGCAACGGATGGCCACGGTGGACGCTGCGATAATGCGACCGTGAGAGGCTGCCCAAAGTCACCGCACCGCGATCGGGCACCAGGACTGAGGTGCCAATCGAAAACTGGCTGACGACAGGCAATTGCAGGACCTGGGCCCGGGTCGTTTGGGGAACGCATGCGAGCATGCATACTGCGGCGAACAACTTTGTCCGGATCATCTTGCCTGCTCCTGCGATTCGCGCACGTACGAGTCAGACCGTCGGGGTCGCCAGTTCGTCCGCGTCAATGTACGCCAACGCCTGCCGCCATTCAACAACAACCGGGGAGGCCCAGACCCTGCTGCCAGTCAGGCAACCGGCGTTCACTCAATCCGATAAACAGTTCCCCGCAAACGCAAGAGGAGGTGCTCACCCGCAGGTTGTGCTGCCAGCACTCTGTTTTGCGCAGGCGAATTGTCCTTGCTGAGACGAAACCAGTCCGGTGAAAAGCGTTTCACAATCACCACCTGATCACGATCTTTCTGCAAATCCACATCGCGTGCATTGGCCGCGATCCAAAGTTTGCCCCGTTTATAGAGCGTCTCGTTGCCCACGGTACGAACCGTGTTCACCGTCACAATCTCATCCGAGTCAATGTCGCGAATCGCCAGACCTGCGCCC
>PBOG01000253.1 GCA_002724245.1 Planctomycetaceae bacterium
AGTGGGCGATACTGGATTCGAACCAGTGACCTCCGCAATGTGAGTGCGGCGCTCTAACCAACTGAGCCAATCGCCCGATTTCGGCCACGAGTGTACTGCATTCACCAGGGGTTGACTACTGGCGCGGCAAGCAGACTGTTTCCGCAACACCGTTGCCGGCCAGCCGGGGACCGGCGCGAGGTTGCGGTTCGGCTTCTGCCGCAGCGCCGTCAATCACTTTTTTCCGATGTTTGCTCCGAGCTGACCTCGTCGGCGGGCGCCGCGTCCTGGGGTTCCGCCGGCGGAGGCTCGAATCGCGGCGCTGTGGTTTCTTCATAGTCGTCGTAATCTGTGCTGGCCGTACTCGCTTCGTTGTAGGAGTAGTTGTTCATATTCATGTCTGTGTCCATGTTGGACTGGAAATCCGTCAAGCCCTTGCGGAACTCCCGGTAGCTTCCGCCTAATTGCTTGGCGACATCCGGGAGTTTTTTGCCGAACAAAAGCACAGCGATCCCACCGATAATGGCCATTTCCATCATGCCCAGACCGGCAAATCCGACTAACACGAAGGGACCTGTAGCAAAGACCGACATAGTAATTGACCTCAGAAAGGAATCCGCTTGTCGTCACGGAACTAAGCGATTCACTGCAACCGCAGGCATCGCTCAAAGAAACGCCTGATTGGGAATCGAGATTTGAAGTTACTTGGCAGCTCTACGGAACGTCTGCGCCTTTTTCTTCGACGCTCTTTACAGCGTCATTGACTTCGTCCTCGACTCCCTGGACTCCCTTCTTAAACTCGACGGCACTGCGGCCCAGGTTACGCATTAAAGAAGGTAATTTCGCACCGCCGAATAACAGCAAGATGATTGCCATGATGAGCATGAGTTCCATCGGGCCGGGCATCATGAAGCCAATCGGTACAGCAAATCCAAGCAAAGTGGACATAACGACGCTCTCGCAAGAAAGAGGAAACTCGAAAATTTCCGCAAACAAGTGGCGAAAGCGGACAGCGGCCCGAACAGGGCGTTGCCAGAACCAACTCGCGCGGCGTCAGCTCGCCTGGTGGCAAAGCTGAGTCATACGATTGAATTACCTTCCATTCTACCGACTGAACCCCTACTGTCAATTGCTGCCGGTTTCCGTATAAGGTGTTTAAATGTAAGGGTTTACGTGTTGTTTTGGGGGGCGATGTGCGTCTTCCGGATGGTGGTTCCTGGGGTCTAGCGGCAGAGAAAACCTGTCCCTGACGTTTTCCAGTGCGCTTGTGCGAACTGGCCTGTTTGATCGTATAATCCGCGCTGTGATGACCGCAACTCTTGTTGCGGTGGCGGTATTCTTGATTGCCGAGCCTGTTTTCGCGAAAGTCATGTCCCGATGTTAGAGATCTTGAGTGGGTCGAGTCGAGCGAACTGCCGTGGCCGGAACCGTCGCGCTTTCCTGCAAGTGGGCAGTCTGGCAATGGGCGGACTGGGACTGGGCGACTTGCTGAGACTACGAAGTCACGCTGCCACGCGTGACGTATGGCGTGGGAAGTCCGTGGTCCTGTTGTTTCTGACGGGCGGTCCGAGCCAGATCGAGACATTTGATCCAAAAATGGGGGCACCGACGGACTACCGGAGCGTCACCGGAGCCTTGCAGACACGCGTTCCGGGGGTCCACATTGGAGGCACGTTCGGACAGTTGGCTTCCTTGACGGACCGACTAGCCCTGGTGCGCTCCTTTACGCATTCCAATAGCGACCACACCGAAGCTGCGCAGTTGGTGATGCGTTGCGGAAATCCGACCGGTGCCGGGATCGGCTCAATTGCAACCCGTATGCGTGGTATCAGTCATCCCCAGACAGGTATGCCAACGCAGGTTTATCTGACTTCAAAAGAGACAGACCGGCAGTTCAACAAAGAACGTTTACGGCTTCTGGAAGCGCTCGGACCGGGGCAACTGGGAGGTGCGTATGGGCCGTTTCAGGTCGGAGGCGACGACCAGTTTCAACAGGCAGTAACGTTACGGATCTCACCTCGGCGTTTGGATGATCGGTTGGCCCTGCAGCGTTCTCTGGACAGGCTTCGTCGCCGTGCAGAAGAAAGCACTCTGCCGAAATTGGAGCAATATACGCAGCAGGCAGTGGACCTGGTGCTAGGTAAATCCCGCGCGGCTTTCGATTTGAGCAAAGAAGATCCCAAACTTGTCGAACGGTACGACACGGGAAGCTATCTAACCGGAATCCACACAGAACGTGCCTCGACGTTGGGACGGCAGTTGCTACTGGCTCGACGTCTGTGTGAAGCCGGTTGTGGCTTCATTACCATTCACAATCCTGGCTGGGACATGCACGGTGGGACCACGCAACTGAATATGCCGCACGGTATGGAGATGTTGGGGCGCCCAGTCGATCGAGCGGTCAGCGCATTCCTGAATGACATCGAGGAGCGTGGTCTGAGTGAGAAAATTCTGTTTGTACTGACCGGGGAGTTTGGACGAACACCCAAAGTGAAGGCCGATGGCGGCCGTGATCATTGGCCTCATCTCAGTACACTCGCCTTTGCCGGCGGGGGCTTGAAAATGGGTCAGGTGATAGGGCAGTCGACTTCGCGTGCTGAGGAACCACGAAGCGATCCAGTGGGCGTTGAGAACTTGCTTTCCACAGTACTCCACGTGCTGTTTGACGTACCGAAATTGCGGTTGACTGCTGATTTACCCCGCGACCTGGTCACGCTCATCGATCGGGGCGAGCCAGTACAGCAGTTGTTCTAATCGGTTTGCGGGAGTCCGGCCGTGTCTCGCTTGGAAAGCGTCCAAGGCCCTGTTTGTTGAGGTGGCTCCCACCTTGTGTCAGCGGTCGCAGCTACACCTGGTTGCCTCAAGGAGAACCCGTTGGTCTGACGGGTGCCGCTGGATTGCTCGATTGGTGTGTGGCAGGATATGAGGTGCCCGGGTTACGACTGACGACAATCTGGGCGATGAACGCCCAGACCATCAAAAACACAACACTGAGCGCGGTGTGAACAACAGTAACGGTCATGGGACACCTGCAATCAAACGAAACGTTGCCATTAAGGCCAGGGGCGTTAACTTTACATCGGGCTTTGCCAATGCACGGGTCGATGTTGATTGGGCGCAACGGTCTAAAATAGGGAGCCGTTGCGATGATGCTCCTTAAAGTTTCCCCAGACGACAAAGTTTCTCATTGCAGGGAACTTTTGTGAGTGCAGTCGTTGGTGGGAACCTGTGCGTTGCGTGATGTAAGCGTGAGGGTTAGTGAAACGTGAGGGTTAAGTGGTAGAGGTACTCGTGGATGCTTAACTGGCTGTTGCGGTTTTCGCGTGTTAGGATAATTTGCAGAAAGCAGCCGGCTGCCTTTTGATCTGGGAGCAGGTCGACCGGTTACTATGCAGCGGATAAGTGCGCCAGTTGCCGATTGGAGCACTATGAACGGTAGACATCCGTTATGTCTGGCCGCCGGCATCAACTTCTCATCTCATGCCGGTGTCGGATCGACTCTGAACAGGTGCCATGTCAAATCGAAATTCTGCAAACTTTGCCTGGATGAGTGCGCTCACCATCCTGCTCGGTTCGTTCTTGTTGTTTCAAGTTCAGCCGATGATCAGCAAGATGATTCTTCCCTGGTTTGGTGGTAGTCCCGCGGTCTGGACTACCTGCATGCTATTTTTTCAGGTGACGCTGCTGGCGGGCTATGCGTACGCAGATGTGTTGGTTGCGTTAAAGCAGCCGTCTCGGCAATTGCGCGTCCATTTACCGCTATTGGTACTGGCTGTCGTGGCGTTGCTGGTGACCGGTACCAGCGGCCTGCCGAATATTGTTCCAGGGGATTCCTGGAAGCCGACCGACGGCAGCATGGCAATTCAGAGGATCTTGTTGTTGTTACTGGTGCATGTCGGGATTCCTTATCTGGTATTGGCGGCCAATGCTCCGCTGGTGCAAGCCTGGTTCGCCCGGCGGTATCCAGATCGTTCGCCCTACCGCTTGTACGCTTTGTCGAATGTAGGTTCTTTGGGGGCGTTATTGAGTTACCCGTTCTTGGTTGAACCTCTGTTTGCAACGGATGGACAAGGTGCGGTCTGGTCCGGGGCTTTTTGTCTCTATGCACTCTGTAGTGCAGTGCTGTTATTGAATCTGGCGCGCCTACCGGGAAGCCATGAGCTCCTGCAGTCGGACGAGGTAGATGCCTCTGAGACTTCAGTTCCTGAAGCAGCCCCAGTTCCCTCCTGGGGGACACGTCTGACGTGGTTGATGCTACCGGCCTTGGGGTCGGTGATGCTGCTGGCAGTGACTAACCACCTCTGTCAGGATGTTGCGGTGGTCCCCTTTTTCTGGATTGTGCCACTGAGTCTCTACCTGCTGACATTCATCATTTGTTTTGACCGTGAACAGTGGTATTCCGGCCGTTGGTGGGCGCCGCTGGCGGCTGTGGCCGTGCTGTTTGTTTCTCTAGGGATGGTGGACAAGGAAGTTGAGGGAGCATTTAGCAGTTTCACCGGGATGGATTTCAGCCTGGATGCGTTGACGGACAGCATCCAGGTGCAAACGGGTGTCTATCTGGCGATGCTGTTTCTGGTCTGTATGGTCTGCCATGGTGAATTGGTGTCGCGCAAGCCGGCGGCAGGGCGGTTGACTTCGTTTTATCTGATGGTTGCGGCTGGTGGTGCCATTGGTGGTGCCTTTGTGGCTTTAATCTGTCCAGCGTTAGGGGATACGGTTGCGCTAGGCAGCCCATTCCGCAAGATTCTGAGCAGTTATTTTGAGCTGAACTTCGGTTTATTGGCCTCGCTTTGCCTGGCGTTATCAGTGACTTGCTTTGGCTGGAGATGGTTGGAGGGATGGAGTCTGAGTATTGGCAATATGAACGTCTGGCGGCAGCTGCTTAAGCTTAGCTGCGCGCAGCTCGGTTTAGGAGCCATTGCCTTTGCCACCTGGGCGCAAGTCACTGATCTCGAGTCTTATTCGCTGGTCATCAAACGTAATTTTTATGGAAAATTGACGGTGTCCGAGAACTACAGCGAAGACCCTGGCTACCATGGATTTGCGCTCTACAACGGCAATATTCTCCATGGCTATCAGTTGCAGCAAGGAGCCAAGAGGAATGAGCCGACGACCTATTATGAGCGAACCAGTGGAATTGGATTAGCGATGGACTTGCTCGCCCCGGATCGTGCCAAGCGAGTCGGAGTGGTGGGCTTGGGGGCTGGCACCATTGCAGCACTGGGAAGTGAGGGCGACGAAATCCGATTTTACGAGATCAACCCTGCGGTGATCAGCCTCTCGGGCGTTCACGGGGTTTATTTCACGTTTCTCAAAGAAAGTGCCGCAACATGTGAAGTTGTCTTGGGTGATGCCCGAGTGCAGATGGAACGCGAACTCGCGGATGAGAAATTCCGGCCCGAGCAATGTTATGACATTATCGCATTGGATGCATTCAGTAGTGATGCGATTCCCGCTCACTTGATCACGGCGGAGGCGTTCAAAGTATACAGCCAATACACGAAGCCGGGGGGCGTGGTCGCGTTTCACATCAGCAATCGCTACATCGACCTGGTTCCGGTGGTAATGGGGTTGATCGAAAACACCGATTGGCGTCCCTTGTTGATCGAACATTTTGATGTTGGAAATGGCGGTTTGCACACCGCCTCATCAGATTGGATCTTGTTGTCACGAGACACCGCGCTGTTGGATGAAATTCAGGCGTATCTCCAGCAGCGGCGAGAACTTGGCGATCGCAGTTCAATCGGTTATGTGCCTGATATGCAGGGCCAACCGCCGATTCGCTGGACCGATCGGTTCAGCAATTTGTTTCAAGTATTGCATTCACCAGACGACTACAACCCGGAGACAGCCGGACGTTAGCCCCGTGGCGAAAAATCACCCTTGATTCATGGAAGGTTGTGTGTCCCGCTGTCGGCGGCTTTCATAGAGCATGAGTGCGGCCGCCACGGAGACGTTCAAGCTATCGTTTGTTCCCAGCATGGGGATCACTACCGGTAGCGTGTCAGATCCTTCCCAGTCAGCAGATAGTCCACTCGCCTCACTGCCAAGGACCATCGCCACACGTCCTGTCAGGTCGGTGTTGGTGTAAGTGGCATGGCCGTCGACGCGGGCCGTCAGGATGCGAAACTGATGTTGATTGAGCCAGTCACGGGCTTTCGTCCCGGTGGTCACAGCGACAGGCGTAGTAAACAGACTGCCGATACTGCTGCGAATGGTGTTTGGGTTACAAAGGTCAGTCGCTGGGTCAGTAATGATGACGGCGGCGGCCCCAGCAGCGCTCGCGGTTCGCAGAATCGCCCCAATGTTTCCAGGCTTCTCGATTTGTTCCAGAACAATCAGCAATCCATCGGGTGTTAGCGTGAGTTGTTCGAGTGGAAAATCTGGTGCATCAGCCACAGCAATCAAGCCAGCACTTTGGTCACCGTAGGATACACGACTCCAGGCGGCAGGGCTGAGCGAAAGAATTTCTGCGCCTGCGTTTTCCAGAGATTTCACGATCGATTCGTAGCGGATCAACTCGTCAGCAAGGCCGAAGACTTCGCGTATCTTGAGTTGACTTGTGGCAGCTTGTTCGACGGGGCGCTGGCCGTCGATCAGGATCCGTTGCTGTTTTTCACGACCACGCCGCTTGCGGAGTTGGGCGGCTTTCTTGATTCGTGGATTCTGGATGCTGTGAATATGTTGTGTCATAGGACCTGCTGATCAAACCGTAACATCATCCTTACGGAATTCTGCTGACGGCGTAAAGGGATAGGATGTTAGTGGGTGCTGCCAATCTGGCTGGTCGGTTCATTGTGACCACCTCGCCACGAGGCCGCTTTCGAGTTTTCGCCCATCGGATGTGGGCAGGGTGAGACGAGTTGTCTCAAGAAAACCATTCCTGGGCAAACCAGCTTGTTTGAGTGTCTCTATCAGGCGTTTTCTGGTCATTCCCGAAGTATGGCAGGTCAGTAGGAAGAAATGGGGCCCGCCAGCGGTCAGGGAAAGACAGTTATGGAGCAGTTCAGCCAGATGTGCGGAGAGCTGCCAGGATTCGCCTTTGGGGCCGTGTCCGTAGCTGGGAGGGTCAAGGATAATCGCGTCGTAACGATTACCTCGCCGTAGTTCACGCTGTGTGAATTTCTGTGCATCTTCCACAATCCAACGAATAGGGTGCTGATCCAGTCCCGACTTTTTGGCATTGTCTCGTGCCCAGGAGACGATGTTACTGGCTGCATCGAGGTGGACAACCTGTGCTCCTTGTTGCGCGGCGACCAAGGAGCTGACGCCCGTATGCGCGAATAGATTGAGTACACGGAGGCCTTGGGCTTGTCCGGCTAGTTGTTTGGCCAGCCAATGCCAGTTTTCTGCTTGTTCAGGAAAAACACCCACATGTCCAAATGGTGTTGTTCGTAATTCCACTTCAACAGTGCCAAATTTCCATGGCCAGTAGTTTTCGACGCCATTTCTGCTTGTCCATTCTCCGGTAGTACTGGTGGTTTTCTGGAAGCGGGCATGCGGATTATTCCAGGCAGATGGCTTGGCTCTGGTTGCCTGCTGAGCTGCTGGACTGGGGCGATCCAGCACGCGGCTGCCAAAACGTTCAAGTTTACGGCCTGCACCGAAGTCGATGAGTTCGTAGTGTTCGTTGGCGAACATATAGGCTGTTACCTGAGACCAGACCGTATTGAGCACTTGCCGTCGAGCTACGCTTGAAACCTGGGTTCTGCCATTCCACCGATCAAAAACCGTGTCAAGGTAATGAGGCCAGGGTGTGTGCCTGGCTTGCTCGGTGGCTAACAAACGGCTTTATCTGGAAGGTTCGATGCCGTGTGCGAACCTGGACACAAGGTTGGCGGTTGTCTGGAATCTTGGAGTACCGGATCAACAATCCACCGGAGAACCCAAGCGACTCGGGTGTGACCGGTCCCAGAATAAGGGACAGGGGCCCTTGGAAATTCACTGGTGTTAATAACGCGGTACTCGATGCCTGGGGAAGTTTGTGGGCATATTCAAGTTGGTCGTTCTCGGATTTCTGACGCCCCACCACGACCTTCGTTTGTGCATCTAATCGGAAGTGGCGTCCCATGTTCAAGAGGCGATAATCCCAACTCCCAGCTGCTGGTTCTAGCTGGACAAGATCGAGAACTTTTTTTCCGAATTGGGGTTCAGTCAAAGCGCATCCTGTAGAAGGCGCGGGGATGTTTTTGAAATGGAATTTATTCGCTAATGCGATCAATCCCTTTCGACTACGTCCGTAGAAGTTGCCCAACTGTTGCCGATCTACCCAACCTTCTCGTTCTGGCAATGTCGGCGGCAGCAGTTGCGCCGAAAGTGGACGTAACAACAGGTCAGCGAAGTTTGAGTGATGACCAATGATTTCAAGGTCGCGTTTTTTTTGGCTCATTGGCCGCTGTCCGACGACCTCACCACTGATAATGAAATCGGCCCCGATCTGTTCCATGTAACGGAACGCTCTTTGGAACATGTAGATCCGACAATCAACACAGGGATTTGCCCCTTTCCCGTAGCCAAAGCGAGGACTCTTGATCAACTCCAGATAATCGTCTTCTGCACCCAGCACGGTGACGCGAATTCCCAGCTCTTCTGCAGCTTGCCCTGCCGTGTCCTGGCAACATGTAAAGAGCGTCTTGAAATTCAATCCTTCAACAGCAATTCCCTGTTCTTGCATCAAGCGGATTGCCAGCATGCTGTCTAATCCACCGGACAAGAGGGCTACGCAACGCCGAGGCACCGGGTTTGCTTCGTTCAATACAGACACAGTTTGGTTCACAGTAATCTCGGCAAGGATCGAAGCGGTTTACTAGGTCGGGGTGTCACCGACGATGGCAGCAATCGCATGACTGGCAGCCCGTTGTTCGGCCTCTTTTTTCGAGCGGCCCCAGGCGGGAAGATACTGGTGGTCACCAACCTGTGCTGTCACACTGAAACATTTGGCGTGATCTGGTCCCTGCTCGTCAATCAAGAGGTAACGCGGTGTAATTCCATGCTCTCGTTGAGTGAGTTGCTGGAGTTGTGCCTTAAAATTCGTTTCAAGATCGCCGTTAGCGGCTCGTGTGATTTCCGGATCAATCACCGATTTGACAAATTGCTGGACGATCTTGAATCCGCCATCCAGATAGATTGCCGCTACAAGTGATTCAAATACATTGGCCATCAGGGAAAGCGGCAGTTCATCTGCGGAAGTAATTCCTTTACCGACAATGAGACAATCGCGGAGTTGTAGTGATTCGCTCAAGCGAGCGCATGTTTGGCGGCTTACGACTTCGGACTTGATACGTGTCAGTTCGCCTTCCAGGTCCTTGGGGAACTGGAGGAACAGCGACTCACAAATGATGGCTCCCAGGATTGCATCACCTAGGAATTCAAGTCGCTCGTTTGAATCCAGGCGGTGGGTTGCACCGGACGAATGGGTGAGTGCCGCACGCAGCAGGTTGCGGTCCTGAAACGTGTAGCCAATTTTTTCCTGGCAGTCGTCGAGTTTGCCTTCCCGCTCCTGTTCGGTAGCGGCTGTCATCGCGGCGGATTTTGAGTGAGACGACATAATTCTGGAAATTCGGCAATGCTTGGTCAGGTTAACCAGACGGGCGCGGCGGCGGCGGCAGCGTGGCCAGATGAATCATCTACTCGTGCGGGTTCGCTCTAAGTTTGCTCCACGCGCGCCCGCTCAGGCTGCCTCGCAACGCCCGAAGATCATTCTTCCAGCACTGGTTTGTAAAACACTGGTCACCAGGATGGGGACTTTGCTGTTAATGTGTCGTTCGCCTTCCTCGACGACGATCATCGTACCGTCATCCAGGTATCCGACACCTTGATTCGCCTCTTCTCCAGCTTTGACAATCTGGACGGAGAAACGTTCACCCGGCAGGAAGACAGGTTTGAGTGCGTTGGAGACTTCATTCAAGTTGATCACCGGAACGTTGTGAATCGTAGCGACCTTATTGAGGTTGTAATCCCCGGTTACCACCTTGCCGTGCAAATCGCGAGCCAACAAGACAAGCTTCATGTCGACGGGCTGGCTTTGCATTTCCACGGTTTCAGGTTCATGGATCTGCAGCTCGATGGAATCGTTATTGCGGAGGCGGGTGATAATATCCAGTCCACGCCGACCTCGCGCCCGTCTCAATTTGTCATTGCTGTCCGCGATGTTTTGCAACTCGCTCAAGACGAAACGAGGAATAATCAGCTGGTTATCGATAAGATTGGTTTCCAGAACGTCTGAAATGCGCCCATCGATAATCACACTGGTGTCCAGAATAAAGGGTTTCTGCCCTTTGATCTCTTTCGAGAATTCAACGTAGGGGATGATGAAACGAAACTCATCCTTGGTTTGAACCAGCAGGCTGATACAGATGTATGACAACGCAGTTGCCAGAATGACACGGATCGTGCCGCGGTACTGTTGGCCTTCGATTTCCGCACCGAACATTACAGTTTCCAGTACGGTGCTAATGACATAAGTCAGAAACAATGCCACCACAATTCCCAGATAGACTGTCGAGATGACCTCAATCCGCTTGCGCGGTAGAAGAACGTCAACAACCACGAGAAACATGGCGCCACCAACGACCGTGGGGACGATCCAGCCACGATCGACAAATGGGGCATTGGATGAGCCGACAGAGAAACCGATACCGGCCGCAACAAACAAGAATGTGCCGCGCAGAATCCAGAGACCCATGATGGTGGTGCTTTTTGCGGGCTGGGGAGGGAACGAAGTTGACGGGAGGCAACAATCAAGGAGATTCAGTCCAACCGCTAGAACTCATTATTGCGTGATCAAGTAAGCCGCGTAAAGTGGATGTGGAATTGTTGATCACAATATCGATCGGTCATTCCTGCCAGGTATTCAGCGGCAGCACGCTGGATTCCCACATCTCCGATTCGTTGCTGAAATCGTGCGGGCAGAAGATCGGGATTACTCACATATCCTTCGAACATCGTACGCAGCCGGTTCTGAGCCTGTTGTCGGACTTCCAGCAAACGTGGGTGACGATAAACGCTTTGAAACAGGAATTGTTCTAATTCTCGCTTGGGCTCGGCGAGGTCAGGGTCCATTTGGAGTTGAAACGAAGCGTTTCCAGCGTCCTGGGCACTGCGGAAATCTTCTGTCACGAGCCGTCGAATGTTGTATTGCAGTAACTGGCTCACCTGTCGGTCAACCAGCCCGTAAACCATGGCTTTACGGATTTGTCGCGCCGGGGCTGCCGACAGATCTGTGGCGGATTTTTCAAGAGTTGCTGCGATTAACGGAAGTTCGGTGAGTTGGTTCAATTCGACGAGCCCGAGTTTCAGTGCATCGTCCGTATCGTGCGCATTGTAGGTAATGCTGTCTGCTAACTCGACAACCTGTGTTTCCAATAGACTGGGGGTGGCGCATGCGTGATTGATGCGAGAGTATTGCCCGTCAAGTACTTCGCGTGTCAGATTCAGCCCAGGGAATGTGTGGTAACGTGTCTCCAGGGTTTCGGCGATCACCAATGCGTACTGATTGTGAGAGAATCCTCCATTGTCGACCAGGCACTCACTCAGCGCATCTTCTCCCGCATGCCCGAACGGAGGGTGCCCAATGTCATGAAAGAGCGCCAGGGCTTCTACCAGGTCTTCATTGAGCCGTAGCCCCCGCGCGATCGTTCGTGCGATTGAGGCGACTTCCTGGGTATGGGTGAGACGTGTCCGGTGATAATCTCCCATCTCTCCGGTGAAGACCTGCATCTTGCCACTCAGTCGCCGATAGGCAGCGCTGTGCAGAATACGATCACGATCCCGTTGAAAGGGGCCGCGGTAAGGGTGGTCAGGTTCAGCGTGCGTCCGCCCCAATGAATCGCTGCTGCGCATCGCATAGGGCGCCAACAACGCCGTTTCGCGTTGTACCGTGTCGGCCAAACCGCTTTGCGGTCCGTGGTCGTTGGGCATCGTTTTCGTGGTTCCGAGGTGTACTGGAGCCCCGCCGTCTGGGTGGTGAAGACGTACGGTGACTGGTTTCAGTTTAGCGGGCTCGCCTTGCAGGAAACAAGTCAAAGTAGCTGGCGCCAGATTCCCTGGCGGTGCTTCGTAAAGAATGTCACCAAACCAGGCCGTATGCCATGCAGAGGTGCGTATGTCACAAAGAGCTTACTGTGCCCGCAAGTTCAGTTGCTTTTCATTCCGTGTGGGCGGAAGGTGCTCGCGAGGACCATCGAATCAGCCCTGCTGAAGCTGGAGGTCAAGGCATTGATTTTCCTGTGGCTTGCCGGTTGAAAAGCGGTCGAGTAATGGCGGCTTTGGATTTTGGCCAAGAGTCGGCTGGCGTGAGATTGCTGTCACACCGTCTGGTCGCGTTCGTCGTGGCTTCGCTGCGGAGCCAGCAGCGATCGGCGAATTTGCTGAAGAATTCCTGTTGCAACCCTTTCTTTTGTCCCTTCCAGCTTTACTACGACGCGACCTTCTGGATCGAGAATCTCCACTTGGTTTGTGCTCGAATTCATGGCTTCCGGGCCATTGAGTACAATCAAATCACAGCGTTTCTTTTCCAGTTTTACAATCGCACGAAAACGTGGGTCCTGAGTTTCCAGCGCAAAGCCGACGACCCACTGGTCAGGACGTTTTTGGGCACCGATTGTGGCGACTACATCGGGTGTTTCCATCAAGGTGAGCTGAACAGGCGAACCGGTTTTAGAGATTTTTTGAGGATGGCATTTAACTGGGCGATAGTCACAGGGGGCCGCTGCACCGATTAATCCATCGCAGGCTGGAAATTCCCGGATGCAGGCGTCGAGCATGTCTTCCGTTGACAAGACAGGCACGACTTTCGCCTCTGCTGGGTAAGCGACGTCCACCGGACCGCTGACGACAACGACTTCATATCCGAGTTCAATCACAGCTGCAGCGAGCGCGGATCCCATACGACCGCTGGAAGCATTTGTCAGATAACGCACTGGATCCAGAAACTGCCGAGTGGGTCCAGAAGTAATGAGAATGCGTGTCACGATTGGGAATTGCTCGACTGCGCAGACTAGCAAAGTCGTGTTAGGATAGTTCGCCCATGAAGGGCATTGTTTCAGTTCCAAGCTTTCAACAGGCTACGCGACACCATGAAGATTCGCAACATCCAGGTACACCGTCTCCTCGGCGGCACAGTCGACGGTGGCTGGCCCGATGGACATGAACCGGAAGACGATTTACACGCTTTGTTGGAGATTGAAACGGACGAAGGCCTGACAGGAGTCGGCAGTGTCTTCACGTCGTCCGGGCTGGTAGAGGCCGGGGTGGAGATGTTACGGCCTGTATGGGAGGGAGAGTCGGCAATCGAGCCCGAGCGCGTCAGCGAGAAACTGCGGCAGAGCAGTTTTTGGCAGGGACGAGGTGGTACGCTGGAACATGTCATTTCCGGTATCGATATCGGACTTTGGGATTTGCTTGGCAAAGTGACAGGTCAACCTGTGGCGCGTCTCTTGGGTGGTTACTATCGCAACAAGATCAAACCTTATGGTTCGATCTTGTTTGATCAGCCCGACGTGCTTGCCGAGACGCTCAAAGCAACTGTGGGCCGTGGCTTTCGGGCTATCAAATTAGGCTGGCGTCCTTTTGGACGTTGTGATGCGAAATTCGATGAACTGCTGGTTCGCACCGCTCGCGATACGGTGGGTTCTGATATCGAGTTACTTGTTGATGCAGGGGGTAGCGAGCAGTTTTGGCCCCATGGATACAAGTGGGCACTGCGTACTGCACATATGCTGGCGGACTATGATATTGGCTGGTTTGAGGAAGCCTTGCCTCCGGATGACATTGAGGGTTTTATTCGTCTGCGCAATGCCTCACCAGTGCCCATTTCCGGTGGCGAGGTGCTCACGCGCAGGCAGTCGTTTTTGCCGTGGATTGAACGTGGTGCCCTGGATATTGTTCAGCCCGACGCGACCAAGTGTGGTGGTATCAGTGAGGCACGAAAAATTGCCTGGATGGCCTATGACCACAATATTCAGTTCGTCAGCCATGGCTGGAACACTGCAATCGGGGTGGCTGCGGACCTCCATCTGGCAGCTGCGATTCCGGTTGCGCATTACGTCGAATATCTGACCCCTGCACCCTATATCGAAGATATTATCACAGAGCCCTTCCAATTAGATGAAGACGGTATGTTGACGATTCCTGAAACGCCTGGATTAGGTATTGAATTGGATCGCGATGCGCTCGCGCGTTTCGCTCAAAACTGATGTGATCGCGCTACGGCCCACTTCGAGATTTGGTATTGCGAGAGAGTGGTGTTGAAAGCGTCGGGAACGAATTCTTTCCGGCGGATTTGAATTGACTTTCGAAGAACTGCTTTCTAGCATGCCACGAACAGATGAACTCGGCCTTATTTTCTGATGGAGAGGCGCAATGGCCCCCGAGTTAGATGTAAAGAAGACGCACGTGGCACTGACGTATAAACACGGCAGCCCGTTGATTTCTTGCCGCTTCGACTTATCGGGGAAGTTTGTTTTTTTTGGCGCGCAGGATTTTCGAGTTTGGCGGTGGGAGGTCGGTACCGACAAAAAAGTCGAGTTGAAGGGGCATGATAGCTGGGTGCGGGGCATTGCCTTGCATCCAGGTGGTGAAGACCTGTTAACAGCTGGTTTTGATGGTCGGGTCATCTGGTGGCCAGTCAAGGGAGAGAAGGTAACCGCAAAACGGACACTAGAGGCCCATCAAGGGTGGGCACGGGCAGTAGCGATCAGTCCTGACGGTGCTCGGCTGGCGACAGTGGGCAATGATCTGCTGGTCAAGATCTGGAGCATGACGGATGGCAAATTGGTCCGTCAGATGGCAGGTCACAAGCGTCATGTCTACCAGGTTGCTTTTCATCCGGATGGGAAGCAGCTGGCTACCGGTGATTTGATGGGGAATTTATTCCACTGGGAAGTCGACACGGGAAAACTGGTGCGCCAATTGTCCATTGCCGCGTTACACAAGTACGACAAGGGATTTGGTGCCGATATTGGTGGCTTTCGTGACATGCGGTTCAGCCGTGATGGCAAAGTGCTGGCATGTGCTGGCATCACCAATGTGACAAACGCATTTGCTGGTGTCGGGAACCCGTTGGTGGAATTGTGGGACTGGGAAACAGGGAAACAACGCGTGCAGCATTCCGCGAAAGCAAAAATCAAAGGTGTTGCTTGGGGAGTAGCGCTGCACCCAGAAGGGTTCCTGATCGGTGCTGCTGGTGGCAGTGACGGTGGGCATTTGTTGTTCTGGAAGGGTGCACAAAAGGAAGAGTTTCACCACGTCAAATTACCGGATACAGCGCGCGACATGGACCTGAGCCCGGACGGCATGTCTGTGGTGACGGCCCATTATGACGGCCAGCTGCGGATTCATAAGCTGACCGAAAAAGCCTGATGTCCAGGCAGGCTATCACAGACCACGCAGGTGACCGCAGGCCGCGAGGTACAATTCTGCCATGTCGCCTGCTCATCTGGGGCTTATGCTCCAGATAGTTCCGTCATGGGGCCGGTGCTGTCTCCAAAGCGATCGAGTTTTACGCCAACAGCTTGCAGCATCGAGAGATGAAGATTGGACATCGTTTTGTCCCGGTGAAAACGCACTTCCCTGCCGGATTTGATCGTTCCACTGCCGTGCCCAGCGACAAGTAGTGGCAGGCTTTTGGCAGAGTGTTCGTGTCCGTCTGCCAGATTCGAGCCATAGAGGATCATTGAGTTGTCGAGCAACGATCCACCTGTGGGTTCTTGAATACTCTTTAGCCGAGCGAGGAAGAAAGCGACTTGTTCGTGATGCCATTGTGTCACCAGGTTGTACATGGCCTTCTTTTCCTTGACATTGCGCCACGACGTGACCCCGTCGTCATCTTCGGTTTTTCCGCTGGCATCTTTCCAGTGAGACAACGCGTGCCATGTTCCCTCCACACCCTCAATGAAATTGAAGTATCGATTACTTTGGCCATGATCGAGCATGAAGGTGCAGATCCTGGTGGCATCTGCCCAAAAAGCCATGACAACGAGGTCGAACATCAATCGCATGTATTCGCCGTGATCGCCTGGGATGCCAGGTTCCGGGCGAATCAGACTCTGAGACAAAGCAGAGTTGTTTCTGGCCCGTTCAGCTTGCTTGCCAGCAAATGCAATTCGCCGTTCGATACTGCGGAGGGACTCGAGGTATTCGTCTAGTTTTCGCTGGTCTGCGGCACTGCCTCGGCGTTGCAGGTCGCGGGCATCAGCCAATACTTGATCCAAGACCGATTTGTCGGACAAGCCGCCAGTTTGGGTGCGGAACATCCGATCAAAGATCACGCGGGGTTCTACTTCGCGCGGAACGGGAGTATTACTTGATGTCCAGGAAATGGAATTCCGGCAGAGGCTGTTGGAAAAGAACCCCTCGCCTCGCATTGATAATTCGAGGGATGGCAACAGCGTATTCTGCCCGATGTGCTTGCTCGCCAATTGGTCAACAGAAATACCGCCGGCATCAATGCTTCTGCCGTCGTAGCTACTCCCCGTCAGCCAGGTAGCGGTTCCTGCACCGTGACCGTTGCCACGCGGAGTCCAGACTTTCCGCGGGATCAGGATGTCTTGTTTGAATGGCTCCAGGGGTTTCATCCATTGGTTTAATTTGAGCAATTCGCCCTGCGGGCCGACTTTATGTGGTTCCCAGGAACCATCTGCCGACCCATTAGGAAAGTACAGATAGCACATGCGAGTTGTTCGGTCCGACATTTTTCCGACTGCATCCACAGCAGGTCGCATAATGTCCAGTAAAGGCAGCGATACCACAGCACTGGCACCACGCAGCATCGTTCGACGTGAAATCCGATGTTTCATGGACAACTCACGGTTGTTTTGGGGAGAGAGTGGCAGTCTGTGCCTCTCTGTTTTTCTTGTAACGAAATGGATAGCTCTGAACGATTGCGTGAATCAAGGTGCGAAATCGATGTTGGTCACTTGTCAAGCGGGCAATGATTTGCCGCACCGCCAATTCGTCATAGTATTCCAATTGACGCCCGAGAGCATACGCCAGCATTTTTTTGGTGAGTTGGCGAGTCAAGTCGTCCATTCGTTTTTCCACGACGACTGTCTTGAGGCCAGCCGGTCCCGTAAATCTTGTTCCGTCTGGAAGCTGTCCGGTTGCATCGATCTGACGGCGTCGATGACGCCTTTTGAAACGTCCAAACCAGTCATAGTTTTCCAGGCTGAAACCGAGTGGGTCAATTTGGCTGTGGCAGGCGTAGCAGTTCGGTTGCTGGCGATGTAGCTCGAGCTTTTGCCGACGGGTGAGTGAACGGCGGCGATCGATCTCGTCGGAAAACTCACTGACGTTGGGCGGGGGTGGGGGAGGGGGGGTGCCCAGGACGTCTTCCAGAATCCACTTGCCGCGGATCACCGGGCTGGTGCGACCAGGAAAAGAAGTCACAGCCAGTAAACTTCCTTGTGTAAAGATTCCGCCACGGTTGACTGTGCTCAGTGCTACCCGTCGCATTTCGTTTCCCTTAATGCCGGGTAGTTGATAGTGGTTTGCCAGTTCTTCATTCAGATAAGTGTATTGTGCGTTCACTAATCGCTGGAGCGGTTGGTTGTCACGTATCAGTGACGTAAAGAACATGGCGGACTCAGACTTCATGGCGGCCATGAGTGAATCTGTGCACCAGGGATTGTCGATGGGATCTGCACGAACTCGTGTTCCCAGATGTTGAAAGCCGAGCCACTGCGCAGCGAAAATAGTCCCCAGCGTATTGGCGCCAGGTTGGGCCAGCATACGGTTGACCTGTTCAGTTAACACGTCCGGATTACTAAGCGTGCCCGTCTTCGCCAGGCGGAATAATTCGTCGTCTGGCATCGAAGCCCAGAGAAAGTAGGCCAATCGGTTGGCCAATTCCCAGTCGTTGACTGGGTAGGCCTGGTCGCTGGTGCGGGTAGCTTCGAATTTCATCAAGAACTTGGGAGAAATCAACGATGCGCGGATAACATTCTTGATAGATCGTGCAAAGCTGTCCCCGGACTGGCGCGCCCTGCGATATTGCTTCAAGGCTTGTGTGAGTTCCTGTGGGTCGACAGGGCGGCGATACGCTCGTGACAGGTAGCGCGAGAGGATTTGGCTGGCGGCGGAGTACTCCGAACCTGCTACGTCGGAGGAGGTGAAGAAAACGCGTTGCCAGGCCTGTTGTTGTTCTGGAGTGACAATTGTCTCGGGTAATGCCTGGCGGACAACTTCATCAGCGGCAGCCAGGTATCGTTCCAGCAAAAGCGGCTGTACAAACAGCGTGTTGGCACTATTGTCGAAGCCGCTCGTGCCGCTCAAATCGATTGGAAACTTGTCGGTCACCCGCAGCGGTATGCCGAGTAAATCACGGACCGTGTTACTGTATTCCTGGTGGGTTAACCGCCGGGCTGGTTCGTAACCGGGATCGTCGACCTTGGTGTAATCAAAATTCGCGATTTCACTCTCCAGCCAGGCCGCGATGGTGCGACGTTCTGGATCGCTCGGCTGGTTTTCATCTTCGGGCGGCATGACACGGTTCTTGGTGTGTTCCGCAACACTTGTCCAAAGCCGTGTGTTGCGAACCAACGGTAGCTCGGTTGCTGCTTTTTCCAGATCCAGATCACCTTCCTGGGACTCATTTCCATGACATCGCACACAGTGTAATTTCAGGAGCGGAAAAATCGCCTCCTGGAAATCCAATTGTGCTACCGCCATCCGATCTGCTTCTGTGATGGTGACAGGAGCCGGCATCTTTTCCGACGCGGAGTCCGCTCCATCTGGTGGAGCGTTGTGCGTGCCACGAAGCGCCGCGATTTCATTTCTTAGCTCTTTGACAGCTGCGGAGTTCTTTTGTTCCTGCGCCTTCTGTAATTCGAGCGTCAGTTCGAACAGTGCCCAGGCAGGCTGCAGTTGACGTTCAATGCGCTCAAGGCGTTCTTCCAGCTGTTCTGCATTGACTTCGTCGTCTTTTTCATAGGCTTCCAATAGCTGCTTGCCAGCTGTCAGAAATGAACGGTGCAGAGTGACTAA
>PBOG01000254.1 GCA_002724245.1 Planctomycetaceae bacterium
CCATTTGCGGCTTGTCATTCCACCGCAACGAACAAAACATCTCCAGTTTCCCGTCGCCGTCGCTGTCAAACCAGTCGAAATAGAATGGCCGCTCGCCCTCGAAATTCGAATATTTCCGCCAGTCCAAGGGCATCTTCTTCGGCCCAATGTCCCGCCCCAGCGGCACGGATTCGAACTTCCAATCGCCTTTCTCACCGCCCACGGTTCGCATAACCGCGATCTGCCGCAATATGCCCAGTCCTTCCCGCTCCCCTCGGTACATCGTTCCAATCACCAGCGTCGGGCGGCCTGAACCGTCCCAGTCAACCACCCGTAACCCTGGATACCGGCCTTTCGCAATGCATGAGGGATACTCGGGCCGCTGGGCGAGCTCCAATACGGGTAATCCGGTCGCGTCCAGCCGACCCGTGTTGCGATAGACTTTGATTCCGCCGGGCCTGCTCAGTGTGATCAGATCCATGCGGCCACTGCCGAACCAGTCGAAGACGTCGCAGGCCATATAGTCTTCGCTCATGAAGTCCCGCCGCGGCTTGAAATTGACCATGTAATCGTCGAGGGTATGTTGCTGATCGACTCCACCTGCGGAGAGGCGCAACGGCACGTCGAATCTCGGCTGTTCGTTGGTGCCAATATTCCGCCAGAAGAAGATGCCCGCCATCGGCATGCCAACACGGTTCGTGCCGCCACTTTGGGAGATAATATCCACCAGGCCATCCGCGTTCCAATCAACCGGGATCGGATGGGGAAGATAGCCGGGAACATTGATGGGCTGCCAACGGTAGCCGTTATGACAAAGCCTGTCACCGACTCCCACTGGCGGCTGATATTGCGGTTCGGCCATCCGCCCGTCGGCCGCGCGCATGCCGAACTCGATAGTCCATTTGCCGCCGTTTTGCGGATCGTTGACCAGCCAGGCGACCCAGCCCTGGTTCTTGTAGTACAGGTTTTCCGCGAAACGTATGTTATATGTCCGCGTTTTGCCTTGTACGTGTCGCTTCACAACGATCGTGTGCGGGTCGATGAGCCCTGATACACCGCGGGGCAACAGCGCGTCGAACTCTACGTCCATCCGTACGGGCGTACTCTTCCCTGCCTGCGCATCGAACTCAATAGTCAACTCCGCGCGATACGTTTCATAGGCGTGCGAGAAAGCCGGCGTAGCAGCAAGAAGGAATGCGGTGAGAAAAGTACGGTAACTCATGGTTGCAATTTCCTTGAAGCAGTGAGTGCGGTGTTGTTTCTGTAAGCCGCATTCCGCATCCTCTTGCCAGATCGTTCGCTTCGCTGAAGCCGTCCGACAACACGAAGATGCCTCAGGATTCCAGACGCGGTCCGTTGCGAAACATCATAACGTGCCCGAAGGTCACACGCTGTGCGCGCCAGCCTCAATATTGGTGTCGTCCGCATGCGCCAACCGAATGAGCTGCACATGAAACGTCTGCTGGACCCGCTATTCGGTTTACTCGTTGGTATCCCGGATCTTCCAAGACTTCTCACGACTATCAGTGACTAATCACCGGCCATCCAGACTGAAGGCAACGTCAACATCTCCCGTAAGCGTGTGTAGTGCTTCGCCACTGTTGGCATCCTGGTCAGGATCAGGGTGGCGGCACGATGCCCCTTGTGTTGTCACCACCTGATGTCCACTGGCATTGGCCCGGTGGACGTCTGACCAGGTACAAGGATACGCATTCCTATCTCGTGCCCGGAGGGTGACGAGCGTGCAGGAATGGTCAACGACACGGTGACGTCGTTGCCAATGGCGTAGACCGGGTTGCCAGCCAACGTCTCATATCCAACCGGCGGCGAAGAGACGAGTCGCGCGCCTCGGTCGTTACAAGTGACCGAAAGTGACACTTTCGAGTCGGCGTGAAGGTGAAGGCCATCGCAAGCCACATCTGTGCCGCGGATCAGCACGAGGCTGCGCAGCCGATTTCGGTCATCGAACTCGACCATGCCAAAACGACCGGCCAGCCGCCATCCATCCGAGCCGGAGCCGGATTCGTAGATCGCCAGGCGACGCCCCCGGTCGGCGTGGGTGATCTCCACGGTCGCGATCGAGCTGCCTGACAGCAGACGTATACCGGTGGCTGTGGGCGTGTCGTTATAGGCTTCATGCACTGCCACGAAAGGAGCCGTCGTTTTCTGGTGTCGCACCATCAAGCTGTGCGCCCCCGGGTCAGGGAAGGTGCGCAGCACGAAGGCAGTTTGCTCCGGCACGCCGGCTACCGTTATCCGCGAGAACACGTCTCGTCGCCGACCGGCGTATCTGGAACTGGACTCGCCTGGAATGCGCCAAGTTGCTGTGAAGGTATCTTCTGCCCTGCCTACCTGATAGTCAGATTTGCCTCGCACGACATACAACGCTGGCTCAAATTCAGTCTTAGTTTCCATTGGTATCGAGAGTTCAGGCGTTTGGCCGATACCGTGGTAGCACCAGTCGTGTACTTTCCCGCCCTCTACGCGGAACACGTCCAACACGTACTCGTCAAACTGGCAGATGAGGCGGCGATAGAACTCTGTCTGCTCGCAGACTTTGTCGGCGTGGGCCTCGGCGATTTGCGCCGCTGGTAGATCGACAAAGTTATCAATGTGCGGAACACGTTCGCCCTGCAGCTGATTGCCATGCACCTGTGAGGTCTCGTCCACCGTCACCGTATTATGGGCGTAGGAGGCACGGCTGTAGAGGTACTGATCCTGGTCGTGATACTGTGTCCGTTTTTCACCGGAAAGCATCCGGTCACGCGAGTAAGTGAGCAGATTCAATCTGTCTTGGTGTTGATGACCGCTGCCCGGCTGCAGGGCGTTCAGCCCGGCGTACAGTCGGTTTCCCTGCGTCTCTCGCTTGAGTGCCACATAGCCGCTGGAGAGACGCACGCTCTGATAGGGCACTGACTTTTCCACAATGGTGTCGGCGCCATATATCAGCCCGGTCATTCCCCGAGTGCCCTCCCGCAGGTCCTGGTGCGACCCGACTTCATCGATCCCCAAATAACGGTAGCCGATCTCCGCGGTAAGCGGGTACGCTTGAAGACTGACCCGTCCACCCATGTCGCCGAAGGGGGCCATGGTAAAGTCCGGGAAAGCCTGGGCGGTGAACCACTTGAGTGTTCGACGCATCACGTGGGCACGCGGGTTCCGAAGATCTAGTTCATCGTAAATCTCCGGTGGGAACAAGTCCGGCATCTGTTGTGCGAGCCGATGGCCTAGAACCAGCGCCTGACAGTTGGGTCCCACGGCGTACAGATGGTAAGCAGTACAGACCTCATGGGTACCTCCATCCGGCCGGTAGTAGTTGTCGGTGAGCCAGGCAAGGCTGTGATGGTTGGGACGCTTCTTCGGTGAATACTTTCGACGTCCGAATGCCCAGTCCACATAGTCCGCATCCTCGAGTGCGAGACCGACGAACGCTGCAGCGCTGAGGTAATGGAACATCTGATTCCAGCGAGGGGTGCTGTCTTCTTCGACACGGAACACCGAGTCAACCCAGTGTTTGAGCAGGTCAAACTGGATCTTTCGATGTTCCTTGGGACTGAAGAGTCCCTCCACGTTTCTCAGGAGCTCGTAGGCTTCTGTGAGTTTCACAACGATCCCGCAGTCCCCCTCTTTGTTATAGGTCCAGATGACAGTCTGGGTCCCACTGCCCAGCACCGGCAGTGGCTTGATGTGTGTGGCGAACAATTTCAGGATGCCGGCAGCGTGCTCGGCATAGGACCGTTTAGCGCCCAACGCATGTAGGAGTGCCATCTGCTGAGCCGCGTCTGCCATTCTCTGTAGATAGGAGCATCCCCAGCCTTCGTAGAGGGTGCCGCGGTAGTCTGTTGCCGGGGAAGGTCGATCGAGGTCGACGGCCTTCTCGCATCGGCGGCAGGTGGCATCCTGGTCGTTGAACGGGTTGAATTGCAGCCTGCCTCGGCACTCCGGGCAGATCAGCATTGAGTAGACTTGCATCTTCCGCTTCGGTAACAAAGCACCGAGCCGCTCAACGGACTGTGCCAGCCATGGTTGAACTCCTGCGTCCAGATTCTCCACCACCTGCCGCGCCCAGTCGAATGATTCAGACTTGCGTTTGATGTCCTGCAACGTCGACACGTCCAAGACCCCGCCAGGATGAACCCAGCCCCGCGCCCGGGCCGGATCCGCTAGGCCCACTGTGACGCCCACAATCAAGATCGAGAGATATAAGGTTTCGTTCTGCTTGCTCATGCCCAGCTCCTTCGATTCACGGATCCACAGACGACACCAATATAGAGCCTGGCACGCACAGCGTGTGGCCACGGGCGGACCGGCACCGGATGCAGGAGCGGCGGCGGGGCTTGTTGTTGATAGTGCAGTTGGGCAACGCCTTCTTCATCTCAGTGGCAGTGGTGCATGTTACACTGCTGTTGCCGAGCCAAAGTAACTTTAGGATGGTCCGGCACGCACACTCTCTGCTTTCCATTCACAACGCATGCGTTTACTGCGCTCGCTGACAACGAATAACCAGGGCAGCCCGCAACGCCGCTCATCGCCTGACACACAACTTTTCCGGAATTCACCAGCACTGACAAGAGCATGAGAATCCTATGAAGCCCCCTTCGCTCACGGCCATCGCTGCATTGCTACTGCTTGACACGATTGTCACAAACGCTGCCAAACCGATCGAGATTGGCACACGGCGGGAGTTGTTTACCGATACGACACTAATTGAGCGGATCGACGGCCAACTTGACTTACGGTTGCACCATCCGACTCCACGGGAAGTCGTAATGATCCATGACGAACCGTGGGAAGGCAACAACACCACCTATCACTGCGTATTCAAGGATGGCGACCGCTATCGCATGTTCTATGTCGGACTCCACTCGACGCTTACACAGAAAGGACAGCTGAACATTGGGCCGTCTAGCTTCTGCTACGCGGAAAGCGACGACGGTATCCATTGGCGAAAACCAAATCTTGGCCTATACGAATTCCAAGGCTCAAAAGCCAACAACATCATAATGGATCCCGCTACAGCCGCCCGGCACAACGTGCGCATCGGAGCCCCGGCCGTTTTCCGGGATGACAATCCTCAGGCAACCTCCGACGCACGCTACAAGACGTTTATGACTTCCCGAAGCCCGTTGGGCATGGTGCCGATGAAATCGCCAGACGGCATTCACTGGTCGCCGATCAGCAACAAACCTGTCATCACTGACGGTGCGTTCGACTCCATGAATCTGGGATTCTGGGACAGCGAACGCCGTGAGTATCGTGCCTTCTGGCGGTATTTCACAGGTGGAACGACAAACACAGAGGAATGGAAACCCGCTGGCGTGCGGGCGATCCGCACTGCGACGTCGAAAGACCTGCTGCACTGGAAAGCTCAGGCTGATTTGAGCTACCAGAGTTCACTCGAAATGGAATTGTATGAGAACGGAATTCACCCCTATCACCGTGCACCGCATCTGTTGATTGGTATGCCGGTTCGTTATATCGATCGAGCCGGCGCGCCATCCACTACGTCTCCGGACGGGAGTGACCGAGCCGGTCCGGACCGCGTCCGCAACTGGCCAGCGTCTCTGCGCGCACTACCGGACTTCGAACAGCGTCAAGCACGCTCGGCACTGAGCGAGCGTTATGGTACCGCGTTGACTGAAGGCTTGTTTATGTCCAGCCGCGACGGCGTGCACTTCCACCGCTGGGACGAAGGATTCCTGAGACCCGGCCCTGAGCGACCAGGTACCTGGAACTACGGTCAGCAGTTTGTCGGCTGGCACAGCGTGGAGACGGCCTCGACGCTGAAAGGTGCGCCGAACGAACTCTCCCTGTACGCGACCGAGGGAGTCTGGCTGCAGAAGAAAGGCAAATCGCTCCGACGCTACACACTGCGGCTCGACGGCTTTGTCTCGGCGCATGCCGGGGCGCGGGAAGGGGCGCTCCTGACAAAACCCATCGTGTTTTCCGGCCGCCGCCTGTCGCTCAATTTTTCCACCTCCGCCGCCGGCAGCGTCCGCGTTGCGATCGAACATCCCGACGGCACGCCGGTCACTGGATTCTCCCTAGCAGACTGCCCCACGTACTTTGGTGACACGCTGGACCGCACCATCGTCTGGAATGGCCAACAGCAACCCGGGCGGATGGCTGGAACGCCTGTCCGGCTGCGATTTGTCTTACAGGATGCTGATCTCTACTCCTTCCGGTTCAGCGACTGATCCGTTGAACCGCCTGCCCGAGCTGTGCGGTCTTCCCTCGTTTGCACGCGGGAGGGGCGGCGGACCAATATCACGAAGTGGATCGTATCTGGACCGTCTCAGCAGCTCCTTCGGGATGCGTATTCAGACGCCACCAATATAGAGGCTGGCGCGCACTTCTTGTGGCCAGCAACCGGACCTGCACCGGCGGCAGGAGTCTTCGGTTTCAGATTCCACGAATCCAGATGCGAAGCGCCTCCGCACAGAAAGAACAGGATTGTCGACTTCGCGGAACCTTGACTGCCGGTCCAACCCGACGCCGCTTCCGTCGCGTTCACCGACGAATGCCCGAGCGGCAAACCGGCGATCGTCGTCGCCGAAGCCGCCAGGAAAGCTCGCCGTGAATCGCGGAGTCCGTTGGTTGATTCCTGCTTCGCCATCCATTGTCGGCCGTTCGCATTGACGAGGCTACCCGTCCCGCACAGGCCGGAATCGAGTCCTGGCAGTTGAACTCCCCAGGAGTTTGCAGCAGGGGCTGATCGCAATCAGGACAGCGCAGCCGGTCTTGTGTTTCCTTTGCGATGAAGTCGCTGTACTGATGGACGAAATATCAACGCCCGTATCGGCGAACGCTGGTGATTCTGATCTCGGCGATCTGACCGAAGAAGGTTCAATTCGCATGCGTCGCGCTGATCTCCAGTCTGTCGAGGCTGCTGCTTGTGTTGCCGCGGACACCGGAACCATTGCGCTGAATCATATGTACGTAGAACTCCTGGGCGCCCGCGAATTCGGAGACGTCACTGAGGTCCAACATGTGGACCCCGCTGAATAAGCCATCGGCACGCCTCTCGGTGTCTGGCGCCCCCTGTTTGATGATCGTTTTTCCGTCGAGCGACACTCCCAGCGAGAACGAGCCGCCGAGGGCCGAATGGCTCATCCCCGCAAGACGAATGACGAGATTGTTCAGGCGATGATCGCTGCGAAACTTCTCGACAACACTCGCACCGATGGCGTAGCCGCTGGCGCCGCGCAACGACAAAGAACTCCCCGCATCCAGATGCTGAGGATTGTCGACCACTGCCATGGTCCGCCACAAACCGACTCCCAGATTCTGGCGAAACTGGATCTTGCCCCGCCAACCGTCATAGAAAGTATCGAGGTTGATCGCCTTGTTGGACGGCGGCTCGCTCTTTCCACTTAACTGACCGGCGCGCAGGACCGCGCCGCCGGACAGCGTTAACCGTATGCGAAATTCCTGCCCGAGGTTTCCGAGATCGTACAGCAAAACGTCCCCAGCGGCGGATGGTTTGATGGACCGCCATTCATCCCGTTTACCGCATCGCGATTGCTCCACTCGGACGGCTCCTGGAGCCGTGTCAGGATTGACCGTCAGCTTGAGGCTTGCGTCGTTGACGGGCAGCAGCGACCAGAACTGATAATCCAGCGCCGTCTCTTGGTTGCCCTCGACCTTCACCGCGCCATCGGCGACCTTCAGCCGCGTAAATCCGTACACCGTCGCCTGACCGAAGTCAGACCAGTTGTACCGCACCTTTCCCTTTTCATCCGGTGCCAGTTCGATCTGCTCCGCCCAGATCATGTCTCCCGCGGTAATCGGCGCCGAACCGCGACAGCGCCTTTGAAACTCCATCGCGCTGAACATGAAGTTGCGGCAGGCAGAGAGCGGCACTGTCGTTTTGCCGTACCAGTTGTTGTAGCTCCCCGAACCGCTGTCGGCGACAAAGTAGAAGACCGGGACGTTGAATTCGTGGCAGGCCATCACTTGTTCTCGGGCCGCCCGATAGTCGCTATATCCGGACGCGTCGATGCACATAATCAAGGGTTTCCCCGTGCGGAGAAACTGCATGAGTTTGCGTCGCGACTCGGTATACCCCAGACCATACGCGTCGTACACAAATCCGTCGGCTTTTGCCAAAGGGCCCAGCGGAAAACTGGGCCAAACATAGACGGGAAGGGTGTGGTCGCGTGCTTTCATGGCGTCGTAGAGTGGATCGAGCCAGTCGCCTGCGTTATACGCCTGCTCTTCCGAGAGATGGACGGCGTCGATGAGCGACAAGTCGGTCCGTTTGAGCCATGCGTCAATTTTCTTCAAGGCATCCTGGCGATCGCCGCCCCAGCGCTGTTGATAATCGAGTTGAACGACATTGATCAGCCCTTTCTTTCGCGCCGCTCGCAGCCGCTCATTGATGTCGTCGTCTGGAGACGCCCGAAACGCATTCAGGTGGCCGAAGACCCCGTCGTAACTACCGCCGGCATAGATTCCGCCGCTTTGCGCAAAGCTGGCTCGCAGACGGCCTCTTTTGGTCGTATCCGCAGCCTTTCCTGGGCCGTCGCGAACGAGGTCGATCCCGTCGGCGGTACCAGCGGTCGTCCAGGTTCGAGTGGCAAAGCCTGGCCGCTTTGACATTTCGATCGCGTTATGGCTGTAGAACGGGTAGACGCTCCATTCGACACATGCCACCAGATCAGGCAGCCCGTCGCCGTCCAGGTCTCCCGCCCAGGGATGAGGACCGTGATGGGTCATGGCAATCGGTGAACCATACATCCGCATCGGCCGCGGCGGTTCGAACCTCGGCTCGGTGGGCGTGCCCACGTTGCGCAGTAACTGGATGCTGCTGCCGCCGGGCAGGCCCCCGATCGCGTACTGGCCGGGCCCGCCGCTCTGCCATGTTCCGGCGCTGCTGAGGATCAGGTCCAGCAGGCCGTCGCCGTCCCAATCGACTGCCCGGAACGCCTTCGTCCAGTGACCCGGATGCCCGAAAGCACCGACGGGTTTTCCGTCGCTCATCTTCAGCGGTCCCTGTTTCTTCAGTCCCCGTTTTCCAGACTCGTCGCGGTATTGAGCGAACAGGCTGGCCACTCGATCGGCACCGTCATACGTGACCATGTCGATCAGTCCGTCGCCGTTGAAGTCGGCGAAAGCCGCCCCGGTGCGCCAAAAGAACGATTGATCTTTCTCTGCGGGATAGCGCTTGCCCGAGGCATGTTCCGTGATCGACTCTTTGGCCCGCTTTGCCGAGGCGGCGCGCTTTTGAGGCGAATCGGGAAAGCCGTCGCACAGGATTTGGTGTCGCGGCCCGAACTCTGGCGCCGCGCGCGTGCCGATGTTCCGGTACCAGAAGATGCGGTTGGTTTCATTGGGCAGCATGAGGTCGGGTAACCCGTCGCCGTCCCAGTCGACATAGGCCGGATACGGGTAGCCAAAATCATCATGGAAGTGGTTGGTGTCGCCGAGTACCTCTTTACGTGTAATCCGAATGGGCTTGTCCTGGGCAAGGATGTACTGCGACACTCCCCACGCCGGTTGCTGGTTCGTTCCTTCATTGACCACGATCTGCGGCCAGCCATAGCCGCCGCCGACCAGCAGGTCCAGAACACCGTTGCCATTCCAATCGCACAGATGGGGCCAGGCCTGATCGCCCAGCGAGATGACCGCCGACTTTGACTGTGCCAGGGCCGGTGGACGGAACCGGCCCGCGCCGGTCTGCTGATAGAACGATACGGTCAGGTTGGGCCAGTCCGTAACCAGCAGGCCTCGTTCCTCGCCGTCGTTTACCGCCGCCACAAACTGGGGACTCTTTGAGTGAGTGTTGACCGCAGCCAGAGGTTTCGCGGCATCAAACTTCGTTGGGCTTCCACCCAGATTGCGCCGCCAAACGATGCGCTCGCAGAGGTTCCACAGGCTATCGATGCCTTTGCCGGAAGCTTCCCGAATGATGGCATCAGGTTTCCCATCCTGATCCACATCAAACCAGCAATGCACACCCGGAACTTCCAGCTTGACGGGTTGGGCTAGGTTGGGTGGCAAACCGGCCTTCGTGTTGCGGAGCCACAGATCACCCACAATCACATCCATCGCGCCGTCGTGGTCCAGATCGGCCGTGCGGACTGGTCCACCCCCACGAACAGGCACACTGCCCGCGTCCGCGAACACGGGCATCCCGCCCGCGTCGCGGCGGCCGGTGTTGCGGTAGAAGGAAAGCCGGTCTCTGGTCGCAGGGCGCCATACGACGTCCACCAAACCGTCGCCATCGAAGTCGGCGAAATCGACATCGGCCGTCATGCTGATGTTACCGAAGTGCTGAAAGCTGTTGGATTCTGGATTCTTGACGTACCGAATCCGCGTCAGATCGCCGAACTCGAACTGCGCAGGATCGCCGACGCGGGGATAACAGACGACGCCGCTCCACGGCCTCCCGGGCCGATACGCATAATCCCAGCAACCCACCAGATCGAGCCTGCCGTCACCCGTGAGATCCACCAGCCGAGCTGGAAACTGCAACGCGAAAGGGCGAGGCTGACCGGCGTTGTATCGCAGCAGGTCGCCCACGCCGACCAGCGGCGTCCGGGCTTGAGGCTGAAGAGGAGGCCGCACGGCGGACGCACGAAAGCGGACCTCGTACTTCGTGTGACCCGGATCGGTGATAACCCATTCGAGCCGTCCACGGTCGCCGTAGGCAAAGTCCTCCGAGCTCGCGAATGGCACGGGCTTTCCAGTGACGACATTTACCACTTCGAACGAATTGGGGTCGAGCACTCCCTTGCCGCCGTGTTCGCGGATCACCTCGCCGAAGTCGATAGTCGGGTCCATCGGCACGTTACCTTTGGGCAACGGCGAAGTGACCTCGATCCCCACATGGTACAGCGGCTCGGCGGCGGACCCGACGTGTGCCAACAGTGTGCAGAGAAGAATTGGAATAAAGTGTTTCATCAGTTGATAAACCTGTCGTGCATGCACTTTGGCCCGCCGGTTGATCGAGCCATCCGCCTAAACCAGTTCCTTGATGGGAGTGCCGGTCGTAATGGCGACGGGACGACCGCTGGAGTCCGGGAAATGGGTCGCCAGATCGATGCCGAGGTGCTTGTAGATCGTCGCCATTAGGTCCTGAGGATCAATCGGACGTTTCACCGGATAGGCAGCGTGCCGGTCTGTGGCTCCAATGACCTGCCCCATGCGAAACCCGCCTCCGGAAATCAGAATCGATTGGGCGCCGGGCCAATGCTCCCGGCCCCACTGTAGTTTCTTCGTGGTGGTTCCAGTTGCCAGATTTCCTTTCGGAGTCCGTCCAAATTCGCCCGCCGCAATCAGCAGCACTCTTTTGTCGAGCCCTCGATCGTAGATGTCGTTGATCAACGTCGTGACGACCTGATCATACACCGGCAGCCGATGCCGCATGATCGTCGGCAAGTCGATGTTGATTGCGTGGTCGTCCCATCCCGGCGCGCCCATCGCCTTGACGCCTCCGGGGACGCTGATCGTGACAAAGCTGACTCCCGCCTCGACCAGACGCCGCGCGACCAGTGCATTTTGGCCCCATTCATTCCCATATTGCGCGACCAGCCGGGGATCTTCCTGGGAGAGATCAAATGCCTGTCGAACTTTGTCCGCCGTCAGGATTTCGATAGCCGTTCGATTAAACTCATCCACCGATTCCATCACGCCGCGGCTATCGACGTTGCGGCGGACGCGATCGAATTGCCGCAGCAGGCCCACGCGGTCGTTGAGGCGTTCTCCTTCGATCGTCAGTGTGGCGTTGGGTAAGCCCGTCTTGGTTACAATGGGCGGCCGCCAAGAGCTGTTCCAATATCCGTTTCCAATCCCTGGGAGGTACTCGCCGTGAGCGCTTTTGTAGATAACCAGTCCCATCCCCACCGATGCCGGCACTCCGCGCACTCGCGACTTGAGCGCGCGGCCGACGATCGCTCCCATCTGCGGGTGAGTCGACTCAAACGTCCCGGGTTTGAGCCCCGGATTGCCGGACATGAACCGGCCATGCGCCTCGAAGTGCCCGCCATCGCCGTGCGTACACGAACGGATCAACGTAAAGCGGTCCGCGATTTTAGCATGCAAAGGCAGCAGTTCGCAGGCCTGCAGGTCGGGGACAGCGGTCGAGATGGGATGGAATGGCCCGCGCACCTCTCGGGTCGCTGACGGCTTCATATCGTAGGTTTCTAACTGGCTGGGTCCGCCATGCAGGAAAAGGAAGATCACGGCCGTATCTCCGGCCAGAGTCTCACCTGCGTTGGCCTGCTGTCGAAGAAAAGCCGGTAGACTCAGTCCGCCCAGACCCAATAGACCGGCCTGCAACGCCCCGCGTCGGCTGACGGCCAGGTGCTTGGTCTGGCGACGGTTCGAGTTGTCAGTCATCGCGTCATACCTCCTTCGGAATCAATTTTGGAGATTCCGGAGTATTGTCGAATTGCATCGCTTTAGGAATTGCGCGGAAATAAATTACCGAAGTGCAAAACGTAGCACGACTCGGAGAGTCGAGCTACGAAGAAGAATCCGGTAACTCATTTCCGTACAGTCGTCAATAATGTTCCGCCTGAACTGCTGCTCGATCTAACGAGTTTGGATCTACCCTTTCGAGCGGCACTGGCGGAGCCAGTGGCACACCAGTGCCACCCTGCCGCTGAAAAAAGAGCCTCAAGCTATGTCATTCTGGTTGCGCTTCAGTTTCATGTTCCCGTTAGTCGTGCTTGTTGGTCAGGCATCTGCGCAGACTCCTGAGCCGAAACGTTCGGCGGCGCCCGATCCGCTCACGACGCACGAGCCAAATCTCTATCTCTTTGTCGATGATCATTGGATCGCCACACAGAAGGGTGTTCGCCGAGTCGTCAATCGTCCGAAGTCGCTAAAGGAACCGGTGGTGTGGCCCGAGGATCCGAAGACTGAAGCGGATTGTGCGTGGGGGAATGTCATTCGGGAACCCAATGGCAAATTCCGCATGTGGTATTGCACATCGATGATGGGTCACAACGGACGCGGCCCCCACGAGATGGCGAAAGCCGGAGTCTGGGGTCGGGGTGACGACAACTCGCCCGGTGGTGGTGCGGTCCCGTCGTCGCCGGTGAAGGCCGAGAACGCGGCAGCAGGTGAGTCCAAGACGGAGGCCACGGGCATTGATGACCTGTCTGACGCTGAACTGGCAGGTCTGCTCCAGGATCCAACAGACGAGCCAACGACCGTGCCACCTGCTCAGGCTGCTGTCGAGCAGAAAACCGTTGAAGGCTGGGGACCGCTCACTTTCAACGGACACACAGGAAGTGTCGTGAGCGTGAGTTTCAGCCCGGACGGAAAATGGATCGTCGGCGGTATTTATGGCCGCGAAGTGATGGTCTGGGATTCTGAAACCGGCTTGCTGATTCATCAGCTCAATGGGCACAACGGAACGGTCAACAGTGTTTGTTTCAGCCCCGACGGGAAGCGAATCGTCAGCGGCGGCCATGACAAGTCGGTAAGGGTCTGGGACATCTCGTCGCTGGGCACGTCCAAGTAGCCCACCGCCACCGCCCAGCTCCGGCGTTCAACCCGCTGGGGCGGTGTCTGGATCTCCGGAGTTAGGCTGTACTTCGAGGTTGGCATATGTTCGATGAATCGCCTCACCTGTCGATCCGA
>PBOG01000255.1 GCA_002724245.1 Planctomycetaceae bacterium
CAGAAAACAGAACCGGCCACAGCCGCAGAAACAGAGAACGCCGACGAGGCCGGCGATTCGCTCCTCGACATGATTCTCGACAGCGGGATCACAGGCGTCGCTTTCATGGGAATCTTAGGATTATTCTCGGTGGTGGCCGGCACCGTAGCAGTGGAACGCGCCGTCAATATGCGCCGTGAACAACTGATGCCCATCGCCTGTGTTGAAGAACTGGAGAAGGTCGCACATGGATCAGCCCCGCGATACAGTGCGCTGGCTGACAGTTGTGACAACACACCTGCGCCGCTGGCGGTCATTGTCCAATCCGGCCTGGCGCGACAGGGACAACCGTTTGCCGAAGTCGAAAAGTCGATGGAAGATGCCGCGTCGCGTGAAATGGCAGATTTGCGCGCCAGAATTCGGCCTTTGAACACGGTCGGCAGCATTGCGCCATTGGTCGGGTTACTGGGAACCGTCGTTGGCATGATCATCGCGTTCCACACCGCCAGTCAATCAGGTCTGGGTAAGGCCGAGCTGTTGGCAAAGGGTATCTACATGGCTCTCTTGACGACCGCAGGAGGCCTGTCTGTGGCCATCCCGTCTCTCCTGTTGGGATCGTTTTTTAGCGGCCGTGTGGAGAGATATTTTCGTGACATGGACAAGTTACTGATACCACTCGTACCGCACCTGGTAAAGCGAACCCAGCCGGCCCAGGAACCGCCCCAGCCTCCGAAAAGCACGCCGACCTCGACCAACCCCCTGATGTCCAACGCGATCAGGGCATCCTGAATCAGGGCCACACAAGGCGCAAACCATTTGTAGGCAAACCAATCGGAGATTCGCTCGTTCCTCTCCTTGTGTTCACAGGATGATCCTCGACACGGCTACCTGGTTCGTCATACCACCTGCAAGATGATTGGAAATATGAAACTACCACCGACTACGACCGATACCGAGGGACCCAACTTGACGCCCGTCATCGACGTGGTGTTTTTACTGCTGATCTTCTTCCTTGTCGCCACCCAATTCAATCAGGAAGAACGTGAATTGGAAGTTGAGTTACCCGAAGTCGTACAAGCCCAGCCAGTGGCGATGACGCAAGGATTGATCATCAACATTACCCAGGACGGGACCTACAAAGTCGTCCGTCGCGAATACAACGAAGACCAACTTTCCCTTGTCATTAACCAGGCAAAGAAAAACAACCCCCACCAAACCGCATTGATACGTGGTGATGGCAACAGCGCATTGAAATACGCAGCCCGTGTCATGAGCCTCTGCAACCGGGCTGGCATGGACTATCGCATTGCCACCTTGGAGTCGCGTTAACATTGATTGGCCCGGCCCGCGGCCGATCCAACAATACAACACTATCTGTCCTGGAAAGCGTTGCGGCACGCACCGCAGCGATCAGAAGCAATGCCAGACCCCAACATCCGGTGGCACCAACTCGCCACGCGCTGGTTCCACTCAACCAAAACCGTACTCCTCGTTGCCGCGGTAGCACTCGCGCTTCTGGCACTTTGGGCTGCGCCGCGGCGCGTGCTGCGCGTCATTCCCATTGGTAAAGACATTCGCTGGGACGAGAACAACGCACCCCAAAGACGTCAAGTCGTGTGGCAACCCGCGGAGCCGCTGGAAGGGCTGCTCCAGGACGATCTGGCAAACGCCGACATCCTGTCACCGCGGCTTGCTGAGGGTGGTTCTTTATTACTCTGCACCGTCCGCCACACCAACGGGCAAATGGACCTGTACAGTTCACGGTTTTCCGAAGGCCAGTGGCAGCCAGTCCAACCTCTGGATGCAATCAATTCACCTGCCCAGGACATCGGCGCTATCATCAGTCCAGATGGCCGCTGGCTCTGGTTCTACTCGAATCGCGCAGGTGGATTCGGTGGCTTCGATCTCTATGTATCCAAGCGCCAGTCCGGACAATGGCAACCGCCACAGAATCTCGGTGCCACGATCAACACCGCAGCCCATGAGTCGGAACCAGCGATTTCACCCGATGGAAACACCCTGTACTTTTCTTCGAATCGCACGGCGGCGATGCAGCGGGAGAGTACCGAACCCGGTAGTACGACCACGCAGCGTCCCTGGTCGGGTACTTTGCGCAGTGAACTAGGCGCGTCGTATCGAGGTCTGTACCGGGCTACCCGGACAGCGCCCCAACAAACCTGGGAACACGTCGAACCGATCACCTCGCTGAATCGATCCGACAGCGATGAAGGTTCACCCTACCTGTCGCCCGACAATGGATTCTTGTACTTCTCCTCGAATCGCGCGCGATCTCCAGGCCAGACGCGTCACTTTGAACTCTATCGGGCACGACAGACGTCGTCCGGTTTTCAAACGCCCGAGACATTAGGCACCTCGATCAATTCATTGAACGATGAGCTGGAACCAGCGCTCTCTCCCGAAGGATTTACGCTGGTCTTTTCCAGTGATCGCTCAGGGCGCAACCGTATTTATCGCAGTCGGGCAATCGAAGTTTTCACAGAGCCTGGCTGGGATACCGCCCACCTCGGTATTCTGGCGAAGGTGTGGCTGCCAGCTCTGTTGCTCACACTGCTGGCCGCAGCATTGGTAGCAGTCTGGATGTGGCTGCGCGGCTGGTTCTGGGAAGCAGCGACCTCGATGCGGTTCTTTGGAGCCAGCCTCATCTTTCATGCGGTCGCGTTGTTCGTGCTGGCCTTCTGGTCTCTCCCGACAGTCGTCACTCTGATTGTCAGCAATCTGCAAGAATCCGAAGCCGCAGAACAACCATTCGCCGACAATCAACACCAATCGCATGAAGATGGCCAGCAGGCCTGGGAAAAACTACACGATCTCAAAGCGGAACAAAAAACAATCGAGGTGACACGCAGCGAATCAACTCCACTCAACATGCCGCAACCGACTGACAATCTTGAGCCGACGATTTCCATCGAGATGGCAAAACGCCTACCAACTGACCGGGTCCTCTACAGCCCACCTCCACAACCGGTTGATACACCCGAACCGGCCCCCTCGCCGGCCCGCGTAACGGCGCCTGCAAAAGCAACGGTCGAAGTGCGAGACGATATGGAGCTGATCGAACCCACCGAAACACCCGCAATCGCGCAAAACCAGGTGACCCCTGCTGATTTACCGCGGAGCACTCCCCCTTCCCGGGTACTCCCTGACCAGCCTACCGAGGTCGCCGAACTGACACCGATGCGCACGCTTGACACACCCGCCGCAGAATTACCGGACGCGCCAACGATTGTAGACGTCGAACAGGTACCACCCGCGAACCGGGATCGGTCGGAACTGGCTCGGCAGTTGATTGAACTCGTCGAGGACACCAGCGAGCCAGTGGTCCCGATCGATGACCGCAACGCGCAACGCCAGCCCACCAAACCAATCGATAGGCTCACCCGGACAGCGCCCAAACCGGCTGCAGCGCCCACCGTCCAGTCCTCTGCCGAATTACCGGTCCGCACGATGCGCCCCGCCACCACGGCTGCCACAGTCCCAACGGCGGGTGCCCGACCCCAACCCAGATCAATCCGTCTGCGTCGCGCGGGCGCCGTCGCACCGACCATTCCGGATCTGGAAGAATCCGCGCTCGCTGCCGATCTTCCTGATCCCGTCGCGGCACCCACGGCACAAAACGCAACGGCCGTAAAAGTGGAATTAAATCGCAGCGTCGTCGTGCCGCCGCGCATCGAAGTCGTCACGCCGCGTATTATGGGAGGCCCCAGTCGCCGCAACCAGCGGATCTCGACTGGTCAAAATAGCGATGTGCGCAGAGAACTCCCTCCCACGTTCGGTCCGATTGTCAGTCAGTTGGAACGCCGCCATGCCAAAGCAACACAAGTCGTCTATGCCGCGGACAGTGTCGGTCTGCAAGAAATGTTTACACTCCGACAGGCAGATATCCGGCGCCAGCATATCAAGCTATTTGGTGGGACAGATGAATCTGAGGTCGCCGTCAACCAGGGTCTTGCCTGGCTGGCAGCGCATCAAAACAAAGACGGCAGCTGGAGCCTCGACACCTTTCACGCAAATTGCCAGGGCAAACATCCCAATTGCGGCGGCGCGGGCAAGGTCCGCTCAAACACAGCAGCCACCGGTTTAGCACTGCTGCCTTTCTTGGCCGCGGGCAACACCCATCAAGCGGGCGAGTATCAACAAAATATTTCCCGCGCGATCGGGTGGCTACAGAAACAACAAAAACCAAACGGTGATCTGCTCTCCGCGGGAGATAAGTCACATATCTACAGCCATTCGATTGCCTCCATCGCGGTGTGTGAGACCTTCGGCATGACACAAGATCCCGCACTCAAGCCACTGGCTGAAAAATCGCTGCAGTTCCTTATCAAGGCGCAGCACGGCCCGACAGGCGGATGGCGTTATAGTCCCAACCAGGCAGGTGATACCTCAGTCGTTGGCTGGGCCATGATGGCCCTCAAAAGTGGTGAAATGGCTGGGCTCACTATTCCACAAGCGACCCTCGACCTGGTCGCCAAATGGCTGTCGTCCGTAGAAGGTAACAAACCCAACGGTGGGCACTTTGGTTATCAAAATGGTTCCGCAACTCCCGCCATGACGGCCGAAGGTCTACTCTGTCTCCAATTCATGGGAGTCGCACGCAATCAACTACGTATGCGATCGGGGGCGGACTACTTGCTACTGAATCTTCCGGACACGGACCAGCGCCGGACATCCTATTATTGGTACTACGGCACTCAAGTGATGTATCACATGCAAGGGCGCTATTGGGAAGCCTGGAACAGCCGCCTGCGTGACCATTTGACAAAAACTCAAATCAGCGAGGGTCCATTGTCTGGCACCTGGAATCCGCGTGACAATTGGGAAGCCAGTGGTGGACGTATTTATGCAACGGCCATCAAGCTGCTGATGCTGGAAGTCTACTACCGTCATCTACCGCTCTACGAACAACTGGACGAATAAGACCGCTCTCGGTCGGGCGAAGTCGCTGCATTCCTATGGCGCAAGTCTCAGGCCAGTTTCCATCCACCAGGAATCACTGCATCTTTGAGCACAATCGGAATGCTCTCTCGAATCAAGCAGTCTTCGCCATCACAATGTTCGACGCCGGTGTCATTGACGATGCGTGCCTGGGCGCCGATCTGACAGTTCTTGTCTAGAATTGCCCCTTCAATCACGGCTCCCGATCCAATACCAATAGACCCAACACGATCTGGCGAATCCGTTGAGTAATCGTCAGACCCCATCACGATGGAGTTTCGTACGACAGCACCTTCATCGATCTGGCAACGCAATCCGATAATACTGTTTTCAATGGTCACTCCATCGCTGATCCGACACCCATCCGCAATCAAGCTCCGGCGGATGTGCGCATCGCCAATCCGTGTCGGAGGAAGGAATCGGGGGCGCGAGTATACGGGTGATTCAGCCCACCCCATTTCAAATAGGGGCTCCTCCTGAACCATGTTCAAGTTGGCATCATAGAACGCACGAATTGTGCCGATATCCTCCCAGTAGTCATCAAACAAGTGCGCCTGCACATGGCGTGCACGGACTGCAGCGGGAAACACTTCTTTTCCAAAATCCTGGTAATCGGTCTTGTCGAGTACATCGAGAAGAAATTCACGACGAAACAGATAGATCCCCATACTCGCCAGGCAATCGCGATCCCCTGGTTCGACACCACGCTCCGCAATCGACTGGGGATCCGTACGTACCAGGTCAATCTCCTCATCGGTCTGCGGCTTTTCCAGAAACCCAACCACACGTCCACTTTCATCCATCCGCATCACACCTAGTCCGCGTGCCGCCTCCCGTCTTACGGGTAACGCCGCAATTGTCACTTCGGCACCCGACTCGTTGTGCGTACGCACCATCTCTCTGAAATCCATCCGGTACAACTGATCGCCGGATAGAATCAGCACCAGATCGACATCCGGTTGGTCTAGATAGCGCCGATTCTTGCGTACGGCATCCGCCGTCCCCTGGTACCAATCGACTCCGGATTCCATCGTCTGCTGAGCCGCCAGCAATTCCACAAACCCGCCGCTGAAGGCGTCAAACCGATAAGTCTGGCGAATGTGACGATGAAGACTGACGGAAAGAAATTGCGTCAACACGTAAATCCGGTTCAAGCCACTGTGAATGCAATTCGACAATGGAATATCGATCAGCCGGTATTTTCCCGCGAGCGGCACTGCTGGCTTCGCTCGAAACTGTGTCAACGGATACAAACGGGTACCACGACCCCCTCCCAACACCAGGGAAATGACGTTGTTCATCTTGTTCAAACTGATCCTCATACAAAATAAAAGAGAAGGCTGCAGGTCGTGCCATCTTCAAAACTTATCTGAATTGACACTCACGAGATACAAGGGTCTGCTCCGAGCCAGGGGTTCCTCGCCACACAAGATATCGACAGCGGCACTAAAACAGCGCGCCATGTGCTGAGGTCTCAAACGGTGTATACTCGTGCGCTAGCCGCAGACAGGCGACTGCGAACTCTGTGGGCTCTCTCCTCTCACGCAGCGTGCTCGCTCACCAACTTACGCGACGCAAGGAAAACACTGCATGTCCGCTACCGAGAAATCTGATCCTCAGCCGCTATTGTCGCGGCGGCACATGCTGCAACGTGCCGGGTGTGGTGCCGGCACAATGGGTCTCCTCTCGCTACTGCATGAAGAAGGGCTACTGGCGCAGGATCCGGCAACGTCGGCGCGCTCGGCAAACCCACTGGCGCCAAAAACGTCGCATACGCGGCCGGCAGCAAAATCGGTGATCTGGCTATTCATCAACGGTGGCCCGAGCCATGTTGACACCTGGGATTACAAGCCAGTATTGGCTCAAAAGTCTGGTCAGTCGGTAGCTGGGTTTGACCGCTTTACAGGATTTTTTGCCAATGCGGTAGGCGGATTGATGCCCTCACCGTTCCGGTTTCGTCAACATGGGCAATCCGGGAAATGGGTCTCTGACCTGTTTCCACATCTAGCACACCACGTCGACGAAATGGCATTCGTACACTCCGGTTACACCCAGTCAAACAACCACAGTCCCGCGTTGTTCATGATGAACACCGGTTTCACGCAAATGGGCTTTCCCTGCGTTGGCGCATGGTCCACCTATGGTCTGGGAAGCGAGAGCCGAGATCTCCCGGCCTTTGTCGTCATGTCCGATCCCAAAGGACGTGGATTACCCAAAGGCTACTCGCAAAACTGGGGGGCAGGTTTTCTTCCCAGTATCTACCAGGGAAGCTGGCTGAAACCACAGGGAGAACCGATTGAAAACCTCCGTCCACCAGTTGAACTGACTCCTCCGCGACAGCGCGCCCAACTCGACCTCTTGGCATACCTGAATCAACAACACCAAACACAACGAGCTGCGCAACATGATCTTCTGACACGGATCGAGAGCTTCGAACTCGCCTACCGGATGCAATCCGCAGCTCCCGAAGCCCTGGACTTGGGAGGCGAGTCCAAATCAACCCAACGGCAATACGGGCTGGATGATCCCAACTGTCGTCATTTTGCCCAGCAGTGTCTGCTGGCAAGGCGGATGGTGGAACGGGGTGTTCGTTTCGTACAAATCTACTCCGGTGGAAACGAAAATCAGCGAAGTTGGGACGGACACAACGATATCCGTGGCAATCACCGACAGTTTGCTGGTGAAACAGACAAACCGATCGCTGGATTGCTGGCAGACCTCAAGCAACGCGGTCTCTTGGAAACAACACTCGTCATGTGGTGTGGGGAGTTTGGCCGTCTTCCAATGGCGCAAAAAGCCCAAAAACCAGGTCGAGACCACAATCCTCACGCGTTTACCTGCTGGCTGGCGGGCGGCGGCATCAAAGGGGGAACCCGATATGGTGCAACCGACGAAATCGGGCACCGCGCCGTAGAAAATCGGGCGTCTGTACACGACCTGCACGCGACCCTGCTCCATTTACTGGGCCTCGAACACAAGCGTTTGACTTTCCGCCACAACGGTCGGGACTTTCGCCTTACCGATGTCGCGGGCCGGGTGATCCATGACATCGTCTCTTGACGAGGCCACGACACCCTCTCTCGGCCAGAACCGGAGCGAGTTCGGCAAGGATCTCGCTGTCATCAGCGCAACGATGCGGCCAACTTCCAAGTACACGAAGCTGTGCCCTGCGAGCTATTGGGCAGCCCGCCCGCAGGAGCAGCCAACCGGGGTTGCTGGACCGTTCTCTGGAATGTAGAAACACGCAGAAGGAACATGCACTAATCCACTGAGGCCACACAATGCAACGCCCGGCAACAATCCTCATCGTGCTCAGCACACTTCTTTGGCATGGTGGTTGCAATTCGCAACCGGCTCCCCAGCCAAAATCTTCCCAGGATGACGCCAAACCCGCAGCGCACACCGAGGCAGCACATAACCACCCGCAGGCAGGTCCAAATGGTGGCAAGCTCATCGAACTGGGAAAGAACGAAGCGTACCATGCCGAATGGATCGGTGATGATGAATCGGGACAGGTGCGCATCTTCATCCTGGATGGTAGTGCCAAGAAAGAATTGCCGATTCCAGCCGCTCCTCCAATCGTGATCTCAGCCAAGCTGGCTGACGACGAACTGGAATATCAGCTCGAAGCCGTCAAACCAACAGGCGACCCAGCCATGACGGCCGAATTTGAAATCGTCAACAAACAACTGGTCACCTTGCTGCGGCAGATCGGTCACGGTGTCACCGCACATTTGAATGCAGAGATCGAGGGCCAGGCGTATCGTGGTGAGTTTCCTCACGATCACGCCCATCATCATTGATCAGCGGCTACATGCCCAGCGTTTCTCAAGCGGCCTGAGGCTGTAGCCTGGCACGGAAATCTGCGGGTCCGCCTGCCATTCGAGTGTCCCCCCAAGATATCGAGTGTGGCGCCCCGTCAACGCTCCGAGTTGTTGTCTCTGCGGGCAGCACGTATGATGAATCTGGGGCCTATCTCGGTTTCATAGCGGGCAACGTCATGGCCAAATTCAATCCCTACCACAAGTGGCTCAATCTGGACTCTCAGATTACCGCTCCCAACTATTACCGTCTTCTGGGATTGGAAGACCTGGAAGAAGACCCCGAAGTCATTCAGGCAGCCGCAGCAGCGACGCTCGCGCGGGTTCAATCGTGTGATCCAGGATCGCGTACAAAGCGTTGGTCACAACTCGTCGCCGAGGTCGAACAAGCTGGAAAATGTTTGACCGACGAATGGACAAAGGGCGACTATGACCGGCAACTCGATCTGTCCGTGTTGGCGGCACCTCAACCGGTGACACCAGCTCCTAGTGTGGTAGAGAAAAACAAATCGCCCGTTGCCAAGAAACTGACCTCTCGATTTGAAATCGCACCTGAAACGGCAAACCTGGAAGCAAGTTTGCTCCCTCCGGGTATGGGTGGTGCCTCGATGGTCGCTCCGGAAAAACCCCAGCCCACCCCTGAGCCACCGTCAGATACGATTCAAGATGCCGTAGCGAATACCGGGGACAACGCTCCACTTGTATTCCGCTCAGTACCCGAGAACTCAGTCATCGATAAAGGCGTCGACGAAGCCGTGGGATTTCGAGGCGGCGATCTGGATGCCCAGGCACCAGACGACAAACCCGTTTCAGATCCAGTTCGTGCTCCAGTTACTTTCAATGAAATTTCTGCGCCACAATCGAGACCTGATGGCCCAGACGTCGGTGATGTAATCGCCGATCCCGTGCTACCCGACACAAATCCGATGTCGGCCTACCAGGCGCCCGACCAGGTCATTCAGGCTGCCCCACAGGAAGCTTCTGGAGAACTGTCTACTGGCGATATTCCGTTAGCTACCACACTTTCCTCGCACGAACTGCAAGACGTACCGATCGCGCAACCAACCGCTGGCGCCGACGTGCCACGGGTCCCCGTCGAAGTGACATCCAGTACGCCACCACCACCGGCGCGAAAAAGAGCTTCGCAGCAGCGGGGCCGGCAACTAGGAATCGCCGCCGGACTAGCGGTTTGCATCGGTATTCTGGCATTCGCCTGGCTCAATACTGAAAGCCCGAAATCAGGTCCAGTTGCCCGACGTTCCCCGGCAGACGGAAGCCGCACGCCGGCTACGGACACCGAGTCCGATCCCCAGCCGTCCGATCCTCAGCCGTCCGATCCCCAGTCGTCCGATCCCCAGTCGTCCGATCCTCAGTCGTCCGATCCTCAGTCGTCCGATCCTCAGTCGTCCGATCCTCAGCCGTCCGATCCCCAGCCGTCCGATCCCCAGCCGTCCGATCCCCAGCCGTCCGACAAGCAACAGTTGGCCAACCTGGGTCAAGCCCTAGGACTGGCCCGCGCTGCACTGAGCAAGGGAGGTGTCAAGAGTTCGGAACGGGCAGCTGCCAGAAAACACCTGAAACAGGCAGCCGCGCTGGCTCAGCTACCACAACACAAAGACCTGGTACGCCGACTTGGCTTGTTAGCCAACTATGTTGATCAGTTTTGGGCAACACTCGACCGCGTGGTCCGAGGATTCCAGGGCGGTGAAGAACTCCAGTACAAAGGCTCAATCATACTCGTCCGGGAAAAGCCCCAAGACGAACTCAAGATCCGTTACAAGGGCCTTAATCTCAGCCACCGCCTCAACCAACTTCCACCAGGCATCGTAATGGCCATCGCCAACCACGGATTTGACGAGACTCAACCCGTGAACCTGGTCCTCAAAGGTGCTTTTCTCGTCGTCCATCCGACAGCGAGCGAATCGATGATTGCAGATGCGCGACGGTGGTGGGAAGAGGCGGCCAACAATGACGTGGAGATCGGAGATCTCGCCAAGGTCATTGACGATGACTATCTTCTGAAATTACCTGCCACCACCGAGTAAACGCTCAGACCGCGCACCAGCGAAGTCAACCCTACGCCGTCCGGTAAGGGTTGCTGCCATGCCTGGTCTGCTGCGTGGCAAGCTCATCTTTGCCTAATACGCTGCGGCCTCAAATGGCCCCGATTTGGATCATCAAAAAGTCTCTGTTCCACCGGTAGGCAAACACGTCGCAAGTGGGGATGATACGTGCGCTGGCAGATCATACCCCCATCGTTACGATTCGAGGAAAGCATGACGGAGAATCGCGAAATTCTGGAACAACTGTGCAAGTTCGACACACCTTCGATTACGAATGTCGTGGCGACCTACCCGGAACATCCTCTGTGCCTCGGTCTCTATAATCCCTGGACAGAAAATTGGTATACCGATCAGTCCGTGCGCTGTATGTACCCCGAATTGGGCCCTATCGTTGGCCATGCTGTAACGTGTGTTTTTGGGTTACCCGATCCGAATTTTTCACGACTCACATTTATGGACGTTGTCGATGCACTGGATGCATCCCCCAAACCAACGGTACTGGTATTGCAGCAGAAATTTCCGCCGGAAATTGCTGGTAAAGTCGGTTTAGCCGGAGGCAATATGGCGAGCGCCATGAAAGCGGTCGGCTGCCGTGGGTTGATCTCCAACGGACCTTCACGGGACGTTGATGAAATTCGTCCAATGCAATTCCAGTACATGCTCAGTGGCATTACGCCCGGCCACGGGGCGATGGCCGTCCATGCGGTGAATGTACCTGTGCATGTCGCTGGCATGGATGTCTCTCCGGGCGAAATGATCCATATGGATGAGAATGGCGCGTGCAAGTTCCCCGCGGATCAGGCCGCAAGTGTACTGACGAATGTCGAGGCCCTGCTTGATGAAGAAGGCGAGCGAATTGGCCGGCTTCAGAAGGCGCAATCGGCAGCGGAAATACGCGCTATTTTTGGCGGCCAAAGTTATGCGGCTGGGGATGATAAAGACACTTGATCGGCGCGCGTAGCGGCCCCGGTCAAACCACACTCCAGACGAGGGCCGGGTCTCTACCTGATCCAACCGCTGCCATGTGGCCCTCATGCTAGCTGAAGCGGCCCAGTAGCCGGCGCAACAAGAAACCGAGAAATACACCCACAGCGTAAACGATCAATAACGTTTGACCGATCAGGATAGCCCCCAGCGCGCTGCAAACATCCAAACTTGACAGCATCACAGTCACCGCCACCAGACCCAACATAAATTCAATCGCGACGGGCATCAGCAACCATCGTTCATAAGACACTGCAAAGCCAATCAGCGCGCCAGATCCAATCAAGATTGCAGCCAACACAAGTATCGAGATTTGCCCGGCACCGGCTGTGCTGGTTCTGGTCATGAAGGCGGCAGAGACTACGCTCAGGCTACAAACGAGCGCCAATAGCGCACCTGGCCACGATCGATCACGACGCACTGTTGCATTGGCAGGACGGACCCTGGTCCCGCAAAGAGGGCAGTAATGGCCACCAGAGGCAGACCGGGCGAACGGTTTCCCGCACTCCGGGCAATTGGGCTGCGGGGGATCTGGATCTACTGTCTCGTGCTTTCCCCACTCAGTACCAATATTGCGCAACGGCATGTCCGGCCGACTGGAACGCGATACGTTCATTGGTCTTTTCCGTTACTCCAGAAACCGCATGATCCAAATGACCTGACGCTGGACAGCCACGAGACCAGCCTAACCCGCTAGCAGGGCGTGCTAGTCGCTTCGTGATCTTCAGACCACACCCAATCGTCCGACGGCAACCAAAGGAAAACGCGGCAAGTCCTTCCTGTATTGATCTTTACAGAACTATTCCCGAAATGGAACGGAGCCTGCTATTTTGGGCAATGTCCACTTTTGGATGGCGGTGACACCCGGTTTTCGTGTACCCTCTGCAGCATCCGTTCGTCTCCAGTGTACGTTAGATACCAAATTCCCAACCCTCAACAAATCGCACCCTCTACAACCTGAAAACGGCGGCGTTGTACTGGATCATGCATATCCACCACGGTAGCTGCCAAAGCAGACCGAAAACCAATCAGGGGATGCGTCACCGGATCGATTTCAAGATTGATCAGGCTAGTGTGAACCGATGTACGAGATTTGCGCAATGCAACGCTTACGTATCATTTTCCTGCTACTCAGCTGGCACCTTCTGGCGGCCACGACCTTGGCAGCTCGCCCCCCTGTTCGCCTGGAACTGGCGGCCAGAAAAGGCGTTCCACTGACGGGACAGCAGCGTTGGTTGACGACACTCCGTGGCCTGGCCGACAGCCTTCGTATTCGCAAAGCACGTAATGGCGACAAACCTGAAATCCGGGATACAGGGACCCGCTTTGCGCCAAGTTACCTGGTCATCGGAATTTTGTCCGACAGGAACAGCCTGCTCTTGCCCGGTGCGACTTTTCGAACCACCGACCGAACTGAAATCGTCCGCTGGATCAACCGTTTGCGCAGCGACGGTATCGATGCCGTAGCATCACCTAAAGGTCAATTCGGACTGACTGAAAAACAATGGGTGACCATTAACAAGGCACTACAACAGCCTGTCGATTTTTCGACACGTAATTTGCGTAGTTTCGATGTCGCCTCCCAAATTGTCAAACGGGTTTCTGTACCATTTGCACTTGATGCCGCGGGGCGCCGCATTCTGGAAAAAAACCAACGGCTGCTGGATGACTACCAGGGACTCAGTAGCGGGACTGCTATGGCGGCGTTATTGCATTCTATTGGTCTCGTCATGGTCCCCGAACAACCACAAGGTGAAGACTTGCAGATCGGGGTCTTCAAAGCGAGTGATGCGGAACATTACTGGCCGATTGGAAGAGCACCGGCAAATGCACCCGGCCGCGCATTCCCAAAACTCTTTAACAAACTGACCGTCACCATCGATGATCAACCCCTGGCGACCGTTGTGAGTGCGGTGCAAAAACGCCTGGAAGTACCCATTTTGCAGGATTATCCTGCGCTGGCAAAACAAGGACTTGATCTGACTCGCGATCGAGTCACACTTCCCGAACAGCGCAGCTACTACCACAGCATCCTCCGTGATTCGTTACGGCAGGCGGGAATGAAATACGAACTTCGTGTCGACGACCGCGGACAACCGTTCTTGTGGATCACCACCCGCGCGGTCCCCAAACGCCCTGGGACTCGAAAACCCTGACAAAAAAGGCCCGCAACCAACCCGCCGCCACCCCAACAGCGGTTCATCTTGCAGGCATTCCCTTTTGACAACAACACTCTGACAATATTGACACGCACCTGGCGATCAACCGGCAGCATCCTGCGTTGAACGCGCCGCCTGGAACCCACGATGTTCACCGCAACTCAAATTGTCGATGCACTGGTCGAACTAAAGGTGACGCATGTCATCTGGATACCAGACACGACGACGGGAAGCTGGGAACCTGCACTTGAGTCGTGTTCCCATTTCCAGCTGATACGCGTCTGTCGCGAAGGCGAAGCGTGGGCATTAGCTGGAGGCCTGTTGATCGGGGGCAGTCTGCCGATTGTCTTGATTCAAAATACTGGATTTTTTGAGTCCGGCGATTCGATGCGGAACATCGTATTCGACCTTGGGATACCTGTGTTTGCGATCATTGGCGCCCGCAACTGGCTGACGGAATCCTCCTCAGACACAGCTCGTCGATTCACACTGCCACTCGTTCAAGCGTGGGATATCGATTTTGAATTCATCACGGGCCCCGAAGAGCAAGAGAAGCTATTCCTTCATTTCCGCAAATGTCGGCGCACAAACCAGGCAGGGATTCTCCTGTTAGCAGAATAAGTGATGACCCAAACAAACCCCGAAAACACCACACCACACAAACATGGCATAGGTGTACACGACGCCTTGGACACGCTCGTCCAGATGCGCGGCGAGCGGCATATTGTGGTCACGAATCAGGTCTCCTCCCGGCTTTGGCCCACTTTGAGCGATCATCCATTGGACTTGAACTACAATCCTTCGGCGATGGGCGGCGCGATTCCACTCGGACTTGGCCTGGCATTAGCTCAACCGGACTACGAGATTATTGTCCTTTCAGGTGACGGTTCATTACTCATGAATCTAGGTTGCCTGGTCACTGTAGTGGATAGTGGTGTAACCAATCTCAGTATCGTGTTGCTGGACAATGGCCAGTACGAGGTGACCGGCGGTCAAAAAACTCCTGGGTACAACGGTGCTAATTACGCCGGGCTGGCGCGCGCTAGTGGCTTTCCGTGCGTACACCACTTCACCGAAGCGGCCACCTGGCAAAACGAGGCGGCAAACAGTTTGTCGGGAACAGGACCACGGTTTGTTTGGTTAACGATTCGCCCGCAGCCAGGTGATTATGGGAAATCCGTGGGCCGACCCATCCAGAAACAAATGGCGCGTCTCAGGCAGCAGTTTCGCGCTGATGCGCAGTGACATCGCGGGCTGATCTTCAGGATAGCACGAGAAGCACCCGGTCTTCAGAGCAGCCTCGGGAGGCATTTGCCTTCCCTGGATCAAAGCCAGATGGTCTTGATGCGCTCACGTCACGAAGGGGCTCACGAAAACAACCGACGCGCCCAATCATCTGGTCCCTGAACCACTTGCTGCGGAGTCTCCACGCTACGAGCCAGGTGTCCCTGCTCCTCGCGCAATGTCGGCTGCCGCGCATCCTGGTAGCGCCAATCCATACTCCAGCGGATGGAGTTGGTTTGATTCGGGAGTCCGCGGTGGCACAGCATATTGTGAAACACGACAACATCGCCGGGATCCAATTCAATGTCGACAACCATATCAAGATACGGTTCCAGTGCCTCGGCCGGGATCTCGAGATAGAATTCGCGCTGCACGTGGGGCAATAAACCGGCGAGATGGGTTCCAGGAAGAAATTGCATACAACCGTTTGCCACCCGCGCTGGAACCAATGGAGTCCAGACATTCACCATTCCCAATTGGCTGACGTCTCCTGCTTGCGACTTGTGCCAATGTTCGGTATAGCCACCATCCTGGTGCCAAAGGACAAGTGTCTGCGGATGGTCGGGCAGTTTAGGACGTACCGTATAGTTCGGGTACAAGCGAACCTCAGCTCCCAATAACGCGGAAACGTGATCCAGCAAGAAGGAGTGGAAAAAGATCGGGTAAAGCTCTGGTAAATGTAATTCCGGACGCCAATTGTCGGGTGCCTGGTCAAGACAGTTTCGATACAACTGGTACAACCGAGTCTCAAAGGGTTCCTGCTCCAGAGTACTTTCAACACGTCCCTCCACCATCAGTTCCTGAGCCTGGCAGTCCACCAGGCGATTGAGCGCGCTGCGCGCACCAGTCAGCACAGCGGACGCGAACACATCGCGCAAGATGAAGTAACCTTGTTCGTGGAATTGATCCAACCGCATCGCCTGCTCAGTAAGCGAATCCATGCGTACCTCTCTGCTGCAAAGCAGCGGAAGTGTGCCTCCCAACACATGCCTCGTGTCAGGACGGTCACCAACCCCGGGAGAAGCCACCGCTACGACGAACTGATATCATAGTAACTTGCTGGAATTAACTCGCTCGCCTCCGGGACAAACCCATGCAGCGACAATGGAAAACGGCTTTCTTGACCATCCTTGATTACCAGACCATGCCCGCTTCCGAGGTGATCGAATCCCTCAAGCGGGTCGGCTACGAAGGTATCGAATGGACTGTCAAAGGCCATTTTGACCCTGACCGCGGTATCGCTCCTCTCAAGGATCTGGTCGCCCGCACGCGCGATGCTGGAATGGGTGTTTCACAGGTCATGGACCACAAAGACCTGATTGGCCTCGACGAAGGGAAGCGTCGAGAGACTATTCAACGTACGGTCCGTGTTATCGAAGCTGCCGGTGAGTGCGGCATTGCCGCCGTCAGTGTGCTCACCGGACCTGCGATCTGGGAGCCGGGCCATGTGGTGATCGGTCAAGATATGAGCGAAGGTGCCGCGTGGGAACAAGCGTGTGAGGCACTGGACATCTTCTGTAACGCAGCCGCGCAAGCAGGCACTACAATCACCTCGGAAGCTGTCTACGGTATGCTCGCGCACGATTTCTACACACATCGCTATCTACTGGAAAAAGTGCCGCATCCGACGCACCGCATCAATTTCGATCCCTCGCACCACGTCCTCTACGGCCTGGAAGACATGAAATGGATGATTCACGAATTCAAAGACCGTATCGCACATGTACACATAAAAGACGGGATCGGCGTTCCCGAATTGCGCAAATTCGTATTTCCCCTCCTCGGCGAAGGACGGGTTGACTGGAAAGCGTTCTTCACAGCACTCGAAGAAATCGACTACCGTGGGTACTGCAGCCTGGAATATGAATCCTTTCGGTTTTACCGTCAGGTTCTCAAGAACAATCCCGAAGCCGCCGCTCAACTCCTGCTGGACCAACTCAACGCATTGCTTGCTGACTGATGCCACCAATTGTTTTGATGGCCCAATCCCACCAACCCGTAAACTCGCCTTTGCGAATCGCATTACCGACAACACCTCTTGCCTCCGTTTCCCAGGAGTCTGCCATGCCCACCCGTCGTCAATTACTCACTGGTCTTGCCGGCTACAGCATCGCCCCGGGACTCTGCCTCGGACCTGGCCGATCGCAATCTGCTCGAGCTACGACCCGAGAACAGGACCGGGTCACATTGCGCGAGGACATCCGGCCACTTGTGCAGCTGATCGAAAACACACCTCGCGATCGCTGTTTTGAGCGGATTGCCGAACAACTGCGACGTGGCCTTCCCTATCGGGACTTTCTCGCTGCCTTGTATCTGGCAGGCATCCGCAATGTCAATCCGCAACCGCCGGGATTCAAATTCCACTGCGTCTTTGTCATTCATGCGGCGCACCAGATGAGCCTCGATGCACCAGCAGCGGACCGCCTGATGCCGCTCTTCTGGGCCCTCGACAATTTCAAGATTTCCCAACAACAGGATGCGAACCAGGGTGACTTCCAATTGCAACCCGTTACGGGAAAACTACCCTCCACGCAACTGGCATGGCAGGAATTCCGGGCTGCCATGGATGACTGGGATGCACCGCGCGCCGATCGTGCTATTGTGGCCCTGGTTCGCAACGCCAGCGCCCACGAAATTATTTCGGGGCTTTGGGAATACGGTGCGCGCGATTACCGGAACATCGGACACAAGGCCATTTTTGTAACCAATACCTGGCGGACGCTGCAAACCATCGGCTGGCACCACGCTGAACCGGCCCTGCGATCCCTGGTTCTCGGACTCCTCGACTACGGCCAGGAAGAAAAGGTCAATGGGTTCGCATTTGAAGATCAGACGTACCGATCAAACCTCAGACTGGCCAACACGCTGTCCTCCCAGATGCTCACGGACCGTACCGGCCACGCTACAGATCCGGGTCCCACAAAGAGCTTGCTGGCGCTATTACGCGATAGCGATAATGCGGCAGACGTCTGCCAGCATCTGACCGACGAATTACAAACGCAACGCTGCACACCTCAGCAAGCCTGGGACGCAATTCACCTGGCAGCGGGCGAACTGATGATGCGCCAACCTGGCATTTTTGGGATCCATACGGTCACCTCATCAAGCGCTCTACGATACGCCTACGATACTGCCAGAGAACGCAGAATACAGGGGCTGCTATTACTGCAAGCAGCTGGTTGGATGTGTCAATTCCGTCAATTTATGGCGGATCAAAAAGCCGGTTTGAACGATACCGTAATCGACCAGCTAAAACCCGCCGAGATCGACCCAGCCGGCCCGGACTCTTGCCAGCAGATCTTTGCCCAGATCGGCCAGGATCCACCGCTGGCAGCAACCCAAGCGATGCGCTACGCCACCCGGAATCCTCTGGCCAGTGATTTCAAACGGCTGGGTAGAAACCTCATTTTTCGCAAGGCAACCGACGCACACGACTACAAATATGCCGTCTCAATCTTTGAAGACTACCACCGAGTCAGTCCGGGCTGGAGGCCCCAGATGCTAGCCACCGCAACCTACCATCTACGCGGCAGCACGGTGCCAGATTCCCCGCTCATGAACCGCGCCCGCAAGGTCATCGATTCCATCTAACAGTCAACAGAGACGCCGACTGCACTGCACCCCGGAACTGGATCCAACCCCTCGTCGGGGTGCACAAGGCGTCGTGATCTTAGCAGCTTACGTGCTGACCACGTGCTGCAGAGGTTCGCCACGCAAACCAAGGCGGAGATTCTCAATCGAAATTTCCGCCATACGTTGACGCGTCTGCTCCGTCGCACTTCCCAAATGCGGTGCGATCGTCAAATTATCCAGTGCCAGTAGTGGGTGGTCGCGGGGAAGTGGTTCTGGATCCGTCACATCCACCGCCGCCGCATAAATAGTCTTCTGCTGCAAAGCTGAAGTCAGCGCCTCGGTTTGGATGACCGATCCTCGGGCCACATTGATCAGGGTTGCCGTAGACTTCATCAGCGACAATTCTTCGGACCCAATCATGCCTTCTGTTTCCGCGGTCAAAGGAACGCTAAGTACTACAAAATCAGACTGGCGAAGAAGGTCATCACGATCGGAATAGCGCACACCAAGCGTTTCTTCGGCAGACTCATTCCGGTTGCGATTGTGATACAAAACGGTCATATCGAAACCACTTGCCCGACGGGCAATTTGTTCGCCGATGCGACCCATACCGATGATACCTAACGTGGCACCGTGTACTTCTCGTCCTAACATGTACCCAGGATCATACACGGTAAATTCGGGGCTGCGGGCGTAACGATCTCCCTCCATCAAACGCCTCGCCCCAGCCATCAGCAGTGTAAACGCCATATCTGCTGTAGCGCCGTTGAGAATTCCCGGGGTGTTACCCACTGGGATTCCCCGAGCAACGGCGTCTGGCACATTGATGTGGTCAACACCCACACCATAATTGCTGATCACCTTGACGCCGGGAAGACGATCAAGCATCTCCCCGTCCAGATGGGGGTGGCCGTAGGTATACACGCCATCCACGGGTCCAGCGGTCGTAGAAATGCCGTTTACGGCAACCTCCCAGGGCAACCATTCGACAAGGTCTGCCAAAGTATCTGTAATAATTGGCGCCAGCGGGCCATCAGCAACAACACGAAATAAACGGTCGGTTGACATTTTGCTCTTTTCAATGAGGAATGGCTTCAGGAAGTCATCACAACAAACGGATCAGAAACTGCTCCAGGCCAACCCCGGGTTCCTGGATATGGGCACCCGGTCTCTACCTGACAGGTGGCGACACACCGCGTCGGGGACACGGATGCTGGAACGGCGGTTGCGCAGCCGCCCATTTTCCTTTGGCTGGGTGTTTTGCGTGCACATAGCGTTTGAACAAATCGACCACCGCGTCATCACTCTTATCGACGTAAAGCGAAAACCAATCTCCGGCGATCCCTTTCTTGGCCACGCGAATTCCGGCAGCCAATCTTCCGCGATGGTCTCCGCCCGCGCAATCCCCAGCGACTAACGCCGCCATCAAACGATCCGTCAAACTTCCCTTTGTAGTTTCATACGCTCGGGCCATTTCAGTAATCACTCGGCGACCGCCCAGGGTGTTACCCTGACAGCAGTAATAGCGCCCCGTGATCGCCCCCCAATAGCGACTCCGAGCAGGTGCCTGGGTTGGATTATGAACCGCGGCACGACCCTGCAGATCGATGATCGCCAACTGTCGCATTTCGGCGGCCGGGTCCTGTTCCAGCAACTCCAACAACACCGCTTCGGGCCGCTTGCCAGCCGCGAGCAAGTCAAGTGCCTGCTCTCCCCAACGCGGAACGTGATGATGCTGGGTGCAAAACGCCCCAACACCTGCACGCACATAAGGTACAACCTTTCCCACCGCTGGATATTTACTGGCAACTGCCGCGCCGCATACCCCGGTTTGCGGATCGACGGCAACAATTGAAAAAGTGGCAGTGATCGCGTCTTCGGTGGAACCCGTGGGCAACTCTGCATTCGAAAGGCAATGTGGCCCGATACCCTGATGACTCACCCGCCCCAGGCTTGGATCCTGCGTGACTTGCTGGCCAGAGGCTGACAGGTTGATCAGAAGAAGCAAGAAAAACATCGTCGCGCGCATGCGGGATCCCCCTGGAAACTGCTTCTCCGTTGCGCCAAGTCGTACCCAACCCATGCAGAAGCTATTCTCTTCTATCGATTCAGCGAGCGGCGAAGATGCTGAGCTAGTATAAACCGGTTGCCTGCCACGGAATCGACCTGGTGGGACTCCCCAAGTGGCCAGCTGCCTGCAAGCGGGACTGATCGTAAACTACGTGGAAGCCGTCGGCAACCTTTAGACATAACACCACTCAGGGAGACACCGGGATGGCACTCGACCGACGTAAACTCATAGCCGGTACCGCCGCCAGCACAGCAGCACTGTTGACAGCAAAACAAAACGGCGGTGCCGCAGCAAATCCGCCCGCATCCAACTACATGTTTTGTGCTTTCGTGAAGTCCATTCAAAAGCTGTCGTATCGGCAGTTAGCCGAAACCGTGGCCGACCTGGGATTTGACGGCATCGAAGCAACCGTTCGGGAAGGCGGCCAGGTCTTACCTGAACGCGTTCAAGACGACCTTCCCAAACTGGTTGAAGCACTCCGCACACATAACCTTGAAATTGGCCTGATGGCTTCCAGCGTCCATCACCTGAATCAACCCGAGACAGAAAAGGTTCTGCGCACTGCCAGCCAACTGGGAATCAAACGGTATCGCATGAAATACTTCCGTTACGATCTCGACCTCCCCGTGATTCCACAGATCAATCAGATTCGCGCTCAAATCACCGATTTGGTGGCGCTACATCGCGAATTGGGATTACAAGGTATTTACCAGAACCATGCCGGTGCGAATCTTTTTGGTTGTGCCATCTGGGACCTCCACCAGGTCGTGAAAGACTTTGCCGTGAAAGATCTGGCAATTGCTTTTGACATCCGCCACGCCACCGTGGAAGGAGGCCTGGCCTGGCCCCTTCACTTCAACCTCGCACGACCTCACCTGGGATCTGTTTTTTTGAAAGACTTTGCCTGGGAAAAACAGATTTCAAAGTGGCGCATCAAGAACGTCCCGTTCGGATCGGGCCAGGTTGATGCGGCGTTCGGCCGCCAACTGCGCCAAAGTGGATTCAAAGGCCCTGTTTCCATCCATGTTGAATATCTCCCTGAAGAGAGCCTTGCCGCCAATGTCGCCGCCTTGAAACGAGACCTGGCTACCGCTCGAAACTGGCTGACGACCTAGGCGTTTATGGCTGCCGGGGAATCTGGCAATGTGCGAAATTGGGCGGTTGCGGCGCCCCGGCAGCGTCGGATAGAATACGGGACTCCTAAGATATGTTTTCTGGATGCGGAGACCGCTGGTGGGAACCAAAAAATCGGGTAAAGGACGCCGCAAAGTAGGGCGCAAGAAACGTCGCATGCGGGCCAAGATTCGCCACCGCAAGAAATAGGTTCACACGGCTGCTACGCCAAAGTGCGAACGGGTGGTGAATGCGGTACGCATACCGCGATGTCTGGGTGCAATCCAATCGTCGTCGGGCCCTGTCATGTCAGCCGGGCTGCAGAGTGGCTTTTTCTCCACAACTCGTCCCCAGAGCAATGTGCGCCTGTCCCAGGTATACGTCGTACAGGGGAAGTGTGCGAAACCCTAAATCGAGGTGTTGCCAGTACGCGGCCGGAGCGCCAGGCCCAACATAAACAGGGCCACGAGTACCAGCAGCAAAGGAATCGCAATCCAGGCCATTCCCGTGCGGGTAATCAAGGTTGGCAAGAGCAACGTCAAAATGCCTCCGCCGATGAACGGTGCCGAAAGGGGTGCGGCTAGCGCATAGTCTTCGGCGGCACCGCTGTCCAAATTCTTGTCGACAATACGAGCGAGCACAAAACCGGTTGCAGTCGTTCCAGTAGACATTCCGTAATTGATGATGCCCAATTCAAACCAATATTGAGAAGGCAGCAAGCGTCTGGCGACGACCAACAAACAAAAACCAGTCCACAAGAACGCCGCTACGATGAGCAAACCAAGTTCCTTCCACACATCAAAAACGGCGGTCAAATTGAGCGAAGCAATCGCAGCCACAACCAGAAGTTCCATCGCTGCGCCCGTCAGTCGTTGGACGCTCGCCCCATCGATCAAATCCGCCAGGCGCAGTAGCTCTGCCGCTCTCCTGACAAGCAGCCCACCCAGCAAGGTATAAATGAACAGTGGTAGCGTTTTCAACTGCGACACCAACGCAAACCCAATACCCGGGTCATTAAACTCCTCCCGATTGATGGCACCGTCTCGATCCAAATCGGACATAAGAACTTGCCGAGCCGCCTCATCGTCTCGTACAGCTGCTCCGATCTCCGCACTATCGAGCTTTCCATCGTGGTTTGTGTCAGCCTGTTCAAAGCTCCGTTGCGTCATCGCTGTCAGTACCGGGTTCACTGCTTCCGCAACAGTTGCGCGCAACGCCCAACCTATTCCAAACGCGATGGTCAAGATCAACACCTGAAAGAGAAATGGATCAATCACATCCCCGTGCACTCGACCGAGTGCGACCGGCTGGGGATGACGGCGGGCTTCCAAACCGGTGACGCGGTGGAATGTGACTTCACCTGCGCGAGTCCAACCGCGCCGCATGGCGATGTTCACATAGACAATGCCACTCAGCACGCTGAACACCAAACCAACCGTCGCCATAAAGGTCCCCAGATCCGTTCCACCGGTCAAGCCAACCGCCTCACTCTCGAAAACCTGTCCCATCGCCGCCGCGGTCCCGTGCCCCCCCGCAAATCCAACTTCAATCAACATCCCAAATGCGTTCGGGACGTCTGTGAACTGCTGTATGATCAACCAGGTGACTAGAAGTCCTACAGTCGTCTGACCCAGCACAACAATCCAGACAACGATTCCCTCCCGTGCAGCCAACCGCAGACTCTGCTGTACGGGGCGGGCTCGCCGGTCGAGAAGTAACCCCGCGAACACTACAGCGATCAGCCAACCAGGCCAGGTCTTCCATTCACCGGCACAATCATGGATCCCCTGTACCCACCATACGAGCTCCCCGCTGGTTTCTGGCGGCGCTTCTCCAACGGTAGTGCCCTCTGTATTTGGCGTGGCGATCTGCAACGTGAGCTGGACCAACACCAGACCAACCAGCCCACCCAGAATAGACGCAGGAATATAGAGTCCCTGTAGCCAGGCAAGTCGGGCCCTCAGAACAAAGCCCGTCATCAACAGTAAGGCGGCGACCAGAAATGCAGTTTGCATTAGCGAATGACTCAAGTGACCAACGATAGTCCAGCCACAACATCAATCACCGCGCACACCCGCAGTAATTGCCATACCAGCTCCGCGCCACCAGACAGGTGATCCCTTGCTGGCACTGTCGGTGCCTCCACGGATGGACAGCCTCGCGTCATCGATCGTGCGCCTCTCCAACCGTGGCATGTCACCGCAAGTGGTTTCCTGGCTTCCAACCGGCCCTGACGGCGAGTACAACGGACAGCAGTCACATGCCTGGCCCATGGTAAGGTGCGGTCACCCGTGGACTCAAATCGTACCTGCTTTTTCCATTCGATGCACGTTTACTTCGGCAAATTCAGGGTATGGGAATCGCCAACTTGCGACACGTCCAGAAAGGTCTCACTATCCTCTTCGCGCGCCTCGTAAGGCGAAGCATATTCGCTCAAGAGCCAACGCAAGGGAGAACTCAACCGTGAAATTGCTGGGCATGTTCGCCAAGTACTGGGAACCAGGACAGGTCAAAACCAGACTGGCGGCAACCCTCGGTGAGCAGCCATCCGCTCGGATGTATCAGGTTTTTGTCGAGACTTTGATCCATCGCCTTGCCGACGTCGCAGACCATCGCATCCTGGCTTTCGCACCACCCGACAGAGAGCACAATTTTCGGCGGGTACAAGAGACCTGGGATCTCCAGCGCCAGCTGGACCCTGGAGACCTGGGTGACCGCATGCAGTATTTCTTTGAAACGGCTCTGCGCGACGGATTCGATCGTGTCGTGCTGATCGGATCTGATAGTCCCGACCTGCCGGTCGATGTTCTACACCAGGCTTTTGAACAACTACGCGATCATGACGTCGTGCTGGGACCCAGCCTCGATGGTGGCTACTATCTGATCGGGGTCGCAGGGCAAGTCCCCTCCGTCTTCGACGGTATGCCCTGGAGCTCTCCTGAGCTATGGGAAAGAACGGTCAGTCGATTAACCGAGCAGCAGTGTCGCTTCGCTGTGCTCCCAACGTGGTATGATGTGGACACTTTGGCGGACCTTACCTTATTGAACAAAAAGTTGGCGCGTCACACCGGGGATCCCTGGCTGGAAGATCTTCGCGCACTCGTCGATTCATTACTCCATGACAACGCCTGACTGCCTGATTATCGGTGGAGGGGTTATCGGCCTTTCCCTGGCTTACGATCTGGCCCAACATGGTCTGCGCGTGCGGATTGTGGACCGCCAAGAAGTGGGACGTGAAGCATCCTGGGCCGGTGCCGGAATACTGCCTGCAACGGGACCGGATGAAGCGCATCATCCGCTCGACCAACTGCGTGTATTAAGTCATCAGCTACACCCCCAATGGGCAGCCAGCCTGTTCGAGGCAACGGGAATCGATAATGGTTACCGCCAGTGTGGTGGGATTTATCTGGCACGCAGTCACGGAGAAGCGGCAGCACTGGGTGGTCTGGTTGGTTTAATGCGTGAGGAACGCATCGAAATCGATCGTCTCACACCGTCGATGCTGACCGACCTGGAACCCGCATTGCGCCCGTTGGCCGAATCAGGAAATTTGCGTGCCGCGTACCGGCTACCAACGGAATCGCAATTGCGCAACCCTGATCATCTGCAGGCACTACTCAAAGTAACTCGCGATCTGGGCGTCGAATTTGCCCTCGGTACGCGCATCGCAAGTTTCGAGATCGAACAGGGACAGGTCCGTGCAGCGATCTCGGAAAAGAACGAACGGTTGACGGCGTCACGTTTTTGTCTCACTGCCGGGGCCTGGACACGACAGCTACTGGAACCACTGGAATTGCCCAACGGAATCCTTCCTGTCAAAGGGCAAATGGTGATGTTTCGCTGCCAGAGGCCTCCGTTGCAACACATCCTCAACGAAGGACCACGCTACGTCGTCCCGCGCGAAGATGGACGAGTACTGGTCGGGTCAACTGAAGAAGAAGTAGGGTTCCAAAAACAAACGACGCCGGAAGCGCTCCAAGAACTAGCAGAACTAGGGCGCCAACTCGTGGACCCGCTGAATACCGCTGTTATCGAGAAAAGCTGGGCTGGATTGCGGCCCGGTTCTTTTGATGGGCTTCCCTACCTAGGACAGGTACCCAACCTGGACAATGTTTACGTCGCTGCCGGCCATTTCCGCAACGGGCTGTTTTTGTCGCCCGCAACGGCAGTCGTAATGGGGCGCCTGATCCGCGGCGAAAACACAAGAATCGATCTGTCACCCTTTCATCCAGGGCGTGGGTAGGCAGCGTTCGACGCGCCTCACTCGGTAATGATGTCGTCGACGGTTTGTCCCGAAGGAATCATCGGCAACACATGTTCCTGGTAGGGGACCTCAACATCCAACAAATAAGGACCCTTGTATTGGATCATCTCTTCCAAGGCACCAGCCAGATCTGACTTCTTGCTGACGGTCGCGGCACCACATCCGTACCCTTTGGCAATCGCCACAAAATCCGGATACCTCTCACTGGCATATTGACCCGCACCCTGGCCCGACGCTTCGGGATGATGAATCGGTCCCAGATACGTGTGGGCTCGATTTCCGGCCATAAAACGATCTTCCCACTGGACGACCATGCCCAAATGCTGGTTATTGAGCAGCATTACTTTGACCGGTAAATCTTCGCAAAAACAAGTCGCCAGTTCCTGCACGTTCATTTGAAAACTACCGTCACCGTCAATGTCCACCACCAGGGCATCAGGGTGGGCTGCCTGCGCACCCATTGCCGCGGGCAAACCAAAACCCATCGTCCCCAATCCCGAACTGCAAAGAAACCGGCGGGGGTGATTGAAAGCAAAAAACTGCGCCGTCCACATCTGATGTTGCCCGACACCAACACTGACAATCGTCTTGCGGTCATTCGTCAATTTGGAGAGTTCAGCAATCGCATGCTGCTGTAATATACCGTCGAACTGCTCGTCATAGCCAAAAGGATGTTCCGCCTTGGACTGCTGGCAGCACCGCACCCAATCCTCGATATCTGTTTTGGGCTCTACCAGACGGGTCAGTTCGTTCAAGGCAAACTTGACATCGCTGACGATGGGGATGTGGGCCGGTTTGTTCTTGTTGAGCTCGGATGGATCGATATCGATGTGGATGATCTTGGCATGCCTGGCAAACTCCGCCAGCTTGCCCGTAACGCGATCGTCAAAGCGTACTCCCAAAGCGATCAACAAGTCAGAATCGCGGACCGCTCGGTTTGCATACACACTCCCATGCATGCCCAACATATCCAGCGAGAGCGGATGGTGATGAGGAAAAGCACCTAGTCCCATCACCGTCATCGTTACCGGTATGCCTGTTTTATCCACCAGTTGCCGGAGCAGATCGCTGGCGCCAGAGGCAATAATCCCGCCACCACAGTAGAGCATTGGCCGCTTGGCCAGTTTGATCGCCGCCACCACCTGTTTGATTTGCTCGTCGGGAGCGCGGCGATCTTCGATCTGATAGCCGGGTAGATCCATGAGCCCGTCGTCTGCAGCATCCCAAGTCGCCTCTTGAACATCCTTGGGAACATCTACCAGTACCGGCCCAGGACGTCCCGTGGTCGCGATATGAAAAGCTTCGCGCATGACCCGAGACACATCCCCAACATCAGTGATCAAATAATGATGCTTGGTAATCCCACGGCAGACCTCGATGATGGGAGTTTCTTGAAAAGCATCGGTTCCAATCACCGGTGTTTTTACCTGGCCGGTAATGGCAACCAGAGGAATGCTGTCAAGTTTGGCGTCCGCGATGGCAGTTACCAGATTCGTTGCCCCTGGTCCGCTGGTCGCCATGCAGACACCGGGGCGTCCCGTTGATCGGGCATAACCCTGGGCGGCGAAACCTCCACCCTGCTCGTGACGCGGCAACACCGTGCGCAGCTGATCGGCGTAGCGCGTCAACGCCTGGTGAAGGGGCATACTAGCCCCGCCTGGATACGCAAAGAGAATCTCAGTCCCATGGTCAATCAACGACTGCACCAAGAGATCAGCCCCGGTCAGCAATGGACTCCCTTTGGTGGACTCGACAGACATACCCAACTCCGATCGTCAAATCAGATGCAACAACAACGTACCGCCATGCCCCCTGCCACCCAGGCGATCCAACCGCAAAGGCGGCCGGCGGGACAAGTTCGGAGGGCGACAGCCACCAACCGTCTGGCTCGAACCCGCCAGGGTGTTGAGACACAGCCTTGGTGGTATCATCACCAGCGACCAGTTGTATCAACGACCCCGATCAGGCGGTTGACAGACGACTGGCCCAACAATTCCACTGTATGTCATCAATTACGGGCTTTCAACGCCAAATAGGCACCTGGATCACCGATCTGGAGGGAACGGACAAGTGCGCGAGTTGGTCTGGATCGCTTTGGGGGGAGCTGCGGGCGCAGTCAGCCGCTATCTGGTCACACTGGGCTGCCAGCGCTGGACGGAAACCCTTCCCGTAGCAACCCTGATCGTCAATGTCACCGGTTGCTTCTGCCTGGGCGCCTTGCTGCAATCGGCATGGCTACCCGCCACCCTCCGGTTGGCAGTAGGCACAGGCCTGCTGGGGGGACTTACCACGTTCTCGACCTTCGGCCATGAGACCTTTCGGGCTCTGGAAAAAGGTCAGTGGAGCCTGGCGATTGGGAACGCCACCGCCAACCTGATCTTCGGGATCCTGGCAGTCTGGGCTGGTGTGGCGCTGGTGCAGCGATGGGACCACACATGACCGCGGCAAATCGTCAAGCAACCGGTCACCATCAGGTACCAAGATTTCCTGACAGAAGGATTCCCCGGCAGGAACCCTGTTCTGCGTTTACGCCAAACAGAACAGACCCGCTGCCCTCGACAATTTGTCGACGGCAAAGCAACTCGACCTAAGGAGGAGGAGCAGGAAGGGGAACACCAGATTTATCCTCAGCTCCTCCCGTATCCATCGACTTGACTTCACCCATCTTGGGGACTTCACCTGCGGGCATCTCAATCGACCGATCCGGCTCCGAGCATCCGAAAAACAGCAAGCAAGTTGCCAACAACATCAGGCCGCCAAACACACGTTTCATAAAGCGACTCTCCGGTAGGCTGAAATCTGTCCGCAACGCAATTATCTTCACAATCGCAGCAACGAGAATTGGCCACGGTCTGCGATCACGCAGACGCAACAAACGATGGTGCGGGCAAATCTATTGGGTAGGCGCGACTATTGGGTAGGCGCGACACTGTCTACGTCAACCACTACCTTATCTTTGATTCCCGAGAGGGCAATCAAAACACTTCGATCGATGTTCTCATTCACCGCCCGCGTGGAATTATCAGCAAAACAGAACTGAACGATGCCCGAGTGATCACTGCTGAACTGAAAGAAAGCACCCGGCTCCATCAATTCACCGGTAGGCGGTCCACCGGGCCCGTCGGTCGCCGGCCACTGTTCCTTGATGCCAAAGCCAGTCGGCATCGGACCGGCTGCAATCCAACTGCAACTGCCACGAAAACGAGGGCTCCACATCGACGAGTCGCCATAGGGACTATAGGGAATATAAAGCTTGGTCGCCTCGCCAAACAGCAGCGTATTACTCGTGCCATCGCGAATATCAGCAAACCGAATCTTGGAGCGGTTTCCAAACGCGCCCAAATACCGGTTCCAGGGATTCCGGACACCCTGATTAATGGGCGGACTATTCCCAAATCCTCCAGCGACCCCAAAATAATCGGTGGCCCCAAACGGACTCATACTTCCAGCGCAAAACTGGAAACCACAACAGCGTCCATCCTCAAGCGGAAACATGTTCCACAGTGTGGCCCGTTCTTCAACCCGAGTCGGCTGGGAAGGACAAGCGAACAAGCCGATCTTGGTCGTCGCCATCGCATAGGTATCGAAGGTCGGATCCGGATTCCAGATATACTGCGGAGTTTCCGTCGTTTGCTGCATCCACCAGGTCCCAGGCGTGAATTGCGTCACTTTCAGGAAATCGGAAAAATTGGCACCCAGGCGATCGAAGACCACACCCGCTTCCACATAGGGCAGCAGGAAGGCCGGCGTACCCACATACTGACCCGGAATATTAGGATCAGCGCAATCGACTCGGCGATGGGGTTGCACTCCGAGGTAGCCCGGTGGCAGGCGACGAAACGTGTCATGAAACTGCGCCGCCGCCAAACCCATCTGACGGAGATTACTGGAACAGTTCATTCGCCGGGCCGACTCACGGGCAATCTGGACCGCCGGCAACAGCAGGGCAATCAGCAATCCGATGATGCTAATTACCACCAACAGTTCAACAAGTGTGAAAGCATTGCGGCGAGCGTGGCACCGCGATTTGGAAGCAGCCACGGACAAGTACCTCAAGAGGAAACAGGAGGCCAATTTAGGGCCTCGCAAGGACTGGCTTCATTGTAACGGAACCAAAACGCAACACAACAATTGAGCAACGCATCAGGGATTGCACAGGTATTACATCGACTCCGTGTCCAACCCAGCGAGAAACTCGCGCATCTCCCCTGCGGCATGCGAATCGCCCTGAATCTCCGCCTGTTCAATCCCGGCACGCAACACCCCAACCGCCTCCAGTGACTGATTTTGGCGGGCCAGCTGCTGTGCCAACATAAAAAAGGCAGCGACCTGAGGCGGAGAATCGGCCATCAGGCCACGAAACAACGCGGCGCTCGGTTCCAGCTGACCCTCTTTGTCCAGTTCCATCGCCAGACTATAGCGCAAAAACGCGTCGTTTGGGTCATCTGCCAGGAGGGCTTCAATTTTCTCGCGACGCGACGCCACTATCGTCTCTCCTCAATCAAAACGGGGTAGGCTGGGTAGACCCAGGACGACCTTGATACGATTCGGTTTGCCGGGCGCCTTAATCCCTGACTTGCAGGAAAACGTAGACACCTTTCTTGTTCGCAGAAATCACGTCCAGATGTCCATCACCGTCGACATCGTTCACTTCAAACTGCGTTCCCGGACCACTGTTATCATCAAATTGATGTGGTACCCAACGGGGCTTTCCTTTTTCACGTTTCAGTTCATACCAGTAAAACACCGCCGGTTGGTCGCCCCCCGGGTCACCGCCGCCATGCGCCCACCAGCGTTTGCCAGTGACCAGGTCGGGTAAACCGTCGCCGTTGATGTCAGCCAGACACATACCGTGCGATTGAGAAAATCGCTTGTCAATCTCGTGACGAGTCCAGCTGCCATCCGACTGTTGTTCATGCCACCAGATGCCAAATGCATGGGGACTGCTGGAAAGCACATCACCATCGCCATCGCCATCCAGATCAACCACGAACATCTGGGCGGCACGATTTTCACCCTTGGCCTGTTCACCAAATTCGGCCGTGTGAAACTTCCACGCCGCGGCCGCAGACGCCGGCGCTTCCCACCATCCGTTGGCAGACAGTACATCCAACCGCGCATCGCCATTGACATCGCCGACGCCGAGCCCATGCGAATAACGCCGGCAACCGGGTGCGCCGGGAACCGAAATCGGGTGTGTCGACCAGCGCGCCTGCGGATCACTACCCCTGGAAAAGTAAGCCATCTGACGCTGCGGTCCATCGGTGTTCGCTGGATCCGGAGCCAACGCCGCAACGAGCTCACGCTGTCCATCGCCATTCAGGTCGATCAACAAGGGACTCTCATTATTGGTGACAGGTATCACCAGATGTTTTGTCCATAACTTGCCAGGCCGCTTCGGATTTTCATACCACCAGGTCGGCTTGCCAGGAAAATCGACCACAATCAAATCTGGCCAGCCATCACCGTTGACATCTTCTGCAAAATTAGCAAATGAATTGCTGTATCCCTTGGGTCGAAAGTGAGGTGGTGTGCCTGCCAGCGCACCACCATCAGAAGCCGGTTGCTCTGCGATCACATGCATTTCAAATTGCGGCGCCCGGTACCAAACAAACCCGGCCGCAACATCCTGCTTGCCGTCTCGATCAAAATCAGCGACCGCGACTCCTTCACTACGAAATTTCGCGTCGAGTTGAATCTTGCGAAACCGCAATTGGGGGGAGTCGTCCGCCGCAATTGCCAAACCGCCGAGCGCGACAGTGAGCATGCAGGCCAACATGGTCCGTCTGTTCCACATAGCAGCAATCTCCTCGTACGTTTATCTTCCAGCCCAGCAGGGTATCCTGTAGGGTACTCTCTGCCTTGCAGTCCCGTGCATTGTAGACAAGTTAACGCAGCCGGACACGCCATTACAGTGGGCAAGCGAGGCCCAGGGAAACCGTTTTGGACCCCGCAACGCGGGCTTCGTAACAACCATGTGTCTGGCAAAATGTGTGCCCGGCAGGAGCAGGAGATCGATGACAGTCGGCTATCACGTGCATCTGGAAAAAGAGCAGTCTGTTTTTAGTGCTGCACATTTCATCACTTATGCCGGGAATGTCTGTGAACGCCTGCACGGGCACAACTATCGCGTCTTCGCCGAAGTTCCCGGAGACCTGGATGAAAACCACTATGTCGTGGACTTTCTGGCACTCCGGGATGAGCTGCAACAAATCACCCAGGAACTTGATCATCACATGCTGCTGCCGACCGACCACCCGCAAATCCACGTCGCCGAAAACGACGAGGAGGTGGAAGTTCGCTTTGAGACGCGACGCTGGGTATTCCCACGAGGCGACTGTCTGCTCTTACCGATCCCCAATACAACAGCAGAACTGCTAGCACGTTACATCGGTCACCAGTTGCTTGATGGGCTGGAAAAACGAACCGGAATCCGACTGCGACAGATCAGGATCGGCGTCGACGAAAACCACGGACAGTGGGCGATCTGCAACTTGCAGGACGAGTGACTTCGCAGCAAATCGCAACCGCTGTCAGTGCGAGACCCGGTCGATCCCAAAATCAGGGCGAAGTTCGCCACAGCGGGAACCGATACATCGGAAACAGATGGTTCCACCAGTGAATCAGACAAACCCGATGTTCGGCCGCGGTCGCTATTTCCCCCAGTCTCTGTGCGGGAATCCCAGGATTGAAACGTGGCCCAGAACATCGATCACCCTGAATAGGTCACTCGCATGATCGGTTCACCTGGCTACCCGACCTGTTGGAAGCTGACACTCACGTTGGCAATCCTTGTGGGTACTACCCTATCTGTCGCGCAGGAACTTGTACCCGGACAAGGAACGCAGTTGAAAGTCGTCGGTGACACCTTTGAAGATGTTTCCTGGAAGTATGTCTACAATCTTCCCAAGAGTACCCGCAACCTGGATGACGACGTACGCGTCCCAACTGGAATCGCCGGGAACAATCGCTGGTACGAAGGTGTCAAACGCGGACAGCCGGATATTATCCGTCGCGTGCCCACACCCGCCGGCGGCCTGCCTGGCAGTTATGGCGCACTGTTGCTGCAATCCAGGCAAACGGGAATTCCCGGAAAACCCAGCTACGAAATGCAACAAGATGATTTCATCGCCGACGTCCATGAACGCGTCGATGGCTGGATTCCTGTTTCACGCGGGCCCAGCGCTGTCGTACGAGTCTTTCTACCTCGCACCGCGAAATGGGAAAACCGCAGTGGCCCGCATTTCGGTTTTCGTGTCGCCGTCACACACAGTATTCCGTCAACGGGACTGTTCTCCTTTGGTTCGCGCACCAAGTCACAAACATATTGGCCCGGATTTTTCATCGATTTTAAGAGCAAGACCGATGGAAATCGGCGCCACGACTACGCCCAGCTGCGGTTACGTGGCGATGCGGAAGGGGATGACTTTCTGGGACTCGACATCGCCACCACCGGCTGGTGGACTCTTGGTATTTCCTGTACGCGCGATGGTCAAATCCACTACTATGCGCATCCCGGAGTCGAACCCTTGACCGCGCGCGATCACCTGGCCTCGACCTACCCTTATGGATTTCGAGCCGAGTACTTCAAGACGTTTTTCTTTAACATCTGCAGCGGCGACGACGGCCGCACCTTGTCGACTCCATGGATCATCGATGACCCCGCGGTTTTTGTCTTTCCGCGACATGCGGCGCGCACCGCCCAGCGTGATCGGCGCGGCTCTGGTCGACAAATCAGTGCCCCCTGACACACCACTCCCAGAAAACCGTAACTCAGCGCGGTCACGCCACTTCCCGATCAGGCAAGTGGACTTCCATCTGGGGATAGGGAATCCCAATACCCGCATCTTCCAGCGATTTCTTCACCGCGGCGATCGTCCCCTGCTTGACCTTACCCAAGTCTGCGGCATTGGCCCACACATAAACGGTCCAGTCGACCGATGAAGAAGCCAAACCGGTGACGACGACCGCAGGTGCCGGATCCTCCAGCCGATCGGGCACACTCTCCGCCGCCTGCTGGAGAACTTCCCGGCAGTGATCGATCGCAGCATCGTAAGACACACCCACCGGTATCTCCGCGCGGCGAATTGGATGGTGACTCATATTCTCAATAGTCGAACCAAAAATTGAGCTATTGGGAATGATCAGACGGCGGCGATCAAACGTATCAATCGTTGTTGCAAAAATACCAATCGCATCCACTTTGCCACTCTGGCCAGCAGCTTTGATCGCATCGTTGACCTCAAAAGGTCGAAAGACCAACAACATTACACCGGCAGCAAAGTTCGCCAAGGTCCCCTGGAAGGCAAGTCCCACGGCCAGACCGGCCGCTCCGATCACTGCCGCGAAACTGGTCGTTTCGACACCAAAAATACCCAGACAACCGAGGATCGCCAGTAAGAGAATCACCCAGCGTGCCAAACGCGCAACGAACCGAGAGAGGGTCAGGTCGACGCGGGCACGCTCCAGACCACGACCGAGCATACGTGACACCCAGCCGGCTACGATCCAGGAAACAACCAATAAGAGAAGGGCACCGAGTGACTGGGCGCCATAGCCGACAATGACCCGACTGAATTCCTCGCGAATCTCTTTTCCATACATCGACCGGTCTCCCTGGCGACCCCAGAATTCGTAGCGCATGACGAGAGCGCGGAGAATCATATCGAGACTGGCGAATCGTGAAAATGCGAACCTGACGCCCGCAAACTTATCTCAGCACACCCGAACCCCCTATCCCCCCCCAATCATAACGCCGTTGCAAATCCAGTTTTCCAATCGCTGGCGATGGCTTCAACCGTGACTTACAATCGTTGCCAAAATGACGCCATAACCGACCCCGGTTTCTTTCAGGTCTTACAGGGAGTCCTATACGATGCGCGCTGCTTTGACTGTCGGATTCTGTATGCTCTTCGCCGGCATTAGCCTGGCGGATGAAACTTCACAAGACGATGCCAATACAACGGCCGTCGAGATTCCCAGCCCTGCGGAAAGTTCCATCGTATCGGCTGATGCCAAACTGGAACTGTTGTTCACGCGCACCGCTGACATCGAGGGAGGATTGACGGAAGGACCTGCCGTCGCCCCTGACGGCAGCATCTACTTTTCTGACATCCCCTTCGGTGCAGACCACGGAATGATCTTACGGTTTGATCCCGCCACCAAAGCAACGACGGTATTTGCAAAGAATAGCCACAAGTCCAACGGCTTGATCTTCAACCGCGGTGGCCAGCTACTGGCCTGCGAAGGTTCCGATGAGGGAGGTCGCGCTGTGACCCGCTGGGACGTAGAGGCGGGAAAGCGGACCGTGGTGACCGACCAATTTGATGGCAAAAAGTACAACGCACCCAACGACCTGTGCCTCGATCGACGTGGACGCATCTACTTTACAGACCCACGTTACCTGGGCGAGGAGCCACGGGAACTGGAACACCGAGCGGTCTATCGAATCAATCGGACCGGCCGGATCGTCGAAATAACGCGGGCCGTATCCAAACCGAATGGGATCGCGTTAAGCCCCGATGGCCGCACCTTGTACGTTGCAGACCACGACAACGGTACCGACAAAATCGATCCCACACAGCCACCGCCCAAGCAGGGTGCCATGAAAATCCATGCCTTCACAATGGGTCTCCTGGGCCGGGCCCGAAACCACCGCGTTCTCATCGATTTCAAAGAAAAAAAGGGCTGCGATGGAATGTGTGTTGACGCCAATGGCAACATCTATCTGACGATCCGGGATGCGGGTCGCCCCGGCGTCATGGTCCTCAATCCTGCGGGCGAAGAAGTCGGGTTCATCCCCACCGGACCTGCGGGCCAGTCCGCGGAAGACCCCGACAATCCACCCGTTGGCTTGCCCAGTAACGTTGAGTTTGGCATCGGTGAAGAGCAGCAGACACTCTACATCACGGTTGACACCAGCCTCTATCGAATTGCGCTGAAGGCGCGCGGATTCCACGTTCAGTATTAGGGGTGACGTGTGGCCGGGGGGTGCCCAGGCCACGCCGCAGACCGGACCTGGCAGTACGTAAACAAGCCGTTGTCGGATTGTGCCGGCCAGAGATTTTCAGGCCAGCAAATCGAGGGCTGGCTTACCATCACTGGCGGCATGTGGCCGACCCAGGTTGTCGCGGATCTGTGGTGCGCTGCAAATCCCGAACCGGTGCACGACCGTTGCTACCAGGTCATCTGGTGCAACGGGATCACCTGTGGGATGGGCGCCCAAGCGATCACCGGCACCGTGGACATCACCAGCGCGAATACCGCCACGGACCAGGGCCTGCAACAGAGCACGTCGAGATGAATAATCCGAAAGTGTGCTGGACCCAGTCATAATGCGTTATGGTGGAACTCGCCAGAATCACCGTCAACAAAATTACAATTCCGTTTCCCAAGCCAGGCAGCGTTCCACTGCACGTTGCCAGCGTGCCAGAGCACGCTGGTTGACCGAACCGGTGCCGGCGGGCTGGAAGTCACGGTCAAGCACCCAGTTTTTCTCCACATCCGCCTGGTCCTGCCAGTAACCGACCGCCAACCCGGCGAGGTAGGCGGCACCTAAGGCAGTGGTTTCGGCAACGACAGGTCGGCGAACCGTAGCGCCCAGTAAATCCGCCTGGAACTGCATGAGACCGTCATTGACCGCGGCGCCTCCATCGACTTTCAGTTCCGTCAAGTCGATCCCCGCATCTTCACGCATGGCTTCCAGGAGATCGTGGGACTGGAACGCAATTGCCTCCAGCGCGGCCCGCGCTACGTGCCCCGCAGTCGTTCCGCGTGTAATACCGAGAATCCCACCGCGCGCCGCAGGATCCCAGTGCGGCGCACCCAATCCCACGAAGGCCGGTACGACCACCACACCTTCTGAATCCTCAACCGAAGCAGCCAGTGCCTCGACCGCCCCCGAATGCTCAATGAGTCCCAGACCATCCCGCAACCACTGTACAACAGCACCACCGATGAAGACCGAACCCTCCAGGCAGTAGACAATCTCGTCTCGCAATCCCCATCCGATCGTCGTCAGCAGTTGATTTTCAGACTGAACTGGTTGCGATCCCGTATTCAGCAACAAGAAACATCCAGTACCGTAGGTGTTCTTGGCACTACCCGCAGCAAAACAGGCCTGCCCAAAGGTGGCTGCCTGCTGGTCACCTGCACAACCGGCAATCGGAATTGCTTCACCTAACCACTGTGGATCGGTCCGGCCATAGACCTCACTGGAAGGCGCAACTTGAGGCAGCATCGCGCGGGGAATATCAAGGATTTTCAGCAGTTCGTCATCCCAATCCAGACTGTGGATGTTGTAGATCAGGGTTCGGCTGGCGTTGCTGTAATCAGTGACATGCAACTTCCCGCCGCTCAGCCGCCAGATCAAAAATGTATCAACCGTCCCGAACAAGATCTCACCACGTTCGGCGCGTTGTCTGAGCCCCGCGTGTTGATCGAGCAAATACTTGATCTTGGTTCCGGAAAAATACGCATCCAAGACAAGACCCGTTCTTTCACGAAACACAGAAGCCAGGCCATCTGCTTTAAGTTGCTCGCAAATGCCAGCCGTCACGCGACTCTGCCAGACAATCGCACGGCCTACAGGTTGGCCCGTGTCCCGATCCCACAGAAGTGTCGTTTCACGCTGATTGGCGATTCCAATCGCCGCAATCTCTGCTGCGGATACAGACCCCTGGGCGAGCGCTTCTCGCGCAACCGCCAGCTGGGAAGACCAGATGTCATGGGGATCGTGCTCGACATGTCCTGGCGCAGGCAGGTGCTGCTTGAATTCACGCTGGGCGGAACTCAGTACACTGCCGTCCCGGGTAAAGACGATAGCACGGCTGGAAGTCGTTCCCTGGTCAAGTGCGAGAATGTACTTTGTCATGCCTTACCCATACAGAAGAAGTGAATGCTACAAAACATGCTCCTTGATTATCGGATCGGTCTGAACGAAAAAGCAACACGACTGGAGGCACTCGCAGAATGCCTGGCGGCGGACTGACCGCAGTTCGCCGCGCGAACGACACTGGTTTCCTGTATGATGATGCCATTGGCCATAAAATAGCGAGAAAATGACGCACTCCAAACTTGACGCCGGAGCGCAGAAGCCGCGACGTGGCGTGCTGCCTTACATTCTGTTGGCAGCCATACTGGCCGTCGGCGGGTATCTGGCCAGCGGAGACAAGACGTGGACACTGGAATCCTGGCTACAACGGGAAGAGCAGTTGCGTCAATTGCACGCGGACCGGCCGCTGGCTGTCTACGGAACTGCTTTTTTGCTCTATGTTGCCGTCACGGCATGTTCCCTGCCATTCGCCACAGTGCTGTCCTGCAGTTACGCCTGGCTACTCGGATTTGTACCGGCACTAATCCTGGTCAGTTTCGCTTCAACGAGCGGGGCCACGATCGCTTTCCTGCTCTGTCGGTACCTGATCGGTGAACCGCTGCAGCGACGATTCTCCCACCGACTGGCAGGATTCAATCGTGCGCTGGCACGCGACGGCGCATGGTACCTGCTGACCCTGCGGCTGACGGCTGTGGTGCCCTTCTTCGTCGTCAACGCCGTTATGGGCCTGACGCGGATTCGCATCATGACATTCTGGTGGGTCAGCCAGCTGGGCATGCTTCCCGGAACCTGCCTCTATATCTACGCCGGATCGTCCATGCCCCATCTGGATCAGCTCGCCCAACAGGGTGTCCGAGGTGTTATCACGCCACGAGTCTTCCTAGCCCTGGTTCTACTGGGCGTATTTCCGCTGGTCGTCAAGAAGTCACTCGATCTTGTCAACCGCCAGGCGCGGGCAAAGGGCAGGGCTGATGAAACGCGCGGTCCGCGCTGAGTCGCACTTCAAAACGTGCCAACACAGGGACCGGCAAGAGTCCATCACCAATCCAGGCTAGGCTTCGTCGCCAGCTTTCAGCCAAGGTATCAGGGTCGGTTCATAGCTGCAGATTTCTTCCGGCCGAAAATAGAGTCCAATCTCCCGCTGGGCAGCTTCAGCCCCGTCGGAAGCATGCACCAGATTCATCTGTCGGCTACTGCTCAGATCACCCCGAATCGTGCCCGCAGCCGCCTTGAGTCCGCTCGTGGCACCGACCATTTCACGAATCACACCGATCACTTCAAGCCCCTCAACCACCATGGCGACCACCGGTGCACCGGTGATAAAAGCCTCCAAGCCGGGATAAAATGGCTTGTCAACATGTTCGGCGTAATGTTCCCTGGCCAGATCCGGCGTCACATGCATCATTTTCATCGCCAGGATATTGAGACCTTTTTCTTCGAAGCGACGGATCACCGCTCCCATCAAGCGTCGTTGCACACAATCGGGTTTCAGTAAAACGAGCGTACGTTCCATAACTTGCTGGCTCTCCAAGTGAAATACAATGCATTGCGTTTCCGCACCACGGCGAACTGAGTCACATAACCCGATCGCATCAAGCACTCGTCCGTTTTGTAACGCAAGACAGAACCCAACAGAGCGTCCCCTGTATCATTCCGTCCATGCGGCGCTACTGTCCAGCAGACACTTCAGTCTCCTGCGTGTCCGTATTCTCGCAGCGACCGCTACCGTCCATCGATTGCGAGGCGATCGGCTGATCGACACGTGTTACTTCAAACCCCATCTCTTTAATCATCTTGTAATCTGCCTCGGGGATCTGGCCACGCGTCGTCAAATAGTCGCCGACAAAAATCGAGTTCGCCGCGTACAGCCCCAAAGATTGCAAACTTCCCAGATGCAATTCCCGGCCACCAGCAATCCGCAATTCGCATGCTGGATTTGCATATCGAAACATGGCCAGTGTCTTCAGACAATAACGAGGATTCAGTCGCTGCTGACCCGCCAGCGGTGTACCCTCAATCGGAATCAAGAAGTTAAGGGGAATAGAATCAACCGACAGTTCCCGCAAATTCAGTGCCATGGCAACCACGTCCTGATCCGCTTCCCCCATGCCAATGATTCCACCGCTGCACACCTCCATACCCGCGTCGCGAACATGGCCTAGCGTTTCGAGCCGATCCTGATAGCCATGCGTCGTACAGATTTCGTCGTAGTACTGTTCACTGGTGTTGAGATTATGGTTAACACGATCGACTCCACAGGCCTTCAAACGTTGCGCCTGTTCCCCCGTCAGCAGACCCAAACACGCGCAAATATTCAGATCAAATTGCCGTTTGATCTCGGGCACAATCGACTCCACTGCTTCAATCTCGCGATCACTTGGACCACGCGCTGAAATCACAATACAGTACGTTTTCGACTGCCGTTCATAAGCTTCGCGAGCACCTGCCAGTAACCGTTCACGGTCCAGCAGGTTGTATCGTGGAATTTCAGAGTTGGCGATTTTTGACTGGGAACAATAGCTGCAATCTTCCGGGCACAAACCACTCTTGGCATTCATCAGAAAATAGAGCTGGACCGATTTGCCAAAGAAATGCCGACGGATCCGAAATGCCCCGGCCAAAACCTCCAGCAACTGGTCATCTGGAGACTGCAATATGGTCAGCGCTTGGTCCTCGGTCAGTCGCTCGCCGGCAAGTATCTGCCCGGCAAGCTCCTGGTAGTCGAGTAGACCAGAATCATTCAATGCGGACTGTTCGTGTATCAGTGACATGGGTTACCCGGGCACACCAAGGACGAAAAAAACAACGTTTCCATGACTGCTCTGTACGTTGCTACTGTTGGCAGACATGTCGCCAGGAGTCAGAATGATAACAGGGCGGTGTCCGACTCGTCGATGCCGCATGGAGCAGATTGTGTAGGGAACTTCTTTCAGGCAGTTCACTCTTGGCACAACACCTCATTCTGGTCGGCGCACTGGGACATGTAGGTCGTTTCGCGTCCAGCGATGCGACACGCTATCCTCGCGGTACGCGCGTGGTCTGTCGTACTACACGTGGCCTGGAAATAGGCCGGGTGCTGTCCCCTGAAGAATCCGGATCCGTCTCGGTGGACGGTAGCATATTGCGACGAGTGGGAATCGAAGATGATCTGATCCTGGCGCGTCTGCAACAAAGTCAAACCGAGGCCTACGAGGCCTGCGTCGAATTACTCGCAGCGCGAGGCCAGGATGTTGTCCTGATGGATGTCGAACATCTGTTTGACGGTCAATCGCTCTATTTTTATTTCCTCGGTAAAGTGCCTCCCGAGGTCGAAGCGCTGACTGAAGAGCTGGCCCAAACTTATGCCGCCCAAGTGCGTTTTGAACAGTTTTCCGAATTACTCACCCACGGCTGTGGACCCGGCTGTGGAACGGAAGAGGCGAGTGGTGGCTGTCAAGAGAATGGTTGTTCCACATGCGCGATGCGGGGCGCCTGTCAAACAGCAACTCCTGCCCCGACCTGATGGCGCGGATTCCAAACCGCCGCCACTGCGGTTACAGCGACGACCCGGACTCTCCATTGCCACCCAGGTATTTCCAACAGCCAGATTGGTCCAGGTCGACACGGGTGTGAATTCACATGGTCCTGAAAATCCGCTGCCCCGGTTGCGGCTACACGCTGCGTTTCGTCGACGAGCAGGCGGGGCAAGTGGTTCGTTGCTTCAACTGCGAAACTGAATCGAGACTCCCCACCCAGTCGACAGACGAGCGGAAAGACAATCGTATTGATGAAACGTCAATCCCGATAGCAATCGCAGACGCCTGGTACTTGCGGAATCCTGCGGGCGAACAGTACGGCCCGGTACCCAAGTCGCAAATCGTGGAGTGGGCCAACGAAAGACGGATCGATGACACCTTCGAAATTCGCCAGGCGGAAGGCAAGTGGCAACCCGCCGGCCAGCTGTTTGACGCGTTATCCCAAAAGGAAACACGGGGCCGCAGCCGTCAACAGGCTCAACAGCACCCAGAACGAGATGCTGAAAACACAACCGAGGACACGTTAACCGCGGCAGATGATTATCTGAAACCCCATCACGGTGAAGTCGTACTTGCCTTGGCAATTCTGGGATTGCTTTGCTGTGGCTGCGGCCTGCCCTTGAGTCTCATCGCAATGATCTGGGGTGCCATCCAGCTGCGCAATATCCAGGATGGCTCAGTCGACCCTGCTGGAAAGCGCATGCTCGTGGCAGGGACTCTGCTGGGGCTATTCTCCTGCATCGCGGTCGGACTGTGCCTGACCTACCTCCTGTTTCAACTCCTCGTCGGATAAACTCGACCCGTAACACAAGCGGCCTCTGGCGTTACTGACGTTCGGAATCCTCGTATTGCTGGTATTCCCTCTGTCCCCTCTTGCAGGACGTATCCATGAACAAACGCACCCCTTTGCTTGGAGCGCACATGTCCATCGCCGGCGGGCTAGACAAATCGGTCCAGCGCGCTCGCCAGGCAACGTGCGATTGTGTCCAGATATTTACCAAGAACAACAATCAATGGCGGGCAAAGAAGCTCGGCGAGGAAGAAGCAGCGCGGTTTCAGTCGGCGCTGGAAGAAGAGAACATCACAGCCCCGATCGCTCACACGTCGTACCTTATCAATCTAGCGAGCCCCGACGATACCTTGTGGAAAAAGTCGATTGACGCGTTTGTGGAGGAATTACTGCGCATCGAACAACTGAACGTACCTTTTCTGGTTCAGCACCCGGGTGCCTTTACCACTTCCTCCGAAGAAGCCGGACTCCAGCGTATCGTCGAAGCGCTCGACGAAGCGATCCGCCAGACTGCCGACCTGAAGGCTGGCTGCTTACTGGAAAACACAGCAGGACAGGGAAGCAATCTAGGCTGGAAGTTTGAACACCTGGCCTGGATTCTGGACCACGTGGAAAACCCGGATCGCTTTGGGATTTGTATCGATACCTGCCACGCCTATGCTGCCGGGTATCCGCTGGACACCCGAAAAGAATATCTCGCCACAATCCGGCAGCTCAATCAAACGATCGGCACCAGTTCCATCAAGGCATTTCATCTAAACGATAGCAAACGTGAGTTTGGATCACGTGTGGACCGACACGATCACATCGGACAAGGACATCTCGGTCTGGAACCGTTTCGGCACCTGCTCAACGACCGTCGCTTCCGTAGCGTCCCGATGTACCTAGAGACACCTAAAGGCACCGATCCCGACACCGGAGCCGATTGGGACCAAATGAACCTCGACACCCTTCGCGCATTGGTAGAGTAACGTTGTAGTCGCTGAGATAGAGCTCAACGTCCCCCGCGGCCCACTAACGTGGGCCCACCTGCTCGATGGCGAGAATCACGACCGGTTCTGTCGGAATCCGGGCGCCACCTTCGACACCCGTCTGTGGCTTGGCTGGTAACGCTGCAATCTTGTCGGCAATCTCAAGCCCTTCGATAACTTTGCCAAACACGCAGTAACCATTCAATCTGCCATCCTCAGTCTGCGCGTAATCGAGGTGATCATTACTCGCCAGGTTGATGAAAAACTCCGATGTAGCACTGTGTTCATAATCCGCAAGACGGGCCATCGCCAGTGTGCCACGACGATTCGACAAACCGTTGTTCGCTTCATTAAGAATGCCTCGCTCGGCAATCTCGGCACTGGTCAATTTCGGCTTCATGCCAGAGAGGTACGCACCTCCCATGATCATGCTCTGAGGTTCTACGTGATGGATGATCGTATTGGCATACCAACCACGCTCGACATAGTTGACAAGAAAATTCTCTGTGGTTCGCGGCGCTTTTTCACGGTCAAGTCGAACGCGAATGTTCCCCAGAGAGGTACGAATCACAATTTCCGGATGAAGATTGAGGCTGGGTCGAGTGGGAGATTCAGTCGTTGCTTCTTCTGCTTTGAGATGCACCGGAGCGACAACGCCACTGCTAGCTGCTTCTGTAACCTCTGCTGGCGAGGTAGCTCGCAAGTTCGCTACGGGTGGGGAAACCGATCCGGACCCATCTCCACACCCGCTGCAGAGAACAACCAGGCAACCCAGCATGGCGACGAATAGACCGCTGCGCATTCCCTTGCCTCCTTGCCGAGGACTGCTCTAACTCAGCCGCAACCACCCCGATCCCTGGAGGGCCCGACGGCCTGAACTTCTGTGCGCGGTCATCATGAGAATTTAGCCCAAACGACACAACCCCTGTTTTTCGGCAGCGCCATCCGGGGATCTCCGGTTTCTTCTATTCTGCCTGACCTGCCACGCTGCCCCAGGCGCAGGACCCTGGCAGCCCAGGTCATTCCGATTGGCTGACACTTTGCCTCTCAGTGCAGGGTCGCAGCGGCGCAAAAAAAACGAACCGCCTGGCTGGGCGGTTCGTCGGATCTTTCTGCTAGTGGCTGGAAAACGCACCCTTTGTGGTTTTCCCGCCAGGGTTACTTCTTGACAACCGATGGCAATTTGCCGGCCTTCAGAAGTTCACCAAAAGAGGGCAGTTTCTTTTTCTTGTCAGCGCCCATCTTCTCGACCTTGGTCAAGGCATCGTTGATTTTCTTGGTGTTCTTCTTGTCCTTCTTGGTGAGCAGCTTGCCCAGCGCTTTGCCGTAATCATTACGGTTCTTCTTGCTGATTTTCCCATCGATCTTGCGCGGATCATGGCAGACGTTGCACTTCTTGACTTTGGTAACGGCCGCGGCAAGTTTCTTTTGCACGTCAGTCTTTTTGTCACCCACATACTTCTTTTGCCAGGCCTTGGAATATTCACTGCGGCCGTCTACCCGTCCGGTCACACAAACAGTCAAAAAACCGAAGACCATCAATGCACTCAACGCACTTACGTACAATCGTTTCATTCAATTTCTCCAGATCAAAATAATGCCCACCAAAAATGGCTTCAGCAGCGGGTTCAAAACACCCGCTTGCAGCGCATCCCGGCAGGGGTGCCAAGTAAGGTTCCTTTGATACTAGATCCTACCGAACCGGCGGTTCGGTTCATCCAATTTCTCCCAATCGAGATAATCGCGCTACCACGATAGCGCCAGAAACAGGTGCCGGTCGGCCGCCAAGGCAATCCGGCTCACACCCCATAATTACTCCAGCGAGCGGAAAAAGACACCCCCCCCGTAGAGGTATTCAAAATAGAGTAAAGGCAGGGAACGGTGCTGACGTGGCCGCGACCAGCCGGCTTGGAACGAACAGAGGGGCTGGGAGATACCTGCCAATCAACCCGGTTTTGACCGAAAGCTGTCAGCTGCCGATACCCGTGATGATACGTTGCGCGGCATTATGAGTAGGCGCTTCAAGCCTGTCTGGTATGCTCGTAGTTGAGAGCGCATTGGTGGCATGGAACACCTGGTCGCGCTGGTCAAATCTTCAAACGGGTTCGCACGACAATCCTTCCCGCGACAATGTCTGCGGGCTACCCTGCCTGTCGATGGGATCATCTCCAATGGCAATCGAATTTCCTTGTTGCCAATGTGGTGAGATGATGCGCACTCCCAGCAGTGCTGGGGGTAAAAAAGGGAAGTGTGCGCACTGTGCCACTGTCCAGCCCATCCCCCGTCAATCGCAGCCAGCAGCAAGTGGCAACGGAAAGATTGAATTCGACTGCCAAAAGTGCCGGCAAACCGTCCGCGTGCCCGCGGCGGCGGCCGGCAAGAAAGGACGCTGCCCGCACTGCCAGCAGGTGGTCCAGATTCCAGACAAATCACAACCACCCGTCCTGCCAGAACAAGCCACCACGCATAGCCCCACACCCGCAAGCGGCAACGGAAAGATTGAATTCGACTGCCAAAAGTGCCGGCAAACCGTCCGCGTGCCCGCGGCGGCGGCCGGCAAGAAAGGACG
>PBOG01000256.1 GCA_002724245.1 Planctomycetaceae bacterium
CGGCCGCACAGTTAAGACCAGGAAATCAACTAACCGGGGCCCTCCGTCCGCCATCAACCTGCCGCTAGCGTTGCGGGCCCCCCCGCTCGTAGACGGCGGAGCCAGTAGAGCACCACCAATCGGGTACCAGCCGCCGCGCACGTCATCAGCCACACTTTTGCCGTCAGACTATGCCTCGGTCCAAGATCCCACCCCATTTGGTCACAGAGAGGGTGGGGACAGGACTTGCAGGATCGCGTAGCACTCATGCATACCTGAAACCACCCATAAGAAGCGGGCGTAGATCCGCGAGATACTCCGATATGAGCCCAGAAATGCTCCCCCTCAGGTTCACACTCTGGGTCACACATCGTCGCAAGTCGAGTGAGGGTGCAGGGACTTGAACCCTGGACCTACGGATTAAAAGTCCGTTGCTCTACCGACTGAGCTACACCCTCGCCGAACTGGAGAGTCTAACCGAAGCCCTGTTCATCGAAAACCGGTACCTGCCCAGACACTGCCACGCGTCAGGCCGTCAGTCGACTGGTTAACGTAATTACGCTTCCAAATCCCGCAATTCTTCCAGCCACTTGCGAATCTCGCTGTCGTACTCACTAGCCAGGTTTCCATGGATTAACTGGCGATGGAAATCCGCCGCGCCGAATTCCACCAGCTCAGCGGCCTCCGCACTGGGAAACCGGCGATTGGGATCCGCGGCGATCAGGCCACGGCAAAACTTCATCAACAACTCGTTCACAGCCACTTCTCGCGGCACAAATTCGTGGAGTCTTGTGGGCAACTCCCTCTTTGCCACCAGCAGTTCCTGACGCGTCTGGGCTTCTTTGAACAAACGCCGGCCTGCCAGGAGCTCGATCAGCACGTACCCCAGTGACGCCAGATCACTGAGTGGTGTGGGAACGTCACCTTCCAGAACTTCCGGAGCGGAATAAGCAGGGGTACAGGTGCGACAGGCGGGCGGATCATCAAGCTCAAATGCCGAGCCAATGTCGATGATCTTCGCAGCTCCTGTACATTTGAGCATGATATTCGAAGGCTTAATGTCGCCATGGGCAATGCCCTCGCAATGCAACGCGGAGAGGGCAGCCAGACAATCACGGACGACCGCTACCGCCACCCCAGGCCGAAACAGCGACTGCTCAGGACCGCGCGTCACAACAACACGGTTGAGATATTCCCAGCGACGGGTGCTCACACGGCCCTCAACACAACTCAGCATCCAGGGAAGCTGGAGACGATAAAGGTCATACCCCTCAACCCACTCCATCACCATGATCCTTAGTGAATCACGATCCACAACATTGTGAACGTCCAACAAGTTGTCCTGCTGAATGCGTGCTACACAGCAAGCCACATGAGCCATCCGCTCCATAGCTGCGTGGTAGAGGGCGGCTGTCGCATACCGTTCAGGAGAGAAAATCTTCAACGCCACAGGCAACGCAAAGCTGTCAGCTCCGCGGCGTTCGGAAAGAAATACGACACCCTGACCACCGGATCCCAGGCGTCGATTGAATCGATGGTAGCACGTCCAGTTGAGACGCTGGCTATTGAGAATAGACTCAAAACGCGGAACAAGCTTGTTTAGCCCACGGCCTACAGCAACCCCTTCGGCGTTCTCAGTTGCATTGGGGTTAGTCCGCGTCGTCGTCAGCATGGCAAATAATAAAGAGGTCTCGAGGCGGATGCCCCGGCACGCGTCTCTCTCGACGTGCGTTACGTAGCGAGTCCGTCGGTCAAAGTAATCGTCCTGCGTACCCGCTCTCCCCGCCTTGCAGCCCGCACGACCTGGCCACCTGACGCGTTGCTTCCGTAGTGTAGCCGTGCAACGAGGCAGGAGTCTAGAGTGATTACCTGACCTTGCTGGGCACTGTGTCGAGCTTGCTCGGCGTTTTAGCGAGCGAGCTGGAATCCCCAGGGCACCGAACCTGGGCCACGAGAATAACCCTGCACGTCATATCCTGACCAGCCTCCGAACCACCCGCTAGCACTCCGACTCACTGTGTCCCGCAGTAGTGGCGGGCACTGGAAATCCCAGCCGTTTGTCAACCAGGTTTCGTAACGGACGTCCTTCCTGAAAACGCCGGAGATTGTCACAGGCAAAATCGGTAGTCGCATCAACCCGGTGCGCAGACTGGGCTCCTACGTGAGGTGTAATGATGACGTTTGGAAGACTCCAGAGATCACTCTCCTCAGGCAACGGCTCGACTTCGGTAACATCGAGTCCCGCCCCACCCAAGGTACCGGCTTGGAGGGCTTTCGTCAGATCGTTCTCGACAACCACGGGACCTCGCGCCACGTTGATCAGCAGACTGTTCTTGCGCATCCTGGCCAACTGCTCTCGATCAATCAACCCACTCGTCGACGCATTGAGAGGCAAGCAGAGTATCACTGCGTCACTCTCAGCCAGTAACGTATCTAATCGTTCCGCAGGCCATAAATGCTCCACCCAGGGTGGCCGATCTACGGGAAACAGATCTGTCGCCAGGATGCGCGTCCGAAATGGCGCCAAGACTTCTGCGATCCGGCGCCCGTTACCGCCAAAACCGACAATCCCCACCGTCTTGCCGTGCAGATCCGCGGTGGGCCTGCGAATGAACTCGCGTTGCTGCTGGGCTCGAAAAAACGTCGGCAGGCTGCGTAATAGTCCGAGTAATAGGGCCAACGCCTGCTCCGCGACCTGATCGGCAAACAACCCAGAAGCGCTGGTCACCGGGATCTCGGAGTCAATGACCGCAGGCACCAGACAATGATCCATCCCAGCCGCGGACGACTGGATCCACTTGAGGCGGCCCTGAGCGACCACCTGGTCCCAGGGAACCGGTACCTTGGCATGCCCGATAAAGACGTCAGCCTGCAAGATTTCCTCCGCAATCCGCTGCTGCCCGGCATCACAAATTTCAGCATCTGGCGCCGCCGCCGCAATCTGCTGTCGATGTTGTTCTTCCACAGGATAGCAAAGCACAATCCGCATCTAGACTTCCCGTTCTCTCAAAAGACACCAATCAACCGCCGCCATGAAGCCAGCGGAAGTTCCCAGACTCTATCTCTATCGCATCCAGCACAACACGCCAATTCCCCTGTGGCTGCGTTCTTTCCGGTCTGATCACCGAATCCGCAGCAGTAATGCCTATTGACAACGTACACCATCAGCCGGTGTTTCCGCCGGCCGCCGCCCAGCGTGTCCTTTGGCTGCTGCCTTGCTAGCCTTGGGCAACCCCAGTAATTCTGCCGGGTTCTGTTGCACCATACGATCAATCTGCCGCTGGTCGATCCCAAATTTTCGCAAACCGATTACGAAAGCTTTGAGTCCATCGGTGTGAACAGGATTCAGATACTGGCCAAGATCCGATGCCAGCACAAAGTGCTCTGCCCCCACTTCTGCAATCGCATCGGCATACTCCTGAGTGGTTACCTGCTTCCAGTGGCGCATGCTCGCCAAATGAGAACGGGGGCCCTGTAAGTTGGACAACCACACGCATTCCAACTTTGCGCCAAGAGCTGCAGCCTGACGCATTTGCTCGATCGACATCCTGACCGGATCAGCCATCGCATGCGTCACGAGGATCTTCTCCACACCGGCAGCGCGGGCAGCTCGAATCAAGATCAGACACTCCGCAGCTGATGAGTGCCCGGTTTCCAGTACGAGCTGGTGACGCACAATCAACTTGAACAGGTCGCGCACCGCGACGACTGGCTGTCCCTGTTCTACAACAGGGACAAACGGACGGTCTTCGGAGAAACGCCGAACATGATTTTCCGCATCAAACGTTGGTAGCCAGACCACCCGTCCACGATTTCCGGTGAAGGTCACCATCCTCCTGACGGCCTCCAGATTCACGCCTCCCACACTTCGGTTGAGGACAATTCCGCCGAAACACTGCATCCCAGTCAGGCGTTCCGCCAACCACGCACGATCTGCGGTCATCGTAAAATGATTTTTGAGTACGATCGCTCGCATACCCCGGTCCCGCGCCAAGCGAGCCACTTCCAGATCAGTCATGCTGCGGGTAAAGCTGTCCGGCCCCGAATGCACGTGAAAATCAATCGCGCCGCCCAGCGGATTCCCGAGAATCGTCTCGGGTTCCTGCCCCTGCAACGGGCAAACGCCAGACCCAATCAGGTGCATGATCAGAAATATTGGTATAAAAGCGCGCATTGCTACCCCTCTCTGGAAACGCTCATATCCGAATTATGCGGGTGCTGAGCCCAGCTGAATAGCACGCCAGGCCTGGCCCGGACCTGGTGAAAAACGAGCCGCGGCAGCCAGCCACAACAACGTTCGTTACGATCTACACATCCACATCTTGCATCGCAAGCTATTTGCAAACAGATACTTACGGCTCTGCGTGGCGGTCCGTTCCCAGCCGCCGAGGACGTGATGCATGGCAACCCCGGGACGCGCTGGCCGGGCTGCTATCCGCAACGATCTGTGGGCTTTCCTGGACCGCTCCCGTCCAGGCGCGGCAGCCAGCCTATGAAAATCGGCCGTTGACCACCACCAATTCGAGTGCTAACTTTCGAGCAACATACCGCAGTTCGGAGCAACCCAGGAATTGGCAAAAGAAACCGCAGAACCGAGCGCCAGTTTTGATGAAATAGACCTTTCACGCACTATGCGTGATGCTCTCATCAAAGCAGGATACAACGCGCCCACCCCGATTCAAGGCGGCCTGATCCCCAGGGCCATCGATGGCTACGATGTGATTGGGCAGGCTCAAACCGGTACCGGTAAAACGGCAGCCTTCGCAATCCCGATCATCGACCTGCTCGATCCTCCCGGTGAAACAACCAATCCCCAAGCCCTGATCCTCTGTCCGACGCGAGAGCTGGCTGTGCAGGTGGACCAGGAAATTCGCAAGCTGTCCCACGGCACACGAGCGCGCTCTCTGGCAGTCTACGGTGGCAAACCCATCCGTGGACAAATCGAGAAACTTCGTCGCGGCGTCGAAATCGTGGTCGGTACGCCTGGGAGAGTCATTGATCACATTCAGCGAGGTTCGCTGGTCCTCAATGATCTCTGGTGCGTCGTGCTCGACGAAGCCGACCGCATGCTCGACATCGGATTTCGCCCTGACATCGAAAAAATTCTCCGCCGGTGTCCTGAAGATCGTCAGACGATGTTGTTTAGTGCCACACTGCCACCCCCTATTTTGCGTCTTGCCAAACGCTACATGTATGAACCCGAAACGCTCAACTTCTGCCCTAAAGAAATCACCGTCGAGACCATCGATCAGTATTATTTTACCGTTGAAAACGATCGCAAATTTGAACTACTCGTCGAGTTGCTGAAACGCGAACAACCCCAGCAAGCAATTGTCTTCTGCCGCACCAAGCGGGGCACTGAGCGGATCTTTCAAAGACTTGACAAACAGTTCGACAACGCGGGCTGCATTCATGGTGACCTGCCACAGGGCGCGCGGGACCGCGTGATGGGTGCTTTCCGAACCGGCAAGCTAAGGTACCTGATCGCGACCGACGTCGTCGGGCGCGGCATCGACGTCAGTAATATCTCGCACATCGTCAATTATGACACGCCCCAGTTCAGTGATGACTATGTACACCGCGTTGGTCGCACCGGCCGCATGGGACGAGAAGGCGTTGCTTTCACGTTTGTCTCCCCTGACGAAGGCTCCGAACTGACAAAGATTGAACAGCGGATTAACCGAGAACTGGTCCGTGATGACATTGAGGGCATCACGGGAATGACGCCACCCTCCGAATCCACTGCCAGCGCTCAACCGAAACGTGAACCACCTGCAGAAATGCTGCGACGTCCACCCAAACGGTACCGCCGCGCGCTTTGACCGCGTCGGGTGCATAAAGGTCTCAGTGGCGTTCGTGACCAGACGAACTTCAAAGTCAACTCTACATTTCTGGTCCCCACGTCTCAGGCTCGATGTGCTACGATGGTTGGCATGGCGGGCGATCGGACAGAGCAGCAATCCAGCAAAGACCTTGAGCGCACAAAGGACTTGAGCCTGCGCCGCGCCCGGCCTCCGGCCGAGGTTCCCGGCTACGAATTGCAGCATTTCCTGGGAAGCGGCGCCTACGGCGAAGTCTGGATTGGCATCGATACCACGACCCGCCGAAAAGTAGCGATCAAGTTCTACCTGCACCAGAGTGGTCTGGATTGGTCCCTGCTGGATCGCGAAACCGAAAAGCTCGTTTTCCTGGCCGCCGACCGCTACGTCGTCCAGTTACTGGATGTCGGCTGGGACGCCACCCCACCGTACTATGTGATGGAGTACGTGGAAAATGGCTCACTGGACGACTATCTCCAGAAAAGCGGAACGCTACCTGTCAGCGAGGCGGTCGAGCTGTTTCGTGAAATTGCGGTGGGTTTACAGCACGCCCATAGCAAAGGAGTCCTGCATTGCGACATCAAGCCAGCCAACATTCTTCTCGACGAAGACCACAAACCGCGTCTTGCGGACTTTGGACAATCACGCCTTTCGTCAGAACAATCACCGGCGCTGGGCACCCTTTTTTTCATGGCGCCTGAACAGGCCAGCCTGGAGGCAAAGCCCAACCCGCGCTGGGACGTTTATGCGCTGGGCGCTCTGCTGTACACCATGCTTACTGGCAAACCACCCTATCGCAATGACGAAGTGGTCGACGCCATAGACGCCTCCGGCGGTCTCCCCCAGCGGTTGGAGCAATATCAGGCGCTACTGGAAGCTGCGCCACCGATCAGCGCCGACCTCGCACTCCGTGGGATACTGGACCGGCCGCTGGCGGAAATCGTGCAACGTTGTCTGGCCCACAACCCCAATGATCGGTACGCATCTGTAGAGCACATCCTCGACGCTTTGCGTATTCGATCCCGGACACGTCTGCGACGTCCACTGATGGTACTGGGGGTCGTCGGCCCACTAGCCCTTCTCTGCTTGATGAGCATCTTTGCTTGGCGTGGCTATCAACAGGCGACTGACCAATCGACCGACGCAATCAGGCGACGGGCCTACGAAAGTAATCGCTTCGCCGCTTTCCACATTGCTAGACGCCTTGAAGATGAAATCAAACGGTATTTCGAGGTCGCCAAACAAGAGGCCCGTGAACCTGCATTTCATAACAGCTTCCACAGAGTGCGTGGCTCAGAGCCGCTCAAACAAATGGCGACGCTGCAGCCCAAAGGAACTGCTTTCGACAGACTTCGATCTGTCTTTTCCGAGAACGCGGACCGGTTGAAGCTACGCGAGTATTTGAACCAGCGACTACAGTTTTACCTGCGGTCGGATCAAGAAAAAGGCCTGCAACCTCGATTTGCGAGCCTCTTTGCCCTCGACGCGGCGGGCACCATCGTGGCAGTTGCCTATGATAATCCTTCCATCCGCTCGCAATCCGTGGGCAAGAATTTCGCCTACCGCACTTACTTCCATGGAGGCCCAAACGACCTGGCTGACAAACAAATCCGGCCGCCGGAGGTCTCCCATATTGAAAGTGCGCACTTATCCGCTGCGTTCCAGAGCACAACGACTAGGACCTGGAAAATTGGCATCTCGACCCCTGTTTTCGAGTATCCCGATGGCACCGGTGAATTCGCCGGCGTCCTCGTGTTCACCGTGAGAATTGGCGGCTTTGAGTTTCTCGGGCAGGAACAACCGCGGCAGACGGGAAGCCAAACACAACCCTTAGACCGTTTTGCAGTACTCATTGATGGGCGGCGAGGTGACGACGCAGGGGTCATCTTGCAGCACCCACTACAAACCGGTGACAGCGACGATCCCGATGCGCCTGTCCAGGATACCCGTCAGTTTGAAGTGTCACGAGAACAACTCAATCGGATCGCGAAAGACTCGAACTATCGGTACCGCGACCCGCTCTCCGCTGCAGACCAACCACACCCCCAGCAGGAAACATGGATTGCCGCGCTCGAGCGTGTTCGGCTTCCGGCATCGAACACAAGTTCCCCGGCAGCAGGGCAGGTAACCGATCTGATTGTGATGGTGCAAGAAAAAGAGGGCGGTGCCATCGACCCTGTCCGGCAACTGGGAAATCAGCTGGTCCGTGAGGCAGTCTTCGCGTTACTCGGAATGCTGATGACCGTAACACTCTTGTGGTTTGTTGTGCTGCGGCTCACGGTGGAGACACGGAAAAACAAGCGGATGCCCAGCCCAATCGACCTTCCCAGTGACCTACCTCTGCCAACCTTTAAAACAAATTCCACGGAACGTCAGGACGTACACGCAGGATCTGGGTTGACTGACGAAGGTACGTCCTGAAGGCCAATGGCACGCTAGCGAGGTTTCCGGCGAATTGACTCGACCGCATCAGCATCGCCCATACCACCGTTCGCCTCCAACCGCGCCTCCAACGCATCCAAGCCGGCATTCAAGTGGTGGTAGTGCTGGTCAATCCGTTCCAGCAAATTCTGGGCGTTCACCGCTCCCGTCTTTCTCGGTACACGCGAACGTCTCGGTTTTTTTGTTTGCTGGGGCATGGTCTTCAGTGTAGCAGTCTGCGGGCTGCTCCGCACAGCTGGCCAGAAAACACCTTCACCGCCAATCACGAATCTTGCCGAACATCACGGACAGGCTGGTGTGATGCGATCCCTGTTGCCTAGACTTCCGCAAACAAAGCGTCGACAAACGGTTCGACGTCGAAGACAACTAAATCATCCGGCTGCTCACCTACGCCGACAAAGACAACGGGCAGGTCAAACTGCTGTCGAATGGGAATAACCACGCCTCCCTTGGCGGTGCCATCCAGTTTGGCGAGCACGATTCCGGTGCACCCAGCCGCATCAGAGAACCCCCGTGCCTGGCTGACGCCATTTTGTCCTGCGGTAGCATCCAGGACCAACAACACTTCGTGTGGCGCAGTGGGAATCTGGGCACGCACAACACGCTGAATTTTCTCCAACTCGCGCATCAGATTTACCTGAGTCTGCAGGCGACCCGCGGTATCAATGATACACACGTCTGCGTTTTCCTCGACAGCCTTGGCAACTGCACGGTGGGCAACACTCGCAGGATCACTGTTCGCGGCGCCTGTCACGATATCGACCCCAATGCGTTGCGACCAAACCGTCAACTGCTCAACAGCGGCAGCCCGAAAGGTATCCGCCGCACCCAACACAACACTCTTGCGCTGGTTTTTGCAGAGCGTCGCTAATTTGGCGATCGAAGTTGTCTTTCCAGAGCCATTCACGCCGACCACCATGATCACCGTCGGCCCGGTCTCAGCAAACCGCAATGGTTGCGGTGGCTGCGCCAACAATTCGCCCACTTTGCGTTTGATCACAGCAAACGCGTCGGACATCTGAATGACGCGGCCCCGAAATTCAGTCCGAATTTGATCACGAATCTCCGTGGCGGGGCCCCCACCCATATCGGTCTTCACGAGAATTGCAAAGATCTCGCCCAGGAACGCATCATCGACCAGCCGTCCTTCGGCTTTGAAGAGATCGCGAATATCCGTACTGAGAACTGTCGCGGTTTTTTCCAGTCCGCGTTTGATTCGATCAAAAAGCCCCATCCATTCCGCTCCAGCCATAGATGCCAGACAACTCATCGAGGACGTATTTTACCGTCCCGGCAGCAAGCTGTCTTGGGCCCTACTACAGGCTGCCAGGAGGATCGCCGTCCACGCGATCACCCTGGAATGTTACAACTCCGAGTTCACTTCAGAGATTCACGTAATACGCGATCCAAAACACCGTTAACAAATTGTGAAGATTGACGCGCACCAAATCGCCGCGCTAATTCAACCGCTTCATCGATCACTACAGGACCAGGCGTATCGGCATGGAGAATCTCAAACGCTGCCAGGCGAAGTACATTACGGTCGGTTGCCGCCATGCGACTTAACTGCCAATTCTCGGTGTGTGTTTCCAGCACCGTGTCGAGAGACGCGCGCTGGGAGCGGACGCCCGCGAGCAAAGACCTGGCAAAGGCGATCAGTTCAGCGTCCCCAAGCAATCGGCTCGTAAGAAAGTCGTCCGTCACGCTGTGCAGAGAATCAGGATTCAAGTCATCCTGATAAAGCACTTGCAATACCACCTCGCGGGCTCGTGAACGACGACTCATTGCAGCCTTGAACCAGCCACTCCACACGGGCAGCCAGCCTCGAAAAACACCAAGCAGACACAGTCGCGACCCGGAGGGGGTCACACCGACCGTTGCATAACCTGCGGATAACGCAGACAGCCCGGCAAATGTACTTTAGCGAGCCTCTGACGGCAACCGGCTAATTAAGTCGGCCATCCGCAACACCGCTTCGGCGCACTCGACGCCCTTATTGCCAACAGCGCCTCCCGCTCGCTGGATAGCCTGTTCGAGCGAATTGCAGGTCAACAAGCCAAAACCAACAGGCACATCTTCCTCTAGCGCCAGACGCCCCAGACTCTCGCTCACTTGTTGGTTAATGTACTGATCATGTGTCGTTTCGCCCCGAATGACCGCTCCCAGACATATCACGCCTGCGTAACCTCGAGAGCGGGCAAACCTGGCAGCAATCAGAGGAATCTCCCAGGCTCCCGGAACCCAGGCGACGTGGATCGCATCCTCTGTCACCCCTGCCACCTCCAGTGTCTGCAGGGCTCCCTCGAGCAAACGCGCCGTAATGGACTCGTTGTAGCGCGAAACCACCACCGCAAATTGAGAGCCCCTGCTGGCCAGTTCGCCTTCCCAGATCTTGGGCATGAGTCGCCATCCCTCTCCAAACCCACAAACAACGGGGCTCTAGACGTCCAAGAGCCTCCCTGGTTCCTGTATACCCAACCCTACCCGTTGAACCAACGCCCCTTGGGATTAACGCAGCAGGTTCTGGCACAGTGACACCTGCCCGGCCCCTGCGTCGAACGTCTCTCTAGCACTTTTCAATTTTCCATCTGCAAGGCAAAATGAGGCCCCATGACTACCAGTCCTCCGCGCACTCCCCCGTTCCCCCTGCCGCCAAATGGAGCGGGACCAACGCTTTCGATTGGCCCTCGCCGCGAAGTTCCCGGCGAGTATCAGCTGGTAGCAGAGCAGACGCTTCCAGGACCGCGGGAAGACGTTTTTTCCTTTTTTGCGGATGCGTTTCAACTGGAACGTATCACACCCGCCTGGCTACACTTTGCAGTCCTCACATCACCTCCACTCGACATTCATAGCGGTACCCTGATCGACTACCGTTTGCGACTCCATGGGCTTCCCGTGCGTTGGAAAACCAGAATCCGCGTTTGGGAACCGCCATTCCGGTTTGTCGACGAACAATTGAAAGGCCCCTATCGTCGCTGGCACCATGAACACATATTCCTGGAAGCTGGCTCGAATACCGTCGTTCGCGACATCGTCGACTACCGAGTTCCTGGTGGCGCGCTGATCCACAGCCTTTTTGTGAAACACGATCTGCGCAAAATTTTCCAGTTCCGCCAGGCGGCCCTCTCAAGGTTGTTTCATGACTCCGCTGGTCCCATGTCGGGTCAAACACCCTGAACACCTTCTACCCACCTCATGCTAAAGCCCCGCTTTGCTCTGCCGCTCGGCGCGGTAGGATGGTTGTTCAATATTGGCCTGACATAGTTTGACTCGCCAGCTCGAAATTACGCCACCATGCCCAAACGACTCTACATTGAAACCGTTGGCTGCCAGATGAATATGCTGGACAGTGAAATGGTGGTCGCTAATTTGCGGCGTCAGGGCTACGAACTGACCAGCCAGCCTCAACAAGCGGATACGGTACTTTTCAATACGTGTAGTGTTCGACAGCAAGCCGAAGAAAAAACCTACGGTTCACTTGGCAAGCTCAAAGACCACAAACAACGACACCCTGATGTCACCATCGGTGTAATGGGGTGTATGGCCCAAAAAGATCAGCAGCTGATTTTTGGACGTGCTCCCTACGTCGATTTCGTAGTCGGCCCGGGCCAGTTGCAGGAAATACCCAGGTTGATTGAGGAGGCCCGAGCCGGCACAGAACAACAACTTGCCGTCGGACTAGGGCGGCGCGACGGATCACTCGATGAAATCAAACGCAGCCATGAAACTTTCGATCCGTTGCGTGACCCCGACATGCGATCTTCACCGTACCAGGCTTATCTACGGATCCAAATTGGTTGCGATAAATTCTGCACCTATTGTGTGGTGCCAAACACACGTGGTCCGGAGCAAGGTCGCGCCCCGGAACAAATCGAATCCGAAGCACGCGTGCTCGCCGATCAGGGCACCCGTGAACTCATTCTGTTAGGTCAAACAGTCAATAGCTACCGTCACCAATCAGGTGACACTGTAACCCGCTTGTCCGATCTATTAGCGCGCCTACACCAGATCGAAGGTATCGAACGTTTGAAATTCGTTACCAATTACCCTCGCGACATGACCGATGACTTGCTGCACGCAATACGCGATCTCTCCAAGGTCTCCCCCTACCTGCACCTTCCGCTGCAAAGCGGATCAAATCGGGTTTTGCGGCGGATGAAACGGGGGTACACCTTCGAGATCTACGACGAGATGATGACACGAATTCGTGAAACGATTCCCGGGACTGCCATCTCGAGCGATTTCATCGTCGGCTTCTGTGGTGAAACCGAAGACGACTTTGACAAATCCGTCGCGGCAGTAAACAAGTACCGATTCAAGAACAGTTTCATCTTCAAGTACAGTGAAAGACCGGGCACCAAAGCTGCCGACCAATTGCCGGATGACGTACCACTGGAAGTGAAACAACGCCGCAATCAGGAACTGCTGTCCCTGCAAAACGAAATCAGTGAAGTCGACAATCAAGCGTTCCTGGGACGCAGCGTCGACGTCCTTGTTGAGGGCCCCAGCAAACGCGAAATCCGTCATCCCAGTGAAGGCCCTATCATCCAGATGACGGGGCGCACTCACTGCGATCGCATTGTTGTCTGGGACGGAAACCCGCGTCAGGCAGGACAACTGCTCCCCGTCACGATCTACGACGCAAACGCGCACACCCTCTTTGGACACGTCGTCACTGAGCATGCTGGGCCTGAAATGTTCGATCTGAATGCACTGCCAACCCGGTAGGCCACGTGTAGCCGCCGTCGACGGAAGCTGCGGCAAGCGGACCACGCCTCAGAAAGGTCAAATGTAGACTCGTCGGTTGTAGACATACCACTCAAACGCGAGTAGCCCGAGCGCGAGCAACACCAACCATTTCCAAAGATCTCGACGAATGGGTATCAGCCCCACAGTCGCTTTCACCGTGGTGTCGTTGATATTGAGATCCCGCACCACCAGATCGCTTTCCATCGCATCGAAAAGGTTGACGGAGAACTGCTGCAGTGGCCGTGACTGGCCGCTTTCGTAGACCTGATAGACACCCTGCTGGTTCGCGTCATCAAAAACAAATGTGGCCTGCCCATCGCGACTCAATTCAGTACTGGTCCGATCCGGCTTGACGACTCGAACCGTGTCAATTGTGCCTTCCGTGCGAATCAATACAGGTGCGCCCGGCTGGTAAGATGGTGTCGACAACGTCCCCAGACTCCCCCCCAAGTAACGCACCACGTTGTAAATAAACACGGGAAAACTGCGGTCTCGCCACCACTGCGTATTCCAGCTCCCTCCCTGGTCATCCGCAGCCAGCATTCCGAAACCGAGCACCGCATCCTCAAATCCCTGACGCGGGGAGATCGCGAACAAACTACCTATGTTGCCGGTAATCAACTCTGTAGCCCCTTGTGGCGCAATAACGACGGCGCTGTTGAGAATCACCACGTTATTCAGGTTCAGCAAGCGGGTTAATGGGTGGAGCTTGTCCGTATCTATGATGACGGGAGCCCGATCGTCCGTCACCGGCGTCAATGCCCAACCGCCCGCAGGTGGAGCGCGACCGAAAAACAGTGTGTTGGCTTGCGGCATTTCAGTCGGCTGCACTTGGTCATAGATGATCAAATCGTAAGTTCCCCCCGCCGCCAGCTGCTGGTGTTGCGGGTCTCGCAGGATCGCGGTATCCGCGTAATCAATGGTGGCCAGTCGCTCAATGGCCGAAGTCTTCATCGCGATCAGCAGCGCCTGGTTCGCTGGGACCCCACCCTGGAAAGCGGTCACCACCAGGATTTTTGAACGCCGCGAGGGATTGAGCGCAGCATAGGCAACATCGTCTATGCTAAGTGCATCAGCAGCCTTGATATCGATCTTGAGCACGCCTTCATTCATCGACCCCAGGCTGAAAGTAACGCTCGCGACATTACCTGCAACTCCCTCCCCCTTGGCAGGCACCCGTACCCGAGCCGCATCCAGAAATACGCCGTCTCGGGTTAGCTCCGCGTCAATCAGGACTTCGCCCAAACCGTGGTTCTCAAATTGCGCAAACGCTTGAGTCTGCTCTTCATCCAGCGGATTTTGTTCCGTTGTAAACGCGGCTACAGCCACGTTGTCCGGAGTATCCGCAGCGCCAACAGCAATAAACACCGGACGCAAACCACGCAGAGGTGGCTGCTCCTGGACAGCGGCATCCTGATTTTCGGCGAACTCTAATAAACCAGTAAAGCTGTCAACCTGAGGGAACCCCCCGTCTGAAAAAATGTACATGGTCGCAGGCTTGGCTTCTGCAACTTGCACGTCTCCCGCCTCGAAAGCAGAACGGCCCGGCGCCGCCAACCCGACCGCGGCACGCAATGCTTCTGACAAATCAGTAGGGCGATTTGTCTGCCGTATATTCTTGATCGCAGTCCGCAAACGAGATCGGTTGTCGGTAAATTCGCGTTCTACCCTGGCCGTTTCTGAAAAGCTAATCACCATGGCGACATCACCCGATTTCATCTCGTCGATATAGCCCAGGGCGGTCTGCTTGGCGGACTCCAAACGGGTCGGCGCTACATCGGTGGCCTGCATGCTCGCTGAGGCGTCCAGGACAAAGATGAAACGATCCCCTACCAATTGACTGCCCCGCCAACCAGGCTGGAGGCATGCCAGGATCGCGAGCGCGACAAGCAACAATTGAAGAAACAACAGGAGATTCTGGCGCAAACGCTGCCAGATCGTATTGACCCGCAAATCCTCGATCGCCTGAGTCCACAGAAATGTACTCGGTACCTCCAGCGGCTGGCGTTTGAGTTTGAGGAAATACAACAGCACGATCGCCGCGGGCAATGCCAGCAACGCCACCCAGGTCGCTCCATTCAGCCATGGTTGGGAGAAAAACTGTACTGGATTCACCGCACCAGGCCCCGTTGCCGCAGGTAGTTGGACACCAGATCTTCGACAGGATTTTCTGTCGTGGTGGCGACGTACACCATTCCGCGTCGAGTACAGAACTCGCGGGCCTGCTGGATGAAACTCGCCAAGGTCCGCTGATAACGTTCCAGCAAAGGTCGGCTAATCGTGACCTCGGCCACATCCGCGTCCTCACAATCAACGAGTCGCAGGTCGCCGGTCACATCTGGCGCCATTTCCTCCGGGCTGAGAAGATGAATCACAAACACGTCCATCTGCTGAGCCACCAGCAGCCGCAAAGCAGATTCGTACCCATTCTTGTCCATCAGGTCAGTAATCAACACGAGAATCCCCTTGCCCGTGTTACGTAAACAAAAGTCCTTGATACTCTGTTCCAACGAAGCATTCTGGTTCGCTTCCACATTGTCCAGATACTCGACTAGTCGTGGCAGATTGTGCCGGCCGCGCAGAGCCAAGCCTGGAAACTGACGTGAGGCGCCTAACGCTTCTACTTTCACCCGGTCGGCCCGGCAAAGGCCCACGAAACCGAGTGCCGCGGCCAGTTGCCGGGCGTAATAAAACTTACTTGGCTCGCCAAAATCCATAGATCCACTGGCGTCAAACAACGCGTAAAAATGCAGATCTTCTTCTTCCATGAAAATCTTCAGGAACAGTTTCTCCAGGCGCGCATAGAGATTCCAGTCGATGAACCTCAAATCGTCCCCGGGGACGTAATTCCGAAAATCCGCAAACTCGACACTCTGTCCTTTACGGCGACTACGGCGTTCACCTTTCATCTGGCCACGAAACATCTTGCGCGTCACCAACTCCAGGCGTTCAAGCTGAGCCAACAAATGAGGGCTCAAAAGCGGTTCATCCGGTGTCCGATTTGTTGACATGCCAGGTTCGTCAATGCGTGTTTGTGCAAGACACCTCGATCAGACTGCAAGGGGCCACCTTGGGGACAATCTACAGTGAACTCCATGGGCGATCAGGGAGCCCGTCATAGCGCAGATGACGCGATCCAAATCGACGACACTCCGAGAACTCTGGACAAATAACTTATGACAGGTTGCCCAACCGCTCAGCGTCCAGCGGATTCGTTCAGGTCAATACTGGTAATCTCTTGGAGGTCGCGTACGTACAAGTGCCCTTGGGCCAACGCGGGAGGTGTCCAGGCCCGACGCGAGCGCAGGACAGGGAAACGTCCTTTTTCCACATACTCCTCAGGGGTTGCCAGCACCACTGCCATCTCACCCTTTTCGCCAAGTACAAGCAGATGATCCTGAACCGCCAGCAAAGACCCCTTGCCCACAGTGCGATCTTCCCACATGACTTTACCGGTCTCAAGTTCCAGACACTTGAGGATCGCATTATCGAAGCCATACAAGTAATCACCGACCAGGATACATCCGTTATAGTGATTCCGCATCTGCTTGTTGGTGTAAACTTCCTCAGCGCGAATTTTCTCGTCTGCCACCGTCAATCGATAGGCGGAACAACGTCCGGTATCGCGTGAAGCGGAAACAAACAACAAGCGGCGCTTGGGATCAAAAATTGGTGTCGCAATATTCATATCATTGGTCGTGAGCCAGGGAAATTTCCAGTGCACCTCTCCATCGGAAGGGGCAATGCCGACGAGTGATCGACCACAATGAACCACCACGTGAGGTACTGGACCGGCTGGTCCGGGGACCCGAATCAAGAGCGGTGAAGAATAGCCAGACACGTCATCATACGTCTTCCAGACAAGTTGTCCCGTCGTCTTATTCAGCGAGACAATCGATGCGGTCTTCGCACCGACCTGGACAATCAAGTTGTCGTCGACAATCAGTGGTGTGGAAGAAATTCCCCAGCGAATATTTGGTGCCCCAAAGTCCTTGAGGATATTTCGACGCCAGACCTCTTTCCCTGTAGTTACTTGCAAGCACAGCAGATCGCCATGGGCTCCCAACGCATAAACCCGGCCATGATCAACAACAGGTGTACCTCGGGGACCATCGCCATACGAATCTTCAAAGGTGGCACCCGATCGCACTTTCCAGAGGGTCTTGCCATTGGAGGCATCAAGGGCAAAAACGAATTCTCCATCCGCAGTTACGGCCATGGTGAAGACGCGCCGATCGACAATCGTCATCGATGAATAACCCGATCCCAGCGGCCGTTGCCAGCGGCGCTGCGGAGGATGTTTTCCCCATTCCAGCAGCAAGCCAGTCTCACGGGAAATGCCGTCGCGTCTCGGACCACGCCAATCTGACCAGTCTTCGCGAATCGAAGCCGCAGTGGACTCTTGGCCTGCACAGGGCTCAGTACCCAGGTCACTGACCAACAAAAAACCCAGCCACGCCCCCAGGGCGATGGTGCTCATCGTCTTCACAGCTTGTTCTCCCGTAATGCGTGCATAACCAGCAACTGTCATCCAGCAGCCGTCATCCTAGCGTTTTGCACGAGACAAGCTAGTCGGCGCGAGCGGCCAGCGTTGTTCCCCGCAGTTGTTCCCTGGAGAAATCAGCGCACGAAGAACAAACAGCAACGTTTTGCAGTGTTGGCGCAAAACAGACCAGCCTTACTGCCAATCGGATCGGTGGCGCGAATCCAGAAAATCGATCGGAGCAGCAAACCGCGGCTGCGAGGCCTGTCCGCACCCCATCCGCCTACTTCCCGCCGGCGACAACAACTCCATCAGGAAGCTGTATTGTGGGCGTCGGGAACACTACTCAACTGGGAAAGCGCCTGTAAGAGGCCGTTCAGATGCGCCAGCCGCGGACCAAAACGGTCTACAAATTCGTTGAGCATAAATTCACCATCCATCAGGGAATCTGCCTGTTCCGCGATTTCCTCGGTGAGATTGGACAAAAACTGGGACTGTGCCTGGCTCAGTGCTTCCGAGGCGCGCCGACAATTACGTGCTAATTCCGGGTTCGCTTCTTTCCACTGCCCCAATTCCTGGGAACGCTGTTTCTGAGCCTGGCCAGTTTGTTGTGCCAGGTCTTCCAGCACTTTCTGCTGGCGTTCCTGCCCCACAACAAGCTGTCGTAACAAAGCGACAATCACTTCATCAACACCAACGTCTTCAGCACATTCCTGACTGTTCGAATCAGCCGACACATCAATACGAAACATCGGCGGAAAATTCGGCTCATTCGTCATAATAGCACTCAGCTCCTGGGGTTCGATTTCCAGTATAAACCATCCTTTCCGGATGTCGAGTCAACGCTCCGCTGACACGCTGGAAACCCCTTTAACCCCGGTAAACCGCGTGTGCACAGCGGGCCTGCCAAACGTTACCTGACGCGTCCTGTGCGACAAGAGTTGGGTGCTGCCACCGCCGATAGAAATCAAAGTCACCTGACGCGTTCAATCCCAGACCGTCATCGAGGCTTCAAATAGCCCGGTGAGTTCGGCTTCTCCAGCGGGGATCGGCGACAATTTCGTCACGCGGTGCTGGGGCAAAGTCCCCTCGACCAGAGCAGGAATGTCGGCGCTGGAATAACCGACGGCCTGAAGTCCGTTTGGCACCCCTAATTCTCGCATGAAGTGAACCACTCGCTCGGCTAGCAGATCACCCGCATTCTCGGGTCTCACACCGTCAACCGTGGCCCCCAGCGCGCGGGCCGCACGCAAATGACGCTCCGGTGATGCCGGGGCGGTAAAACGGGCAACCGCTGGTGTGTGCAAGATGACCGAATAGCCATGCGGAACCAACGGGTGATCCACCTCGTATCCGGCAGGTTGAAACTCGCGCACCATACCCGCCACTGGATAGGACATACCGTGGGGAAGATGGACGCCCGCATTGCCAAAACCAATCCCTGCAATCGCAGCTGCCAGCAACATTTGTCCGCGTGCCTCTACATCTGACGGGTCACGCACAGCGCGAAGCAAGAATGCGTCAACCATCTCCAGAGCCCGCAAGGCCCAGATATCACTAATCGGGTTGGCGCCCTGATACGCCGGGCGTTCAGCTGGACGGGCAGGTTTGGGACGACTCGTAAAGGCAATTGCTGTAAAAGACTCCAGGGCATGACTCAACACATCCAAGCCACTCGAAGCAGCAACTGCGCCGGGGAGTGTCTCAGTATTGTTGGGGTCAATCAAACCCAACGTAGGTTTCAAATAACGATTTGCGATCCCCGTCTTGGCCTTCTTCTCAATCAAATCAAAGATCGCGACCCCCGTCGTTTCACTCCCCGTCCCAGCGGTCGTGGGAATTGCGATGAAGGGTTTTAATGGACCCGGCACCGGAGTGCCACGACCGATCGGCGCATTAACATAATCCAGAAAGGGCGCCGGATAAGTGGAATACAAGTTCGCTGCCTTGGCAGTGTCCAGCGTACTACCGCCACCAACCGCCAGGATCGAATCATAATCGCCCGCCGTCGCCACTTCGATCGCGCGCTGAAAACTGGCATCGGTCGGTTCCACAGAGATTTCGCTGAAACAATCGAAATCGATTTGCGCCTCGCGAAGTGCCGTCAAAACAGTCTGTCCCGTCGCCAAGTCAACCAATGCCGGGTCGATCACCAGCAAAGTCCGGCGGGCCCCCAGTTCCTGCAAATCCATCCCCACTTCCCGGGTGATCCCCGCGCCAAAGCGAATGTTGGATGCGGCCATTTGAAACGCGGTGTCATTTGCCATGTCGGTCGATTCCTCGTGCAACGCTGGTACGATCCCTGCAACGCCGTGTTGTACCACATTTCCCTTGCTATTTCCCTTGGCCGATTTCCCTTGCCTGAATCGATTTGCCAGAGGTGTTCACGGCTGACGAACGACCCGCACAACTGTGACTATAGCCGTGGTAGTCAGCGAGTGCGGATGTGCTAAACTGGCCCACAGTTGTGCAGCGCTCTCAACAAGTGGCACTGAGGCCAGACGTGTCGCGTCTCTGCCGGCAAAACAGCCGCAGGGCGGGCTGGTGTGTCGAGCCACTGCCATCGCGGGTGTAGTTCAATGGTAGAACACAAGCTTCCCAAGCTTGATACGAGGGTTCGATTCCCTTCACCCGCTCTTGCTCCCCGCCCTGGGGTTGTGTGGCTGCACTGCAGTTGTGATTGAACTGGTTGCGCTCAGTGGGCCCAGGAACGCGTCACAGCTGATCCCGTAGCGGCCGACAAGCAATCACGCTACTGGCATCGAGACACGGCACTCGCATTTCACCTTGTGACCCGCGCAGCCGTCACGCTAAAATCCCCCGCACAGGTCGGCCGATCGAGTTGTAACGGACCACTAGCGACCTCTGGTGCGCGATTTGACCAGCGAGACCTGGCAACCACTCCGGGCATGGTATGGGGAGACCGCTGTATGCTGTCTTTGCTAATGGGTTGTGTTCTGGCAGCCGCAAATGGGCCAGAGCAGTCTGCGGATACGGTAGTAATCTGTCCCTCCGATTTTCTGCCTGCGATGCGTCCCTGGATCACCCATCGCCAGGCCCAGGGACACCTGATCGCAGTGCGCCCTAGTGGTACAGCTTCACAGATTCGCGCCAGCATCCGCCAGGTGGCAAAAGCGGGGCGGTTGCAATACGTCCTGCTCGTCGGAGACGCGTCAAGAAAAACCGATCCACTCCACGTTCCCACCCACCTCGCCAAGGCTTACGTCAATGTTCGCTGGGGGTCGGAGCCAGAAATTGCCACCGACAACTGGTACGCGGACTTGGACGACGACGAGCTTCCCGATTTGGCGATCGGCCGTTTGCCAGCAGCAAACCTGGAACATCTCCGCAATATGCTGACGAAAATACTGGAATATGAAACAAGTGACGATCATGGCGAATGGCGCAGACGCATTAATTTGATTGCCGGGGTGGGCGGCTTCGGATCCCTGGTTGATTCCGTCTTGGAACTCACAACACGCAAATTTCTTACCGATGGGGTACCCGATAGCTATGCAACGCATATGACGTACGGCAGCTGGCAAAGCCCCTACTGCCCTGCTCCATCGCGATTTGACGATGCCGTTATCGAACGCTTTAACGAAGGCTGTCTGTTCTGGATCTATATAGGACATGGCCAGCGTACTTTTCTTGATCGAGTCCAGGTTCCCGGGCGTTCCTATCACATTTTTGGCAAACAAGATGTCACCCGACTGGCCCCCGAACACGCGGCACCAATCGCCATCTTCCTGGCCTGTTACACGGCGGCATTCGATGGCCCGCAGGAATGCCTCGGGGAAGTGATGCTAAGAGCGAAAAACGGTCCGGTCGCAGTCCTGGGTGGCACGCGCGTCACGATGCCTTATGGGATGGCCGCATTGGCAACCGGACTGATGGATCAATTGTTCCAACAGCGTCGCACCACACTGGGGCAAATCCTGCTGCATGCAAAACGCACCCTGGCAAAACCGCCAACCAAGACGGCCAACGGATCGCAAGCCACAACACGACAATTACTTGATGCGTTGGCTGTCGCCTTTGCGAGCTCGCCCGAATTGCTGGCTGCCGAACGCCGAGAACACCTTCAACTGATTAACCTCCTGGGTGATCCGCTCCTCCGCATACGGCAGCCCCACCACATCCACATCGACGCGCCCACGATGGCTCGGTCCGGCAATCTCATCTCACTGAAACTCCATTCTGAAATTGCAGGGATGTGTAGTGTCGAACTGGTTTGTCGCCGTGGACAACTGCGCCATCCAGCTCCCACACGCCCGGTTTATATCGCAACCTCCGCAGCATTGAGCCACTATGACCGCGCCTACCAAGCCGCCAATCTCCCAACCTGGTCGCGCCAGCAGTTCGCCATCGCCGCCGGCTCGTCCGACGTGGAACTCCAAGTCCCAGCCGCTGCCCGTGGTGCATGTCAGTTGCGTGTCTACATCGCAGGCGAGAACACACATGCGTTGGGAACCAGCGACGTGTTTGTCAAACGCCCTGCCGCAACACCGGACCGCAAGGGGACTAGCCGGACCAGATAACGGAAGCCACGAGAGTGAACCACCGCTTCCGGAAACTTTCGAGCTGCGGTAAACCAGCCGCCCAAATGAGACTAAGCGTCTCCTGCTCCCCACCTTGCCAACCAGCTGGTGGTGCCTGCCTGGTCGAGCTGCTCCGTTTCCGATTCCTGCTGCTGTCGTTGGCGCCGCTCTGCCTCGCGGTGACGCAACTTCTCAATCACCCGTACGGCGCGGTCCGCGTCCAACAACGCCCCCCGACAGGTCTCCACTTGCTCGTGGTGACAGCCGGTCTCCTGCTCCAGTACCAGAATTTGCCGATCGATTCTCTCACGCCGCTGGTACTGGAGTCGCAACGCATGAAGATCAACGCGTCCCGCCAGGCGCAAGCCTCGCAATCGATCTGTCATCAACCGCCTCGCATCACGGCGGTGCGTTAAACGCTGCGTGGTCTTCTGCCACCGCTCCAAAGCCTCCGCCAATTGGAGCCGTCGCTGCTCGCGTTCCTGCCGACGAATGCGCAATGGAGTTTCCCAACGAAACACAAAAGCACTCAATTCTCTGGCTCCAGAACGGTGCCGGCCACTGCTGCCACACTTGGACGTGCACAGCCCGCACGATATTTTTCCGCGATACGGAATGCCCACTCCTGGGTTCTTCGAGGCTCCGCACACAACCTGAGCCCCTGGCGCAAGAAGTGATCGAGTTCATCTCGGCAGCAAATCGCCGAATCAAGCCGCGGATTGGTTCCCTGACGATAGGCTCCAATCGCGATCAGGTCCTCGTACTCCGCCAATACCGCTAGCATGTCCCGCAATGCAGATGCTGACTCACGCTGCCTCGGCGTGGCAACCTGAGGCATCAAACGGCTGAGACTGCCCAACACATCAATTGCGGGGTAATGATCGCGCGCAGCCAATTCGCGAGAAAGTACGATATGCCCATCGAGCAACGAGCGCACGCAATCACTCACTGGCTCGTTAAGGTTGTCACCTTCGACCAGCACGGCGTAACAACCGGTAATCGTGCCTCGGTGCGTACAGCCAGCACGTTCGACTAGTTTCGGTAACTGGGCAAACACCGACGGTGGATAACCGCGCGTGGTCGGCGGCTCACCATTCGCCAAACCGATTTCACGCTGTGCTGCGGCAAATCGACTCAGGGAATCCATCACCAACAACACATGCTTGCCCGAATCGCGAAAAAACTCCGCGATTGCCGTTGCTGTCTGTGCCGCCTGGACGCGCCGAATCGCTGGCTCGTCGCTGGTTGCCACGACGACCACGCTGCGTGCCCTGACCTCAGGGTCAAGCTCGCGCTCCAAAAATTCAGTGGCTTCCCGCCCACGTTCGCCAATCAAGGCCACCACAACGACATCCGCCTGGGCCTGTCGTACCAGCGTACCAAGCAACAGGCTTTTGCCGACGCCCGCACCAGAAAAGATCCCCACTCGCTGGCCCAATCCAAAGGTAAGAAACGTATCGATGGCACGAATGCCTGTCGATAATGGCCGTTTGATGGACTGTCGATCGACGGTGTCCGGCGCAACTTGATCTGGTTGTACACGAGACGTCAGCCGCGGCGGTGGTTGCCCATCACGACATTCCCCTGACGCATCCAGGACACGCCCCAATAACAGGGGGCCAACCTTCAGGTTGCGATGTGTCTGTCTCAGCCGTACCGGCGCGCCATAACGAATTCCGTCCAGCTTTCCCAAAGGCGCAATACGGGTAACTTGTTCACGAAAACCGATCACTTCGGCAGCCAGCGGATCGCCCGAGAGACGGTCTATACTGACCTGGGCGCCTACTGGAACCGGAAATCCGGCAACCTCGGCAGTCATACCCGTAGTACTTATCACGCTGCCACGAATCGCACTGGGAATCGCACGTCCAACCTGTTGCAACCAATCCCTCATACTCCCAAACCCCACCAGAGGATGTTTCGCGTGTCACTGCAAGTACGCATCCACTGCCAACCAGCTTTGGTGTTTCGCGGCGACCGCACTAGCACTCAAACCAACTCCTCTTCGAGACGTTTCAACTGCGTCTCCAAACACTGGTCAATGTTTCCGAACGGAGTTTCCACCTGGCAACCTCCGGCCGACACCTCACCGTCGGATATCAGCTCTACAATTTCAGTGAGTCCCTGCTGCCTCAGCAGGTCTTCAATGCTTCCTCCTCGGCCACGAAAATCGTCGGGGTTCACATGCAGCCGCAATGGTCCATTACCACTAACCAACTCCAGCGCTTCTCGCATCCATGCCAATGGAATATCCGTGGAACATCTCAACTCGCGACGGACAAGTCGCTCGGCAATGGCAATCGCCAACGGGAGTAACCTCGCCTCCCAATCACCTTTCCAGACTTCGCGTTGCTGGCGCATCTCAGCCGCCGCCTTGACCAAACTGTCAGTGGCAGCATCCGCCCGATTCTCTACTTGCGATTCCTGCACACGCTGTGCCTCTCGCATGGCATCATCACGAATACGCGTGGCGCGGGCACGGGCCGACCACAAGATCCGCGCAGCACCACAGCGGGCCGCACGCCGCGTCTCTGCAACATGCCACGACTGGTCCGCAAACTCAAATACCGCCAACCGCTCGCTAACCTGCGCGAAATCCCCTGACTTGATGACTTCAACCATTGTCTACTGCAAGCCCCGTTTTTGGAAACCACGCCCCCCGCACCCAATTACGCCATCGTCAACAGATGTCTTTTCATCTGCACTGCAATCTCTCCCTGCGACACCAACTCATTCGCCACCTCCGCGAGCCGCTGCTGGGCGGTTTCTACGTCGGAGAGCAACAACGGCCCAACGCTGCGCAGACGTTTCTGCAGTTCGCGAGATTCGCGCACGGGAAGCTGTTTCACTAATCGCGCAACGAACGACTGGCGCGCACAGGCTAAAGCCAGCATGATGGTCTGCGGATCACAATCCTGCAGCACACGTGCCAAGGCGGCATCATCCAGATGTTCTAAATCTGGAAATGCAAGTAATCTGGACCGTTGCGGTTCAGGAACTACCGCCTTGTCTTCAACGAGCACTTTGCGAGTCTGCACGGCCAGTCTGTCGGCGGCCTTCTTGACGCCCGCATCCACCGCTTTGGACGGCGGTGAGGTACTCGAGCTAATGCCACTCCCCGGGTCTGGTGGCTGCTCAGCTGGCATCGCACCCTCCAGGTGCTCGGCAAGTACACCATCCTCCCCTGCCAATTCATTGACCCACTGCAGAGACTCCTGTGTGCCAGCCGCCGCCAGGATACGACGAACAGTCGTCAACCCCGCAGGTGGCTCCGGGAACGTCGCCCGCGACTCAGCAAGGAGCAGTTCCATCTCCTGTTCGATCGCCTGCACCGATTCGGCGTCGACCTCGTCAAATGTAGCCAAACGGTGCAATACGCTGGCGCGCACATCTGACGGCAAGCGTTTCAGCAGATCTACGACGCGTTCCACGGGAAGATGTGCCGCAACTACAGCCACAGTCTGCGGCTGTTCCCTGGCAAGCAGATCAGCCAGAGACTCCGTGGACGCCTCGCTCAAAAAACCGAATCGAGGCGCGTCAGTGTTCGTACGACTCGACGCACCACCTCTCGTTTCACACCGGTCGAGTTGCTCGGCATTCACCTCACTCGAGGCCCCTGCAGGCTGAACTTCCGACTCCAGGGCTGCCAGAAATTCCTCAATGACTAGACACTGCTCATCATCCGGCACGGTATCTAATCGCTCGACCGCACTACGCAATCTGGTTTGCACGGCTACATCGAACTCATCTAACAGAGCGTCTAATTCGCGGGCAGGTAAACTAGTCAGCAAAATCGCCGCGCGACGCAGCGATGTGTGTGAGCTGCTCATCCTTGAGTGCTCCCTGTCACTAAAGACCCCGCATGATCAGGCCGCAGACTCGACCCAGTTGCGCAACACCCGAACCGCGGCATCCCGGTTCGCGACTATCCGCGTCTCCAATTCCATGACAACCTGTGCCGTCCCGCTAGTTCCTGCCGCCTCATTACTGTAGCTGTCCGCCTCAATCACTGATGACTTCTCACCGGCATGTCGATCAGTTGTTCCGGCAAACACCGCATCCCGAGTCACACCCCATTGCCGAACGGCTCCCCAGACCAAGAATACGAACACCCCTGCTCCTGCCAAGCTGACTAATTGCACCCAATGCACGACATACCAGGCTAGCGGCACTGCAACTGCCGATGCGGCTGGATTCGGGTCCGGATGCATTCCTACGTCCACTTGGGCAAGTCGATCGGCCGGGTTTGCGCAGGGTGGCAAAAGGTTCGCAACACGAGGACCGATCTCGGCCGCAGTTGCTTTCAGCACGCCTTGCAACTCCCCCGCGGTAGGACCATGTTTTCCAACCGCTCCTGCCGGGCTATGGATTTGCTGGTCGTGACGCCACCGCCGATGAAAATAGCTCCTGGGTAAACTAATCGATGCGGTTACACGATCAGGGACCCAACGCATTCCAGTGACCTGTGAATGCTCTGTACCTTCGGAAATCGATCGCGTCAGACGAAGCGTCTGCGGTTGGTGTTCGTGAGGTACCAGACCCTCACTCCGTTCATCATCCCGTTCACGAGCCGTGCCATGCCCTGCAACCCTCTGTTGCCCCGCAACTACGACAGTTTGAGATGCCTCGTCGCTGCGCAACTGTACATGCACCCCCACTTGCACACCGGAATACTGCGCGAGCATCTTTCGGATCCTCGCCGTGAGCCGTTTCTCATGTAATGCCTGCGCCGCAGTATACAGTCGGCTGCCAGACTCGGAAGGTTTTGCATCCTCGTGCCCCAGATAAGTCACTCGCCCCTCAAGGTCAAATACCGCAACATTCGCTGCATCGACGCCAAAACCTGTGAGAGAATTCTGGATCGCTCGGACTTGAGGCAACTCGAGTTCAACACCTGCAGCCATGCGCAATGCGACAGTGGCACTGCGTTTCAAGCGTCTTGAAAACCCGCCGTGATCCATCTCGCCAAATTTCACCACGGCGCGCTCAATGCCTTGCATCTCCGAAAACAACTGGGAGGCTTGTCTTTCCAGACCAGCCTGGATCTTTAATTTCCGCTGTTCACTGGATTCAAACCAACTATCGTTTCTGGCAACTTCATCAAATACATCGCTGATCTCAGCAGGTAACGCGTTACTCCGATCCAAAGCGACCAGATATTCGTTGCGTTGTTTGAGCGGAATGCAAATCCGTTTCTCACGGACAACGTAGTCATTTAAACCAGCTGTTGAAAAAGCGGTTTCGATTCGCGCTAACTCGTCAGGCTGAAACGACCTGCCGCCCAGTAAATAATGATCTGTCCTGGTCTCGCTGTTACGGATCAAGAGAGCCAATCCCGCCACGAACAGCAAAGCGATAACCGCCAGCGCAGTCCTTGCCGTGGCGGTCATTTCACGCAGCCAGTTCACTAGTCTGGTGCTAGTCTGTTGCAACAATTCCATCGCCTCGTCTCAGCGATTCGTTATCTGCAGCTCTGTCGCACGGGATCGAGAAAACGATTCTACGACCCAGTCAGGTCACTCGCCGCCATCGCGCGGTACTCGCCGCCATCGATGGAACGCGGATATTCCCCGAATACTTGTCGAACAGCAACAGGAAAACGTCGTAAATCCTCAAGAACCTGAAGAGCGGGTGCACCACCCAGCAGGACGGTCGGGAATGTGTGCACCCTGGCGGAGCCAGCCACAGCGCCACCGGGTTACTCACCATGCGTTTCAGCACCACTCGACGAGCCACTGGTGTCACCCAACGGACTCCAGATCGCGATCGGGAACAATCAACGTCACAGTGCCCCCCGTCCGCGAATCCTCACCAAACTCAAGAGAACCGTGATGTAATTCGAGGACTTCTCGAACCGCGTGAAAAGCAGGCGTGGCGGCCTGGTCTACCGGGTATACGGCCGGTGCAAATAGCTCCTGGAGACTCCAACCTTCGCTGCCAGGACCATCCACAACCAATTCGATCTCCAAACCAAAAGGTCCTGGAAAGGCGCCAATCGTCAACTGCCCGCCATCCTCGATGACGTTTAACCAACCGTCAACGAGTGTTTCGACAGCTTGAAAAAGCAACTCTCGTTCTGCCAAAATCGCAATCGCCGGAGGTACCTCAACACGCAACACCACGCGTTGCATCGCCAACCTCGTGGCCAGATGCTGACACACTTCTTCGACGAGTTCCCGAACGGGAAAACGCCAACAGACCTCATCGCGTTGGGCGTCCACACCCAGAGAAGTGTTCACAATAGCAATCCCTTCTGCAGCCGCAGGAAGGTCTGTGAAGCAGATTGGAAAGGGTATTTTCACACCACTCTCCCGCTCTGAAAACAGTCCTCCCGCCCAATAACCGGGAGGTTTGTAACGTCACTTCCGCTTAACTGTCAACGCGGATCTTTGAGAACGGCCGGTCAGAGACAGGTACCCGCGTCCCACATAACGGCACTTCTCAGTCTTGCCGCGATTAATACAGACGCAAAGCTGGCCCAAGCAA
>PBOG01000257.1 GCA_002724245.1 Planctomycetaceae bacterium
CGGTGACATGGCCCACTTTCCCTTGGGGATGAAAGCGCACTGGCACGTCAAGCAAGCAATCCGCAAGTTCTTTGTGATCCGCACTCCCGAACCGTTTGAGCTCGGGTAGCAACGGACGTGGAGGCACGCCTCCCACAACACCACCGAGTCGATTGCTCCGCCAGGGAACCCGGCATATGTTCCACGCCTGTCGATTCACTGTTTGGCGCGCGCCACATCAGGCCCACGCCTTGCGAGCCATTTGCCTGCTGCTTGCCTGGACGCTGACAACCCTGGCTCAAACGCCCGCGGAAACCCTGCCAGATGGCTATGTGGGAGGCCCCTACAAACTGCTAGCCACCGACGTCACCGGTGACGGGCGGAGCGAACTTGTCGTAGGGTACCGCAGCATCGGCATCGTCACCGTGGAACAAATCGACGACCGGGGGCAGCTGCAACGCATCGGCCTGAACGCATTGACAGTGCCAGTCCCGCTGGGAGCGCGACACGTTCACAACCTGGAGGATCGGGACTTGAACGGAGATGGCCTGACCGACCTGGCGCTCACGCTGGGAGGCAATGGCCCCGCCCAGCCAGGTCGTATTCTACTTGCCACCAACCGCGGCCAGGGGCGGTTTCAGCCGGTCGTCGAGTACACCGTCCCGAGCGAAGCCAAGGGGATCCGCCTGGCCGACCTCGATAACGACGGGCGGCTCGACTTGCTCTATACCGCGCGCGGTTCCGGATACAAGGGCGACATCAAGGTCGGTCGCCTGTATCTGCGGCAGGGCCTGGGCACGCAAGAATTCGGCCCGGCGCTCGTCTGCGACGCCGGTAAATCTGCCTACTACGTGGAGACGGCCGACCTGGACGGCGACGGCTTCCTGGATATCGTCATTCCCAACGAACACGACTCGACTGTCACCTACTTCATGAACTCCGGTAGCGCACTTTTCCAACAGCGGAAACTACCTAGGCGCGCCCAGGTGCGGGCCACCCAGATCCCCGGCCGCCGCTCCCACGCAGTCAACGACGTCCGGGCTGCCGACTTCAATGGCGATGGCCATCTCGATCTGATCACGGCCAACCTGGGCACTTCCACGCTCTCCCTGTTTCTGGGTAAAGGGGATGGCACCTTCCACCCGGATCAGCTGCTGGAGGGAGGCAAGAATGGAGCGTTTCTGGCAGTCGGGGATCTCGACCGGGATGGCGACCTGGACCTGGTGGTGACGCATTGGACCGAGGATTTTCTCTCGGTGCTGCTGAATCAATCAGACGGGAAGTTTGTACCCCGCCAGGATTATCAGACCGGCAGCGGCAACTACGGGGTCGCGCTGCTCGACTTCAACCAGGACGGTAATCTCGACGCGGCCACCGCCAATTACCGCGCGGAGAGCGTCTCGGTGCTAGCCGGCCAGGGAGACGGCACGTTTCAACCGGCAGTGACTACCCGTCGAGGACTCCGTTCGTTCAACGGCAAGTGGCATCCGCACTGACGCTGCGTATCAAGCAAAGAACCGTAGTCCACACGATCGCACTGCCCTGGCAAACGCTGGCAGCGGATAGCCCGTTGCAACAGACGGCACCCGCGTTATTCGTCCTCGACAACCACCGCCGTACCATAACAGAGCATTTCCGCGCAACTCTTGGCAATCACCGAATTCTGGAAATCGACACTGATCACCGCGTTGGCGCCCAGCTTCTCCGCTTTGGCCGTCATCCGATCGACCGCTTGTTCGCGACTCTGGGACATCAGGTGACCGTATTCGTGAATCTCGCCACCGACGAGCATGCGCAGTCCCGCCACAATATCCTTGCCGATGCCACGGGCCCGAATGGTGTTGCCGGCGACCATCCCTAAGGTGCGCACAATCCGTTTTCCGGGAATCTGGGGGCTGGTCACTACCAGCATTCGTTCGTCTGCCATCGCATTTAGTCCCTTACATCGGTGTATTTATCTGTCCTGGCACTCTTCAACCGTTGCACAAACACCGTCAACAAAGTCAACGTAAATCCGAACACGATGGCGGGTACGCCGAAACGAACCCACCAAGGCGTGTCTTCTACCGTGAAAATCGCCTTGAGCACGTAAAATACAATCGTCCCGTAGACCATCACCACGCCGACAATCCCCAGCGTCGCGGGGGCCAACGAAACCCAACCGGTCGGTTTGGCAAAGACATCCGGCTCTTCGGATTCACTCATCAGACGGACTCCACTGCATTGCATTTCGGGGAGACGCGCCGCATTTAGCTGGCTCGCCACAGTGGCTGCCACAGGATGCCCATCATGCAGCCCGGAAAAGCAACAGGCCAGCAGCGGCGGACATACACTATTCAACGTTATTGTCCGACGCTGCGACGTCCGTTGTCAAGCATTCCGTACATGAAAGCGAACCCCACACCCAAACCGGGTCACTGGCGCGCTGGGCTACTGAACTGGAACAATGTATGGTCCAATCAACGTGCCCCATGCGCGGGTTCACGACCCGACCTGGCAGACGATATCCATCGCAGCCGTGATGATCACGCACCCGTTCGAAAGATGACCACTCATGCGAAACGCAAGAAGCACGCGCCGCTGGCTGTGGCTGACTCTGGCCCTGACGCATTCGCTCGTTACGGCCAACGAACCACAGCACCCCCCGGGGCCGCTACCGATTCCGGACCGGCTGGTCGTGCTGTCGTTCGATGATGGTAACAAATCGGACATCACTTACGTCGCACCAGCGCTCCAGCGGCTGGGATTTGGTGCCACTTTTTTCGTCAGCGAAGGACTCGGGTTTGGCGGCCCGCAGCGGCTCTCCTGGGACGATGTGCGGCAACTCGACCAGATGGGTTTTGAAATCGCCAACCATACGATCTCGCACCCCAATCTGCTGTTGATCCCCCCGCAACAGGTGCGCCCGCAAATTGCCGACTTTACGGAACACTGCCTACAACAACGGGTCACCCGCCCGGTCAGTTTTGCCTATCCGGGTGGACATCACGATCGACATGCGGTGCGCGTACTCGGCGACCTGAACTACCAGTTCGCGCGACGGGGCACCGACCCGGAAGCGCCACTGATCGACATGGGCGGCCGCGGTTCGGCCTACGATCCCAGGCGCGACCATCCCCTGCTGGTCCCCTCAACCCTGGTCATCGGCCCCAACACCGACCTCGCCGACCTGGCCTGGGCCGTGGGACAGGCGACCGCTGGCAAGATCGCCGTGCTGACGATGCACGGTGTCCCTGACGTCTACCCGCATTGCTCCACCACCCAGCAGAAATTCGACGAGATCGTCCGCTACCTAAAAGACCAGCGGTGCACCGTGATTGCGCTACGGGACGTGGCCCGCTACCTGGGACCCGCGCCACCTCCGGAAGACCCCTACGGTCCCATCTTTGCCCGCCTGGGCATCACCGCAGACAATCTGCGCTGTGAATACTTGGTCAACCCGCACGCCCTGGAAACACGTCAACCAAGGTTCAGCTGGCAGTTGCACTCTTCCCGAAGAGGACAGCGGCAGGCCGCCTACCAGATCCTCGTGGCCAGCTCGCCCGAGTTACTGCGTCAAAACCAGGGCGATCTGTGGGACAGTGGCCAGGTGCGGTCAGACCAGAACCAGCAAGTGACCTACCGGGGGAAACCCCTGACCGCAGGCCACCACTATGTCTGGAAAGTCCGTGTCTGGAACCATCCCGGTGATGATGGCCGCTACGCCGTCAAGGCGTACAATGACCCAGCCACGCTGGCAGCCCTGCGGGTGGAACGGGTGAGCCCCTACAGCCCCAGCGCCTCCTTTGGAATCGGCATCGTCGACCCGCAACCAACACCCGACCAGCACCAGGAAACCGGCGACGTCAAGTGGCAGGCCCAGTGGATTGCCGCGGCCGATCCTGCTATTTCCGCACCATTGCTACGCCAGGAGATCACCCTCCAGCAACCTGTCAAGCGAGTCACGGCTTACGCGGCAGGTGTCGGCTACTTTGAACTCTACATCAACGGGCACAAGGCGGGGGACCACGTCCTCGACCCGGGTACGACTTACTACCACCACGACCAGGACTTCCCACTCCGGTCCCGAGTACTGTATGTGGCGCACGATGTCACCCACTTGTGGCAGGCTGCCACCAATGCCGTGGGAATCGTCCTGGGAAACGGCTGGTACAGTGCCGAATCGGACATTCCGGGCTCACCCCATCACCGCCAGCCGTACGCCGACCGACCGTGTGTCCGCTTGCAATTGGAAATCGAATTCAACGACGGCAGCAAGCAGCGTATCGGGACCGATGCCAACTGGAAAACGTCGGCCGGTCCGATCACCTACAACGACTACTCCCACGGGGAAACCTACGACGCCCGACGGGAACAACCGGGCTGGCAACAGACAGGTTTTGACGCGACATCCTGGGACTATGCCGTCACCACGGAAGGCCCTGATGGCCGGCTGGTTCCGCAGATGATGGAACCGATTCGTGTCGTGGAGACCCTGCAGCCAATCCGCGTCCTGAGCCCCAAACCGGGTGTACGAGTTTACGACATGGGCCGCATGCTCAGCGGCTGGACTCGAATCCGGCTGCGCGGCAAACGGGGAACCCGCGTTCGCTTGCGACATGGGGGCCGTGTCTTCGCAGATGACACACTCGATACGCGTTCCAACACCCATCCCACGCACGTCGCCCGCCAGACCGATACCTATATTCTCAAAGGCGATGGGGAAGAAACCTGGCAACCACGCTTCACGCTCCACGGCTTTCGGTATGTCGAAGTGACGGCCCATCCCAGTACCCCTGAGATCCTGCTTGTGGAAGGCCAGTCCGTCCATTCGGCTGTCCGTTCCAGCGGGTCTTTTCGTTGTTCCCATCCCCTGCTCAATCGCATTCACGATACGGTCCGGCGGACGTTTGCCTGTTGTCTGCAGAGCATGCCACAGGATGCGATGGACCGGGCTGAACGCGTGGCCTGGCTGGGGGATCCCGGCATGGTGGCCGAAGACATCATCTACAATTTCCAGACCGCCGCTTTTTGGCGCAAATGGCTGGACGATCTGCGCGATGCCCAGCGGCCTGACGGGGCGTTACCGTTTGTCTGCCCGATCCACTGGCGCAACGACTTCTCACCCTACAACCTGCTGCCGGTTTGGCAGAGCACCTACCCACTGTTTGTCCGCGCCGTCTACCGCTACTACGGTGACCGCCGGGTGCTGGCCGAACATTTCTCAGGCATGAAGAAGCTGGTGGCCTACCTGGAATCCCAGGCCCAAGACCATATCATTCGCAGCGGCCTGGGCGACCATATGGAACCCCAAGCGGACGGAACCAGTAGCAGTGGACCGGTCCGCACACCGGCAGCCCTGACCTCAACCGCCTATTTCTACGAGGACGTACGCATCGTTGCCGAGGCCGCCCAGGTACTGGGAAAACGCGACGAGGCACTCCACTACACGACCCTGGCGGAGACGATCCGGGCGGCCTTCAACCGGGCCTTTTTCGATCTACAGACGAATCAATACGCAACTGGCAGCCAAACCGCCAACGCGCTGGCCCTCGAGCTGGACCTGGTACCCCCAGCACACCGTGCGGCCGTCCTGGCTAATCTGGTCGAATCGATCCAGGTCCGCGGGGCTGGCCATCTGGCAACCGGCATCGTGGGAACCAACGCCCTCGAACAAGTGCTCCCCGCCCAGGGACGCAGCGATGTGATGTTCCGCATCGCCACCCAGACCACCTTTCCCAGCTGGGGACACCAGGTCCTGCAAGGCGCGACCACGCTGTGGGAATCCTGGGAAGACCCGTCGGAGCGACAGTTCAGCTTGAATATGAAAATGCTCGGCAGCTCCCAGAAGTTTCTCTACCACGACCTGGCGGGGATTCGAGCGGCGGCTCCCGGTTTCCGGGAAATCGCCATTGCCCCCCAGCTGGTCGCCGGACTCGACTGGGTCGAGGGCTCGGTAAAAACTGGGTATGGCCCGATCGCGGCCAGTTGGCGGCGGGTGGAAAAGGGGCTCGATCTGCGCATCACGATTCCCACCAACACCCGCGCGACCCTGACCCTGCCCACACTGGGACTGGAGGATTTCCGGCTCACGGAGTCGGGCGTCACGCTCTGGGAAGATGGCGCCTACCAGCCTGGCATTGCCGGAATTACCGAGGGACGGACAGCCGATCAGGCACTGGAATTCGTCGCCGGCGGAGGTCGCTATCTATTTCGCTTACGCGGTCCATAACCTGCGCCTTGGAGTAGCGCCATGCGCGTTGATTGGCTCAACGAAACCTACGGATGGCCAGGGCCGACACGTCAAGCATCACCGATGGCGCGGCGTTATCGTTTGCATCCGCTTCACCGGGAGACCACCGGGTCGTTAGAATACGGCTTCCGGTTGCGCCGTCAGCCGCCCCAATCGCGGCCTTCACCAGAGATCCCAGGACCAGGAGCCTCCCCATGAAATGGTATCAACTTCCCTTACTGGTACTCGCCTTGAATGGCTCTGCGGTGCGCGGTGAAATTCAGACCCGGTCGATTGAGTATCGCGATCAAGATGTCACCCTGGCCGGGCATCTCGCCTGGGACGATGCGGTCTCTGGAAAACGGCCTGGCGTTCTTGTCGTCCACGAATGGTGGGGGCTGAATAACTACGCCCGTAGCCGCGCCGAACAACTCGCCAGACTCGGGTATGTGGCCTTCGCACTGGACATGTACGGCAAAGGAAAGTTAACCGAGCATCCGCAGCAGGCCGGAGAGTGGGCCAGCGCGATTCGCAAGAACACCGATGCCTGGCAGCAACGGGCACGGGCAGGTCTCGATATCCTCCGTCAGCAAGCCACCGTGGACCACTCCCGGCTGGCGGCCATCGGTTACTGTTTTGGGGGATCGACTGTGCTGCAGCTGGCCTATGGGGGCGAACGGCTCAAAGGAGTCGTCAGTTTCCACGGTTCCCTGCCGGCCGCCAGTCCAGCACAACTGAAAAAACTGACGGCCGGGATCCTGGTCTGCCACGGCGCCGCCGACGCCTTTATCCCCGCAGAGCAAATCGACAAATTCCGTGGTGCCTTGAGTCAGAGCAGTGCCGACTGGCAGATGATCTACTACGCCGGTGCCCGGCACAGTTTCACCAATCCCGGCGCCGACCAGCGGGGCATCGAGAACATCAAGTACGACAAACGGGCCGACCAACGTTCCTGGAATCACATGAAGACATTCTTCGCGGAGCTTTTTCGTTGAAG
>PBOG01000258.1 GCA_002724245.1 Planctomycetaceae bacterium
AGAGCAGTAACTGACACGGGGTCCGGCTTGGGGCCAGCCTATCTGGTGCTTGATGATTTAGCACCGCTTTTGTCGCCCCAACAAATCGCAGCAAGGTTGATCTGCCCCAACGCAATCTGTGTAGTCCAGTGCAGCTTTATGACCTATGGTCACAACGACCCATGACCACAACACTGTACGGTTTAAAACACCGTACGGTTCAAAACATTGAACGGTTTAAAACAAACATTGAACGGTTTAAAACAGAGTGTAGACGAACGGTGCGGCACCGGTGGAGCCGAACATCACGAGCAGACCGACCAGGCCGAAGACTACCAGGATCGGAATCAGCCACCACTTCTTGTTTTCGCGTACAAACAGCAGGAATTCCTGGACGAGGTTGAGTGATTCCTGCTGGCCGGCTTGCTGAAACTCATCGGCTGCCGACGTTTCGCGTGGGTCACTGGGTTCTGTCATGGATGATCACTCCAATACGGTGCACTGTCTGGGATACGTTGGGGTCAGAATTGTCGGTAATAGCTGGTGACGTTTCGGGGCTGTGGCTTCGGTTGCCAGTAGGTGGGCTGTGCACGATCCAGCTGCAGTTGCAGCGCGTCGCGCCGTAGCAGGCGGAAGACCACTCCCATAGGCCAGAAGAGGCCAAAGTAGATGGTGAGCATCGCCAGTTCACCCAGGACGATCCCGATTGGCGTGGTGATGACCATCAGTGTCAGGTACAGCGGTTGGACGGACTTGGGCAGCGCGTAGCCGACCAGGCCGATCAGGAGTCCGCCACCGGCCATGGCGATCATGACGTTGTCTGAGACGTCCCAGAGCCAGCCCAATACGGGTAGTACAACCAGGCAGGTGCCGGCGAATTGTCGCAGTTGCCGTGGCGTTGGCTGCCAGTTGGCTTGAATCAGTTTCATAATGGGTGTGGGTCAATCGAGTTGGAACTGGGCCAGATGCGATGCGCGATCGGTTTCACTCATCCGGGTACCCTGTTCGTGTTTCAGCAAGATATGGCGTCCCAGTACCAGCACATCCATGTCGGTCATCAGGAAGCAGCGGTAGGCATCTTCTGGCGTACAGACAATCGGTTCGCTCCGGACATTGAAACTGGTATTGATCAGGACGGGGCACTCGGTCAGCTGGTGGAAGTGTGTGAGCAGCCGGTGGAGCAGCGGGTTGCGTTCCGTATCGACGGTCTGCACGCGGGCCGAGTAGTCAACGTGGGTGATCGCCGGCAGCGTCGAGCGGGGAAAATTCAGTTTTTCGATACCGAAAGCGGACGCGTAGTCGGCGTCGAGTTCGCTGCGGATCTCCTCCTGAACGGGAGCGACCAGCAGCATGTAGGGGCTGTCTTCGTAGGGCCTCATTTGGAAATAGCGGTCGACGTATTCGCGTAATACGATCGGTGCGAAAGGGCGAAACGACTCGCGAAACTTGATCTTGAGGTTCATCACCGATTGCATTTTGCTGCTACGTGGGTCACCCAGGATACTGCGTGCGCCCAGGGCTCGCGGACCGAATTCCATGGGACCCTGGAACCAACCGATCACGTTTTCTTCGGCGATCAGTTGCGCTACCTGACTGCAGAGTTCTTCGTCGCTCTCGCAGGTGGTGAAGTGCGCCTGTTCGGTAGTGAGCGTGCGGGCAACCTGTTCATCGGTGAAGGCGGGTCCCAGCAGAGAACCTCGTTGGTTGTCATGACCTTGTGGCTGGCGTGGGTTGTCCAGTAACTGATGCCAGATGAAGAGGGCCGCTCCCAAAGCGCCACCTGCATCGCCCGCTGCCGGCTGGATCCAGATGTTTTCAAAGGGACCTTCGCGCAAGATCTTGCCGTTACCAACACAGTTGAGGGCGACGCCACCGGCCATCACCAGATTGCTCAGCCCCGTTTGTCGGTGCAGGTGCCGCGCCATTCGCAGCATGATTTCTTCGCTGACGACCTGTACCGAGGCGGCCAGGTCCATCTCGCGCTGCGTGATCTCCGATTCGGCGGCTCGTGGGGGGCCACCGAACAGCCGATGGAATTTGGCCGACGTCATCGTCAGCCCCTGGCAGTAATTGAAGTAGCTCATGTCCATACGAAATGAGCCATCCTCTTTCAGATCGAGCAAGTGGTCGAGGATCAAATCTCTGAATCTGGGTTCCCCGTAGGGGGCCAGTCCCATCACCTTGTACTCGCCGCTGTTGACGCGAAATCCGGTGTAGTAGGTAAATGCCGAATAGAGCAGGCCCAGGGAATGGGGAAAGCGGAGTTCATCGGTCAGTTCCAGGCGGTTGCCACGACCGGTTCCCAGGCAACTGGTCGACCATTCCCCTACCCCATCGATGGTCAAGACGGCCGCTTCTTCAAAGGGGGACGGAAAAAACGCGCTGGCGGCGTGCGATTCGTGATGGTCGGTGAAGACCAGCGGCCCTTGGTAACGCCCGTCGAGTCCCCGGCGGATTTCGCGAGGCAGATGCAGTTTTTCACGGAGCCAGAGCGGCATCGCCTGGCGAAACGAACGGTAACCGGCGGGTGCGAACGCCAGGTATGTTTCCAGCAGTCGTTCGAACTTGCTGAGAGGCTTATCGTAGAAGCCGACGTAATCGAGATTCTCCGGCTCGACGTTGGCCGCCGTCAGGCAGTATTCGATGGCCCGCTTGGGAAACGCGTGGTCGGCTTTGTTGCGCGTAAACCGCTCTTCCTGGGCCGCTGCCAGAATCTGGCCATCGCGCACCAAAGCCGCAGCCGAATCGTGGTAGAAGGCAGAGATTCCTAGAATGGTGGTCATGGTACAAATGGAGAGGAGAGGTACTCAGGATCGCCGGTAGTGTAACCGTTGGCACAATGCGGACGGTGTTGGGTAGTGGAGTATGCGGCACAGAAGTAACACAGATTAGTCACTTCTCGTACACCGATTTAGCTTACTAGACGCTGATTTGTTTCTGCTGCTACTAGGCTTTGAAATGCGCCATCTAAGGACTAGCCAATTTCGATTGCACCGATTGTAATGGTTGAATCGTCAATGGGCTTCGGAGCGGCACGCAGTAGCTGTTTATGTCACAATACGTTCCACTAGTACGACAGTTTGCCTGTAACAGAACTGTGAGAGTTGTAACCGTTGGTTAGAGGGCTTGCTGGTTTTTCAGTTCATCAATCAAGTCGCGAGTAAACGCTGGACTGTCGCGGTAATCCAAGTGAACGTTGTCCGGGCAGTGGTATTTCTGCCAGGTGGGCACATCCTGGAAGTGAATGCAGGTGGCAGAGGAGATTTGGCCTGCCAGTACGTCCCACCAGCGGTGCCGTGGAAATTGCTGCTGCGAAGTTTTCCAGTGCCGGCCATGGGTTGGCATCCGTACCACTACGACCTGACCGCCACGTGACCGAATACGCCTGACGGACGTTTCGATCTGGTTGAGTTTGTCCAGGAAAGAAGACGAGACCGGCGGTTCGGTTCCGGCTGATCGGATCACCGTGGCGGTGGTAGCGGGAGCCGCAGCGGAATCCCAATCTACAAAGTGCTGGCGAATTTGTCGGTCAAACGCACAGTGAAAGGTGGTCCGGCCAGGCAGCCAATTTCCCCGCCCTCGCAGACCGCGACGTGTTTTCTCGATCAGATTGTAGCGGAACACACAGGAGGAAGACGCAACCGTCCATTGCAGAGAACATTCCAGTGGACTGTACCAGCTGTAAGCACCTCGGAAATGCTCGACAAAACTCTGTTGGGATGCCAGCCAGCGGGGACCGTCTATGCGTTTGGCGGTGACCGAAGCCACGACGAGGCCGCTGAATTGTGGATCCTCTGCCAGATCACGGAGCACGGCGATGGGTGACCCGTGGGAATTGATCGCCAGTTGGGTCACCTGGTGTTCAGGACACACTTCACGGAACGTGGGTAAGTCGACGTTGGTTTGCATTTGTGATGCGCCGATCAGCACGATGCTGCGTTGTTTGCCACGCGCGACTTGTGCCCGGTGATAACTCCACAACAGACGCCCGCGTGACGCGGCGCCTGGCGGTGCATGGCCAGCCCAGCGCAGGCCGATCTCCGCAATCGTAAACAAGCTCACCACGAGGACTCCCAGAATAGCCCAATGACGCATCCAGGATCGGGTGGGGATGCGGTCGCCTGCCGTCTCAAAACTGGAAGTAGATGAACGCACGTTCGTCTCCTCGACAAACCAGTAGTAACAGGATCATTAGTAGGCAAAGAGCGCCCCAGAGGATGGGTCCCATCCGGTCTGCGATGGCCTCCAGGCTTTGCCGGCGACAAAGTGCATGTCCCAGCAGCAGACCGCCAATCAGCGCCGCAATGACCAGAGACGTGTACGAGTCGAATACGGAGGTATCGCTGTGTGTCAGCCCCAGCATGGTCAGTGTGAGCGAGATGGCCTGCGAGAGGGAGGTTGCGCGGAAGAAAACCCAGGTGAAGCAGACCAGGACAAAGGTCAGCAGCCCCAGCAGCATGCGGCCGCTACGAGCTTGCCAGATTGGCCACCGGTACAGGGACGTACTCGACAACCAGCGTTCGATTCCTAGAAAAGTCCCGTGCATGGCTCCCCAGATCACAAACGACCAGGAGGCGCCGTGCCACAAGCCCCCGAGTAACATCGTTAGCATCAAATTGATGAACGTGCGCGACGTACCACCTCGATTGCCACCGAGTGCGATGTAGAGATAATCACGCAACCAACTCGATAGAGAGATGTGCCAACGCCGCCAGAAGTCGGAGAATCCAATGGCCGCATACGGAAAGCGAAAGTTGTCGGGAATGGTAAATCCAAGACACAGTGAGATGCCAATAGCGGTTAACGAGTATCCGTTGAAATCGAAAAAAATCTGCCCGGCAAAGGCCAGCGTTCCTGTCCACGCGCCGACCAGGTCAATCGCCTCGACGCCGTAGGCCTTCTCGACCACGGGAGCGCACAGTCCGTCGGCCAGAATCGTTTTTTCGAAAAGTCCGATCAACACCAAGTTCAAGCCCCAGCCAATTTTTGCCGTGTCGCGTGCACGTGGAATTTCGCATTGTGGAAGAAAATCCGTGGAGCGGACGATCGGGCCGGCTACCAGTTGCGGGAAAAAGGTCACATAGAGTGCGAAGTCCAGGAAGGACTTATGCGGGTTGGCAGTACCCCGATAAATGTCCAGGGTGTAGGAGAGTGTCTGGAACGTGTAGAAGGAAATCCCGACTGGGAGCACGATGTCCAGTTCCAGAGGCTGAAAAGAGAAACCCACCAATTGCAGCGCATCGCAAAACGATTGGAGCGCGAATCCACTGTATTTGAAAAATCCCAGCAGCCCCAGATTCACGGCCAGGCTGATAGCCAAGCAAATCCGCCGCACCGACTGCCGCGTGGTGGTGGCGATAAACCGGGCCATGTACCAGTCGATCCCCGTTGACAGCCAAAGCAGCAAAACGAAGGGAGGGTTCCAGGCAGCGTAGAATAAATAACTGCAGATGAGCAGTGTCGCCTTCTTGGTATTCCAAGGGAGACGGCTGTATTGGACCGCCATCACGAAGCAGAACAGGCAAACAAATGTCAGAGAGTTAAATGACATCGAATCTGTATCTGCCTGGGATCGTCAAATAGATTTCTGCTTGCCTGCTGCCAAAGCGCTGGTTGCGGGGCTGAACAGTCTGGTTGGGGCGTTGTGGAAGAATGCCCGTTGCGGCACGCCTCATCATCTTGGCGCAGAACCGCCAACCCCAATTCCGTTGCGACCAATCTTGATGGTAATTCGCCACGTGGGCTACCGAGGGGGAAACGGGAGTCCGCCGATCGCCGGGCACGTTTTTTTAGGCGCAAAAGGCCGGTCTTAACGATTGGACTTCCTCGCTGGAGGTTGACTCCGCAAGGAACTTATAAATTCGACAAGATCGGCAAATTCGGTACGACTGAGATGGTCGACCAGGCCATCCGGCATCAGCGATTTTTGACTGGGGCGACGAATTTCAATTGCCTCCTGTGCCAGGCGGATCACCTGCGCTTCTCCGTCAACCAGCTCAAGTGCAACGTTCGACTCGTTGCGGACTAGACCGGTCAGGACCCGTCCGCTCTCGGTTGCCAGAATGACCGAGGTATACCCATTGGCCAGCCTCCGGGAAGGCGCCAGAATCGAGTCGATGGTCTCGGTGCGGCTAAATTGTGCTGCGAAACCAGCCAGATCGGGTCCCACCTGGCCGCCGCGCCCTGCGACCGCATGGCAACGTGCGCAGCGCACTTTGCGGGTGTTGAAGAAAAGGTGTTGGCCCCGCGTTGCATCGCCTCGGTTGGCGAGTGCATAGGACCGTAGCAGCGGCGAACGAGAGAGGGCCAGTCGTTGCGGATCGATGTCCTCGTCTGCCGCCGAAACCCGGACGCTGAATTGCCAGATTCCGATGCCGACGTGGCTTTGCACGAGCAGTTCATTCTCGCCCTGCTCCAGGCGGATGGGGATCAGGTCCTCGTCCGTTGCAAAGGGGCGTCCCGACCAGTCACGAAAGCGATAGACTTGCTGACCGTTGACCCAGATCCGTAGCGAACCACTCGAACCGACGGATAGCACAGCGCGATGGGCGGTGGCGGCGGTGAGCAGCGTGTGGGCAAAGACATTGATGCGGCTGGTGTTGTTGTCATCAAATCCGAGCTGTTTTGCGCGGTTGGAGAGTATGCCATAGCTGGCCAGTGTGGTGATTCCGCTGGTCTGTTCGGCCGCCGTCCAGCGCCAGTAGACCGGAGTCCCGTCGGCACCGGGGTGGGACTGGGAAAAGTCCATGCTGGTTTGTCCGAAAACGTCTCCGGTTACTTCGCGTGGGAAGGGGCCGATCGTCCGCCAACGGGTGACGGGTTGCAACGGCAGCAACACGCGTTCGACTTGGGCCTTTACGGCAGCGGGCAAATCGGACCGCTTGTGCAGGTCGCTGGCAACTTCGTTTCGCAGTGTTTGGAGCGCGTCTCGGCATAGACGTCTGCGAGTGGGATTCTGGTCAGCGAGACCTGCCAGATAAATTTCCAAGGCCTGGGCGGCAGGCATCGTGGCCAGGGCATCAATGACCGCTGTACGCAATTCGGCAATCCTGAATTGTTGGACCAGTTCGGGGATGGCCTGCTGGTAACGGTGCTGCCCGCTCGCTTTAATTGCTGCCTGCTGGACTGCCCGGCTGGTATGTTGCAGGTGCTGCCGGACCGCTGTTTGCCAGCGCTGCGCATCCTTGTCGTCCTCGAGTTGGTGGACCGCTTGCAGGCTGGCAACCAGCACGTCGGGGTTGCGATGTCTTAGCAAACGTTCCAGTTGTTCCGCAGGCAGTTCTCCGCGCTCGGCCAGGGCGGGTACCGAGAGGGCTAACAGCGCGGCTGCCGTTGTGGGACACTGGACCAGTTTTTGTAGGGCCCGTGTGGCCGTCTCGCTGGGGTTCGCCAGCAGGCCAGTCAGCGCCAGTTGGCGCAATGCCAGAGGCTCAGTAGTGGTCGTCGCACAGTTCGCCAGACGTTGCAGTGCGAGCGGTCGGTCGAATTGAACGAGTACCCCGATGGCCGCTCGCCGCACAGGCAAGGACATGCTGGGGTCGACCCAGGGAAGTGCTAAATCGACTGCTGCAGCACCGATAGACGCGAGGGCCTCGAGAATCAACACACGCTCCTGGTCAGTACGTTGTTGCAGATTATGGGTGAATGTCTCGCGGATTCTCTGCCCAGCGACGACAGACCATGTTTCGCTACGGACCGGGCGGTTTCCGATCAGTGGATTGGTACCAAACCAGGCACCGTCCCAGTCAGGAAAACGTAAATAGAGGTCTGCCAGACAGCGATAGGCGGTCGCGCGCAGTTTCCGGTTAGAGGCTCGGTTGGCGACCTGGCACCAGGTTTCTACCACGCGTTCGTCCCACTGGCGTTCCAACAGCCAGACAACCGCCCTCTGCGCGGTGCCCTGTCGGCTGAACAGCTGGTCGACCAGTTGTTCGGTATTCCAGTTATTGATCCGTTGCAGTGCGCGGCGTACGGACCAGGAGACAAAAGGATCCGTGTCGTCCAACGCAGCAAGTAATGCGGGAACGCTGTCGGCCACACGGATCCGTCCCAGGGTAATCGCTGCTTCACGACGGACGCGCGGTTCCTCGTCCGTCAGGCAGCGGACTACGAGTGCCGCCAGTGGGCTGTAGCAGCGGATCCCGATCACACGGAGTGCTTCCACGCGGAGATTGGGGTCCGAATCTTCGATGAGTTCAGCCAGCAGTGGATCCGCCGTTTCGCGGCCACGATCCAGTGCCCACAACGCATGGCGTCGCGCTTCGGCGGAAGTGGCTGTCCGCAGTAGAGTGCGAAGCGCCGCTGGATTTCCAGTGTCTTGACCGGTGAGAAAGCGTTGGGCCACCAGCCGCACGCGGCGGGCGGGGTGTGCGAGGTTGGAGAGGGCCTGTGCGACGTCTTTGGGAGCAGCTGCAGAAGGTGGCACGGTGGCGTCTGTGCCCTGGTAACTCAGGCGGTACAAGCGGCCACGCTGGATGCCGGTTTGCAGTTTGGAGGGAATTGCCCAGTCCACTAGCAGGATGCTATTGCCATCGCCCCCAACGGCCGCGCAAAACGGTCGGAAACTTTCGAGTGGTCCCGCTTGCACGACGTCGCTACGACGTTTGAGGCGGTAGCTGGCACCGGCCGGTTCGATCTCAAAACGGACCAGCGTTTGCAGGCCCCAATCGGCAAAAAACAGGTTGCCTCGGAATTGGGGAGCCAGGCCCGCCTCCTCGAAGCAAAACCCCTGTGACCCGGCGCCACCGATCCGCCCGGTGATCAAGGGCAAAGCGTGTTGGGGCGCGTCCAGGAACTCGTAAGGGTAGCCGTAATGGCCGCCGTCAATGAGGTGGATCAGGCCATTGGGCCACTGCTTCGAGTCGTCGTCGTTGCCGTAGGCAAAGGCGTCTCCACGGCGATTGATGGCGACCGAGAGTGGATTGCGCAATCCACTGGCAACCAGCTCCAGGTCGGTGCCATCAGGTCGCACACGCAGCACGCCACCACCGTGCACGCGTAACGTCTTCCCATCACTTCCCACGGCTGCCGGAATACCCTTGTCTCCGAATGGTACATACAGGAACCCGTCCATGCCGAGTCGCATACCGGAAATCACGTGGTCGTTGTAGCCGTTGAAAGCCGGGTTCCGCGGTCCCAACCCGCGCACCAGGTCAATGCGCTGGTCTGCGCGACCATCTCCGTCGGTATCGCGCAGCGCAGTCAGCAATGGTGCGTGTGCGACCAGTAATGTGTCACCGGTCCATTCCAGGCCCATGATCGGGCCCAGATTTTCCGCGAAACGGGTGCGTACCAATTGCCCATTGACGCGACGCAATGTGACGATGTAATCAATCGGTTCGGTGGCGGGGCCATTTAGGTCCATTGGATCCTGGGCCAGGAAGAGCAGGCCCTCGGATGTTTCCAGGACCGCAGTCGGCGCGTGGATCAAAGGTGCTTGCGCAAGCAGTTCGATAGACCACCCAGCGGCAGTTGTTGGCAGCGGCGCAGATTCGGCCGCATCACCAGTGGGCATCCCGCCGGCCAGCACCAGGACGAGCCAGGGGTACGGCAATCGCATGGGCGCCTCCGCGCGGTGGAAGTCGTTTGCCAGGGCATCCGAGTTTGCGCGGCAGAAGCTGCTCGGCGCAGATCTGGCGGTTTCAGGGTTTGGCTGGAGTCGCAGCCGCCAGTGGTTTCAATGCCAGATTGCGAAATCGTACCGAACTTCCCGGGTCATGCTGCTGGAGCGCCAGGTAGCCGCGGCCGATTTTCCTGGGGCCTTCTGCACCTTTCGGTTCGGTATAGTCGACCACAATCTTGCCATTGAGCCGCACGACAATGTTTTGCCCCAGGACTCGAATGTGTACCTGGAACCACTCGTTGTCGTGGACCGGCGAGTCGTACAACTTGACGACTGCCCATAAGCTACCCGTCTTGACCGGATCGCGGTGAGAATTGTTGATTTGCACTTCGTGGCCATCAAAGAACCATCCCTCGGGATGGTGCGCGATGTGGAAATAGATTCCAGAGTTGCCTCCTTTATTGATCATCACATCGCCCCGGAATTCAAAGTCCTGGAGTTCGCTTTTTGTGTAGTACAAGTGGCTCCGGGCACCACTGCCCACAATGGCACCATCTTTGACGCTCCAATTTTCAGGGCGTTCATTGGGCTGCCAGCCAGCCAGGGACTTGCCATCGAATATCGAGATCCATCCTTTGTCTTGGGCTGCGTCCTGGGCTGGCTCCGCTGCGACGAGCGGGTTAACAAGCAGCAACGTGAAGGTGGTGGCGAGCAGATGTCTCATCAGTCCGTACTCCCGGGGTCTTGGCGGAGTGTGTCGGTTGATCTGACTGGCGCATTACCACCAGTGCCACGTATCCTAACCGCTGGTTCGGCGCGTGCCAATTCGCTGCCGGTGTGGCTTTGTGGGAGGGTGGCGAAGAACGTGAATCCCAGTCGTTGTTGCCGCCCCCACCAGCGGAAATTGCGGTAGCCAGTTTCTAGAGTGGGGGATCGGGTAAGTGTTGCCGCAGTATGGCCCGCGCGCGCGAAAGTCGGCTGCGCACGGTGCCCAGGGAAATTTGCAGCATCTCGGCGATCGCCTGATAGTCAAAACCCTCGAGTTCCCGCAGTACCAGGATAGTCCGGTGTTCTTCGGTCATACGTTCCAGGGCAGTGGACACCTGGTCCGCTAGTTCGAGTCGTTCGAGTCGTTGGCCTGGCGTTTCGGATTGGGTCGCGCGGTCAAACAGAGGCGCTGTTCCGACTTGATCAGTGGAGACGGTCGGTCGAGTTTGCCGTTTGCGGGTCATTGTCCGGTTAAAGGCGATTCGGTACAGCCAGGTATAAAAACCGCTCTGACCGCGGAATTGTTTGAGGTTCAGATAGGCTTGAATGAAGGCCTCTTGAACGACATCTTCGGCTTCCGCATGGCACCCTGTGACATGGACAAAACTGGTGAACAACCGATCCTGGTACCGGCGTACCAGCTGGTCAAAGGCGCTTGCGTCACCGTCAAGCGTTTGCGCGATGAGCCGTCCCTCGTCGTTCACAGACCTGTCGCGCCCGATGAGTATGGAAAAGAAGACCGCGGGAGGCCACCGCGGACACACCCCAAGTGATGGAAAAGGTGGGGCGTCAGGTGGCCTCGTCTATCATGCGGCGGCAGTCACGGGCTGTCAAACGCGAAACAGCACTCCGGATCTGTCCGGTAGTACGCGTCTGCGACGCCGCCTCACCAGTCTGAGGCTCAATCTGTCTGATCAGGGGACGAAACAGGTCTCCTATTCCTGCAAGCGGGGCGGTATTGTGCCGAGTACCGATACCAGTAGGCCTTCGTTCGTGTCAGTTCACGGGGACACCACTGGCCTGTAACACTGCCGCCTGGACTGCCAGGTCATGCGCCGGCGGATAGTCCGATTCTTTTTCACCGCGGAGGACTTTGGCCAGGTCACGAAAGTCGCCATCGTATCGGCCCCCCAGTGGCTTGAGCGGGATTTCCATTTGCGTGCCTCGTGGGTAGTTGCCCCGGTTTTGTTCCAGAGTCAGCAGCAACTTGGGTGCCTCCAGGGGTTTGATATCGATGGTTCCTTCGCTCCCACACAGCACAAACTGTCGACGACTGCCACCGGCCACTTCTACCACAGCACTACGGATGGTGGCGGTAGCACGCGCGTATTCAAAAACAGCCAGCTGGTTGTCAGCGAGTTGATCGAGATCAGGTCGCGTACGACGTGTAAAGGATGTGACTTTCTCCGGAGCCCCCATGGCAACGGTCAACGCGTCGATCAGGTGACAGCCCAGTTCAAACATCGTTCCACCCGGATATTCGGCCAGGTTCTGTCGTGTAGCGGGACCGACTTTCTTGCTGATGACACCATGGGCTTCAAAGGGCTCCCCCAGCCAGCCTTTCCGCAATGCGTTGAACAGGAACGCAAACCCTGGGTTGTAGCGGAACATGTAGCCCATTTGAACGGTCAGGCGTTGTCGTGTGGCGTTGTTCAGGACCTTTTTAAAGTCTGACAGGTTCTCGCCAGCCGGTTTGTCGAGATGGATGTGTTTGCCAGCTGCCACACAGCGGGCTGCAGTTGGAATGAGGTTGCCCACAGTTGTTTCCACAGCGACCAGCGCCAATCCTGGTGCGTTGAGCATTTGCTCTTCGGTCATGCGTGGAACATCACGGTAGGCAGGTTGGTCCTTTACTGCCGCCCACCGCGCATCGTCAGGTTCGACGACTCCGATCACTTCGAATTCGTCACTGAATTTGCGCAGCGTGGACATCTTGCCGCTTGCGTGGGCATGCCTGGTGCCAATCTGTCCGGCCTTGATTTTTTTCTCGGCTACGCGGTGCGCGCGAGCCTGGCCCGGCCATTTGTTGAGCGCGGCGGCGGCGGCGGCGGATGTGCCGTATTGAAACGCCTGTCGACGGTTAGGAAAGTTCATGCGTCAGATCCTGTGGGTGGGCAAAGTGACAGTCGTCGGATGCGCAGGGTAATCCCTGTCGCTGGGACCTTGGGTGGCAAAGTTCGCACGCGCAGACCACATTGTCTGGGATACAGCCGGGAATTGCGACCGGTCTAGCAGGGGTGGCCAACGAATCCCCGATCGGTTCATGGTGCCGTGTGTACCTGGTGAGGCAGCCATTCGCCTGGCGCCAGACCCAGTGTGTGGATTTCGAGTGCTCCACTACGCTGGCCAGACGCGACGAGAATCGCCCCGATGTCGGTATGGTGCTGGCAATAGGTTCTGCTGGATTCGTAACCGAGTACAAAAAAGGCGGTCGACAAGGCGTCGGCCAGTGCGGCAGAAGGGGCGAGTACAGTGGCGGAAAGCAGTGTTTCGGCTGGCCAGCCGGTGCGGGGGTCGAGTACGTGACTGAACCGTCTTCCTTGAAAATGGAAGAATTGATTGGCCGACCCTGAGGTACCCAGGGCGCGATCGCGCAAGCGAACCTGTCCCAATTCGGTATCCGGTTTGAGTGGGTGTTTCAGGGCGACCAGCCAGCCGTCTGGATGGACAGCGTGACCGGTGCGGTGACCGGTTGCCAGCACACTGCTACGACCGCCATGAAGCAGAGCACTGGTAACATCGTGATCGCGCAGGATTTCCAGACACTGGTCGAGTGCATAACCTTTGCCGATGCCACCAAGATTGACTTCCAGTTTTGGATGACCGAACGCGATGGTGCAATCGCTCGGACCTATTTCCAGCCTGCTGGATCCCACGCAGTCGAGAGCCAGGTCAATTTCATCTTGCGACGGCAGGCGCCCCTGGCGGCGGTAAAACCCCCACGTCTTGGAAAGTGGTCCGGAGGTGATATCGAAGGCCCCGCTTGTTTCGTGATAGAGTTCCACGCACTGCGCTAACAACCTGAACAAGTTCGTCGAGACCTGATAAGGGCCCTGGGCGGCGAGTTGATTCAGTGCGCTGACCTCGCTCTTTGGCTGATACACGCTCAACTGTGCTTCCAGAGAGCTGACTTGTTCCAGGGCAGTGAGTGCCGCTTCGGTACCCAGATCGGCCTCACCGGCGTTGAGTAGCACTTGGAATTCACAGGCCATGGCGGTGCGACCGACCTGAACCAGGTAACGTGGAGCCTCGGCTTCCACGGGTGTTGGCGTGGACGGTGAGGGCTCAGCCGGTGCAGGGCTGGGGAGCAGGTTCTCGGCTGCTCGCCAGGCGCTCTTGCCTTGCAGGAAATCACGTCGGCTAGAAGGGCTTTGTGACATGGCAGCAGCTAGTGGGGCCCCGAACCGTGTCTGCTTGCCGTTACGATTTATTCGTGGCGTAACGCTTCGATGGGATCCATCTGCGCGGCTCGATACGCTGGATAGAGCCCAAACAGGACTCCAATCACCACCGCGATCCCAAAGGCGAGTGGGATCGATGCGGGCACAATGGTTGGTTCGACATTACGGACCACGCCAGGCAAGTTCGTGATCAACTGTGGGGCGTAGGTTTCCAGGACCCAACGCAGCAGTAACACCGACGGTTTGCAGAGATAACCAGCTGCGATACCAATAAAACCGCCGACGCTGGACAACACGATCGTTTCCGCGAGAAACTGGCGAACGATGTCGGCACGTTTGGCGCCGATGGCGCGGCGAATGCCAATTTCACGGGTGCGTTCGGTCACGGTGGCCAGCATGATATTCATGATGCCAATACCACCAACCAGCAACGAAATCCCAGCGATGACACCCATGAAGACCATGAACATCAGCCGTGTGTTCCTGGCCTGGTCGAGCAGTTCTTTTGGGACGACAACTGCGGTATCGCCGACTTCGTCGTGATGGCTGAGGCTTGTCTTGACGAGCCGCGCCGTCTTCATCACGTTGTCAATGCTGTTGATTCTCAAGGTGATCTGGTCAAGTTCGATCGTTTGCCCTTCGCGCGATCCGCTGCGCCGGACCACGATCGTGTCACCGATTCTTCGGCGAATCGTGGAAATCGGCACGTACACGTCTTTGGAAAAGTCCTGTGCTGAAAGGGATCCGCCCACGGCTGCCGTGGCATCGCGATGTTTCAGGACGCCGACGACCTGGTAGTAATCCATGTGGTCCAGGAGGTAGATACGGCGGCCAATAGGATCTTCGAAGGGAAATAACGTGTCGGCAACTTCCTTGGCCAGTACGCAGTGGTTCTGTTCTAACTTGACCTCAGCCGCAGTGATGAAGTGCCCGCGGTCGACTTCGAGCCGTGTTACTTCCGCGTACTCAGGAACCGACCCAACCAGGCGACCGTCGATACTGCGGTCACGGAAACGAATTTCACGTCGCATTTCGCGGATCGGAATGGCACTGGTGATGGTGGGGATTGTCTCGACGAGTTTGTCGTAATCGGATCGCAACAATCCATAGGCCAGAATAAAGCTGTTGGCGCCCGAATTGGGAGGATTTACGGGCTTGATCGAACGCACGATGATATTGTCGGCTCCCAGCCCTTCAATTTGCCGCTGAGCCTCCTGACTGATTCCCTCACCGATCGCGAGTAGCCAGATAACGCTGGCGACGCCGATAAAGATACCCAACACGGTCAGCGCTGAGCGCATCGGATGGAGCAGCAGGCTCTTGATACCCAGGACAAAAGTTCGCAGGATCAACATGGGCAATTCAGGGTCTGGACAGCCGTACAATGAGACCACCACCGCGGTGCGGAGGTAGTACGAAAGAGAACCAGCAGGCGTTCAATCAGAGTCCATCTGAGGGTGGAGGTGTCCAACCCAGACTCGTCGGAGGATAGGTTGGGGGTGGCGGATCGGTTGCGGGATTGTTCGTCTTCATAGCCTCTTCGGCGGACGAACCGAGCGAGTAATGACCGTAGGTTTCGTTCGCGCGGTCAAACTCCATCAACCCATCGCGCAGCCGAATGACGCGCTTTGTGAAGGCCGCAACTTCATCTTCGTGCGTCACCATGACGATCGTTTTGCCCGCTTCATTCAGTTTCATGAACAGGTTGAGAATCTCTTCCGTTGTTTTCGTATCGAGGTTCCCAGTCGGCTCATCTGCCAGTACGAAGAACGGGTCATTCACCAGACTGCGCGCGATTGCGGCGCGTTGCTGTTGACCACCAGAGAGTTGGGCGGGCCGGTGGCTGAGGCGGTCGCCAAGCCCGACCAGGTCCGCCATTTCTTCACAGTGCTTGCGGGCGGAGCGACTTAGTCTTCCCTGGTAGTAGAGTGGGACTTCGATATTTTCAACGAGCGTCAATTGAGGGATCAAATTGAACGACTGGAACACAAATCCAATACGCGTGGCGCGAATGTTGGAAAGTTCGTTATCGCTCATCTGACTGACGTCGTCTGGCCCCATGTAGAGCCTGCCGCCCGTCGGTCGGTCAAGGCATCCCACCAGGTTCAACAAAGTACTTTTCCCAGAACCCGATGGTCCCATAATGGAGACAAAATCCCCTTCGGGGACTTCGAAGGACACGCCATTTAACGCGTGGACGGTTTCCCCTTTGAGGAAATAGTCTTTTTGGAGATCTTCGAGTTTGAGCGCGACATTGTTACGGCTTGCGCTGCTGTTGTAGTTTGCGGTGGCAATTCCTGGATCGTTCATTCGGCTCCTCCAGAGGTGGCCAACATTTTTCCAGCGGGCGCTGCATCCAATTGCTGCGAAACGGCTTCCTCTTCCGACGCCGGTGCTTCGAGATCCGGGAAACCGGAAAAGTCGAACTTTTCAAAGTGTTCCCGAGGGTTCATGACGACTTCGTCGCCTACTTTGATACTGTCGGACGCCTGTTCATCGATGGCGACCGTTTTGTCATTGGTTGAGGCAAATACAACACGTTTTGTTTGGTATTTCTTTCCTTGCCGAAACAGACAGAATGTCTTGCCACGGTGTTCCAGCACGCATTGAACAGGAACCTGCAACGCGTCATTACGGTCATCGACATGGATACGGACTTCCGCGGTCAAGCCGTTGCGAATCGCAGCTGGTGGGTCGGTGATTTGAATCAAGCAAATGTACTCTTTGGTGTTGGAACTCCACCAGTTACCCGGTTCGGCATACTTGTTGACCTTGCTCACTTCACCCTGGAGTTTCATATCGCCGAAGGCATCGATGGCAATCTCTACCGGCATGCCCACTTTCACCAGATTGATTCGGTTTTCACTGATCTTGGCCTCGATTTGCATTTTCCCGGGTGCGGGGAGCCGCAAGATCACCTGACGCTCGCGTACTGCTGCCCCTTTTTCCACAACGAATTCTGCCGAGCTGCGGCTGCTTTGAACATTCGCATACACGACTTGTCCATCCTGGGGAGCCTCCACTTTGCAGACCGCGATCTGGTCTCGAATTTCCTTTAATTTCTGTTCTTCCTCTTCAAAACTCAACTTCTCGTTGTTGTATTGAACTTCATAGGCCTCGATGTCCGTTTCCAGCTGGGTCAACATTTTGGCTTTAGTGAACTCACGCAAGACCTGTAGTTTTTTGTTGCCCAGTTCCAGATCGTTCTTGGCCGCGTCGACTTTGAATTTCTCGCCTTCCAACTGGAGTGCGTCCAGGAGTCCACGGGCGACCGATCGCTTGACCGAATCGTAGGAGAGTTCGGCTTTTTTTAGCGTTTCCGTGGAGACAAAGATCTCGTTCTGGATCGTTTTCTCTTCCTGTACAAAGGTCCCTTCCAGATACTCCACTTTGGCCTGCACGGCCGTATCCAGGAGCGCCTTGGCTTTGATGACGATGGTTTTTTGGGTGTTGGTCAGGATATTTTGCTGGCGCAGTTCATTTTCCAGCACACTCGAATCGAAGGAGATTAACCAGTCCCCTTTCTTGACTTGGATACCTTCCTTGACGATGTCGAGGATCGTTGTTGATGGGTTATTTCCACCAGTACGATTCTTGACCTCACACTTGATTTCGAAATTGTCCGAACTTTGGACTTCGCCCTGCTCCAGGACGATGTGGGAATAACTTTCACGAACAACTTTCTGGAGGATCGGTGTTTCTCCCTCCTCGTTGCCCGAACTCCCAAAAGTGAGCCACAGAACCCCGAGTAGCGCCGCGATGACAACCATAGCGATTAGCAACAAGGCAGTCACATTTCCGGAGCGGCGTGGTGTGAAACGGACATCTGATTCACCAGCAGCGGAGCGGGTTGAGTGCATGGGAGACACCTTAGAGGAATGGCAGTAGCAGTTGGTATGGCCCGAATGTTCTTGCTGAGACTCGTCGCAATAGGATCTGTCGCGGGAGAAGTTGACAGCAACCCGCCGGGCCGGCGGGCAACGTCGCTTTGCGCCGCCGCGTGCACGGAATCCAGATACCAGTACGCAGAGAGTTGACCTGTGTACACCCAGATCCGAGTTTTCCTATCTTAATGGGCCGATAGGCGGATGTCATCGTCAAGAGTGACATATTCCCCAGATCTGTGGGAACGAGAGGGTTGCTGCGCGGGTCGCGCCGGCTGGAGGGGTACTTGGAGACGATGTCACAGGTCGGTTGGGGTGCAAGATGAAATGTGGGCTGGCATTTGGGTTGGTCGCGGAGCGATTGGGCTGGTGTTTTTGTCCGTGGGCAGGTCTTTCTGGGCCGAAATGCAGTCGGGACCTGCACGCAGCCGGTCCCGATTCTCGACCGCTGGTTCGCCTGGCGGCAGCTGCGGGTGTTATTTGACGGCAGTTGGCCGGGTTGCGCGGACATTGGCCTGAGTTCTCGGATCGTCCGCGACGCGTGCTGAAATCCGCACGGAGTCGGCGAATGATCGGTCTGTGTCAGCGAGCAGTGCCGCGTGTTTTTGCTCATGGGTAATCACCAGTGAGACCTGTCCGCCCTGCCGATCTGCCAGGTACCAGTAAGTCCACAGCAGTTTGACATCTTCGGCGGCTCCCGCGGCGCGGATGCGGAGTATGCGATAACCGCGTCCATCTTGGCGTTGCTCAGAGTCGACGATCCGGGTGAATTTGTCCCCCAACGATGTGCGGACCTTCTTCTCTAATTGTGTGGGGGTCCAGACCGGTTTGTTCCCGCGATCGGCGAGCCGAGAAACATTTGCCTGTGCCACCAGCTGGCCGCGTTGGACACAACGCAGGATGCTGACTTCCGGTGTATCTGCCAGTACGCGCCAGCGGCGATCGTGGAGGAGTTGAAACCCGCCCTGGGAGGCCTGGAAGGAAAGCAACAGCAGATCGTCTTGCGGTGTATGGAATTCGCTGCTGGGAGTCTCTGTGACTACCTTCGCGGCCGGAGATGAGTCGGCCAATGGGTTGGCGATTGCGTGCACCTGGGCTTCAATTTTAAAGCCCGGTTGTGCGTGCCCCATCTGTCGATCTTCCCAGATCCGCAGTTTGAGCTCTGCGACTTGCTGAAGCTTCAGGTCGACTTGGAAACTGCCGTCGATGCGGATCTGGCTGGCGGCACCGCCAGCTGCCCCTTCGACAGTGCCCGCGATGGCCACGCTGAGACTTTGTCCAGCCACGGCTTGTAACTTGCACCGCACGGCCCATTTGCTGATCGCTTCCAGACGCAGTAAGGCCTTAACCGCGGCACGGTCGAGAAACCAGGCATCCCCGACTTTGACGGGCTTTGTGGGTAACAGCCTCCACCACTGGGCAGAGTTTCCCGGGATGTCAATCAGGTCCAGTTCGTCTCGCGTCAATGGTCCCTGGGCCGCAAAAAGCTCATCCCCGCGGTCCCCGCCGCCGCAGATGATGTGGCGATGGTCGGCCGCCAGACGCGACTGGGTTAATTGTTGGGCAATTTCGATCTCGGCCTCGGCACGCTCATAGTGGCGAATCGCGGTCAGCCGATTCGTTGTGGCAGGGCGCAGCTGCTCCACATACTTCAAGCGGCCGTCGACGCGCAGCGGGAGTTCCTGCTGTGTCTCAGCCAGGTCAGCACGCAGCTGGCCATTGACGGAGATCTGGACGGCGACGGTCTGTAGTGCGGGGCGGGGTTTGCGCACGATGTTGTGTTGCGCCGCCGCTTCGCCGCCGGCGAGTGGTTGTGCCTGGGACAGGTACCAGCTACTACTTCCGAGCGCGAGATAACGCAAGAACTGTCGTCGCTGGAGGTGCTGCTGGTCAGTGATCTGTTTGCCTCTGGTTCCCGGTTGCGGCACAGCCATAGGGGTCTCTCCGCGGCTTGCTTCGTCCCTCATGCACACGTAGTCGGTAGATCGACGGGGCGGCGGCCTAAGATTGATCGAATTCACGGAGAAATCGGGCAGATTCCGCGAGTTTGCCTGTCGGTACTATCGGCCGCATGACAGCAGCGCTGGCAAGTGGCCCACATCGTTACCATCAGCTGTGTAGTGAAAAATATGACAAAATGGACCGGTTCCCTTATTATGAGGGGTGTGTATTGGGAACCTTCTGTTCGACCCCTTCGTATCAGCATGAGGTGGGCAGGTGGGCTCGATACGCCGGCGGCTAACATCCGACTTGCGTTGAGACAGAGGGGCCTCGACGTGCGGGGAAGGCAGAGGAGCGATGAAACGACAGTACCACAGCTGTGATCTTCAGCAGCTTTGTAATCAACAGGTGCGTTTTGCTCCACGAGAGCAGAAGATCCAGCAGATCGATCGGGCAGAACGCTTGCACAGCGAGCTCAAGCCTGAGCAGATGTATTCGTACGAGTACATCTGCTTTCGGATTACCGATTATCGTCCTGATTTCAATCCGCAACAGACGATTTCCGGAGTCCACGCTGGGCATGACCTACGCTTGTTTATTGAAGATGTTTCAGATGCGGCGAACCTGGCGGTCACCGATAGTGTTGAGCCGGTCCATACGGTAGACGATTTGAGCCGCAAGTTTCATGTTGCGACCAAGACGATCTCGCGCTGGCGCCAACAGGGCCTTGTGGGTCGCCGTTTTCTGTTTGGCAAGCGAAAGCGTTTAGGGTTCTTATCCAGTAGCGTGGAACGTTTTATTGCCCAGCATCCGCAACGCGTGCAGCGCGGAGGCCAGTTCAGCCAGCTCAGCGATGAGGAACGTGGCGAGGTGCTGGTGCGAGCGCGGCGCCTGGCGGAGCAGGGAGCCAGCCCTTCGCAAGTTACACAGCAGGTTGCGAGCAGTGTGGGGCGTAGTGTGGAGACTGTCCGCTACACGATTAAGCGCCATGATCAGGCGAATCCGCAACGGACGATTTTTCCCACGGAGTCCGGGCCGCTGTCGGATGAACGGAAGGGGCAGTTGTACGCGGCCTACCGTCAGGGTGAATCGGTTGAAGTGCTGGCTCGGCGCTATGGCCGGACGCGGGCCAGTATTTACCGCATTGTCAACGAACAGCGCGCGGCGCACTTGATGCAGTTATCGCTAAGTTACATTTACAATCCCGCGTTTGATGCCCGTGATGCATCGGAAGTCATTTTGCAACCATTGCCCAAACAGGAGTCCTCAGTCCAGCGATCGCGCATGCCCAGCGGTTTGCCGCATTATCTCGCATCGCTGTATGAGGTTCCGTTGCTGTCACGAGAGCAAGAGCAGCATTTGTTTCGCAAATACAACTATCTAAAGCACTGTGCTGATGCGTTGCGCAGCCAGCTCGACCTGGTGCGTCCGAAAGGGCGTTTGATGGACCGGATCGAAGAACTCTATGAGCAGGCCGTTGCTACCAAAAAGCAAATTGTACAGGCGAATTTGCGGTTGGTCGTTTCGATTGCCAAACGGCATGTCGATTTTTCCGGTGAGTTTTTTGCGCTTGTCAGTGATGGCAATGTTTCGTTAATTCGGGCGGTTGAGAATTTTGACTACGGTCGCGGTAACAAATTCAGCACGTACGCAAGCTGGGCGATCATGAAGAATTTTGCCCGGACTATTCCGGGAGAATTCAAGCATCGCGATCGCTTTCGAACCAGCTATGAGGACCTGTTTTTCAGTGAGCAAGATGATCGTGCCGATCCCTACTCACAGGAAGTCGCGCAGCAATTGCGTGCCCGGCAGGTTGGCACCATCTTGTCGTACCTTGACGAGCGGGAGCAGAAGATTATCATCAGCCGCTTCGGTCTGGATCGTACTTGCGAGCCCCAAACGCTTCATGAGGTAGGGGTTACATTGGGGGTGACGAAGGAGCGGATCCGCCAGATCGAAGCCAAGGCATTGGACAAATTGCGTGTGGCGGCGGAGAGCGAGAAGATCGAGCATCTCGAGTAGGAGGTGAGTTCGGTCGGATCGATGATCGTCTCCCGGAAGGAACAGAGGCGCCTCGAGCCAGGGGATCGAATCTAAAGGGGATTTGGCAGGCAGTTAGCTCGTACAATTACAGCACCAACGACCCAGTTACCGGCCGTGATTCTTGTTGGCTCGCGACCAGGTTGGCGGTGGCGCGAAGTCGCCGGGCAGCGTCCGGCGCAGGGCGGGCGCCGGAGCAGAAGAATTCGGACGGATGGACAGCGATGGCCTCTGGCTGGCTGTTCTCTGACGTGCTTGTTGCGGTCTGGCGCCAGGTTGCATCCCTTTTGTGGCCCGGACTTTGCGACAGCGCCGAAGGCCTCGGGGCTGGGCAATTATCGGTGGGCCCGCTGTTTTGCTCGCCTTGCAAGATGTGGAAACATCGGTATATTAACCGGTTTTCACCTCGCGGAATCTGGGCCAGCGTAGGTCAGTTGCCAGCGTAGCTCAGTTGGCAGAGCAGCTGATTTGTAATCAGCAGGTCGTGGGTTCGAATCCCTCCGCTGGCTTAAGGGAGACGGGCAGTTTTTCACTTGTGCGTGGGCCTTTTTGTCCGGGGCGTGGTCGTTGGGTGTCAGTAGGTTAACGAGTTAAGAGGCCAAGGGGGGTTTCCCGAGCGGTCAAAGGGGTCAGACTGTAAATCTGATGGCATCGCCTTCGTAGGTTCGAATCCTACACCCCCCACATGAGGGGATTTGGGTAGAGTTTGTGGTGGATTGTATTGGGAGGGACGTTGACGGTTGTTGAGCCGCGGTAGGCTGTTTTATTGTGGGTGGTTCAGGGGTCAGCCGTGCGAAGTCGAGGGAGGCGTTGGATGTAGTTGCGGGCGTAGCTCAATGGTAGAGCCACAGCCTTCCAAGCTGAAGACGAGGGTTCGATTCCCTTCGCCCGCTTTGGGCACGATGTGCTCGGTCTGAGTCTGGAAGGATGTGGACGGGGCGGACGGTGTTGTTGGTAGAGAGTTGTGTTTGGTGGGTAGGCGCTTGTGTCCTGCGGTTGCGGCGATTCTGAAAGTTGCGGCACTGGACTGTGGCACTGGACATTGGTGCCGCTGTCAGGGTGGCTTCGCCGCTGCTGTAGCTCAGTTGGTAGAGCGCGTCCTTGGTAAGGACGAGGTCATGGGTTCAAGTCCCATCAGCAGCTCTTGGTAGTTTTGGTGTTTCGATTTATAAAAACTGATGTAGCGACTCAATGTTCTTGCGAAGTTTCTTCCCAAATTACTGTTTCTATCAGGTGTAGAAAGCAAATGGCCAAGGCGACATACGAGCGGAATAAACCGCACTGCAACGTGGGGACGATCGGGCATATCGACCACGGAAAGACGACCCTGACGGCGGCGATTCTGGCAGTTCAAAATGCCAAGGGTCTGGCTGAAAGCAAGGGCTATGCTGATATCGCCAAGGGTGGCACGGTGCGTGACGATACCAAGACCGTGACGATTGCCGTGGCGCATGTCGAGTACGAATCCGACTCGCGACATTACGCCCACATCGATTGCCCGGGGCACGCTGACTTTATCAAGAATATGATCACCGGTGCCGCCCAGATGGATGGTGCGATCCTGGTGGTGTCTGCGGCTGATGGCCCAATGCCTCAGACCAAGGAGCATGTGTTGTTGGCGCGGCAGGTCGATGTTCCGGCGATTGTCGTATTTCTGAATAAGTGCGACCTGGTGGACGATGAGGAGTTGCTTGAGTTGGTTGAGCTGGAAGTGCGTGAATTGCTCAGCAAGTACGACTTTGATGGTGACAATATTCCGGTGATTCAGGGTTGTGCCTTGCCGGCCTACGAAGATCCGGCCAACGAAGCCAATCAGGCATGTATTTCAGAATTAATGGATGCCATTGATAGCCATATTCCACAGCCGGCGCGCGAAGAGGACCGGCCCTTCCTGATGGCCATCGAAGATGTGTTCTCCATCGAAGGCCGTGGTACGGTAGCTACCGGGCGAATCGAGCGGGGTGTTGTCCATGTCAACGATGATGTGGAGATCGTCGGTTTTCACGAAGAGCCTCGCAAGACGGTGTGCACCGGCGTGGAGATGTTCCGCAAGCTGTTGGATGAGGGGCGAGCTGGCGATAATGTCGGTTGTCTGTTGCGTGGTGTGAAGCGTGATGAGATCGAACGTGGCCAGGTGTTGGCCAAGCCGGGCTCGATTACGCCGCACACCAAGTTTGAAGCCGAGGTCTACTGTCTCTCGAAGGATGAGGGTGGGCGGCATACACCGTTTTTCAGTGGTTATCGCCCGCAGTTCTATTTTCGTACAACTGACGTGACTGGCACTGCGGACCTGGTGGGTGCGGAGATGTGTATGCCGGGTGACAATGTGAAAATGTCCGTTGCGTTGCACAAGCCGATTGCCCTGGATGACGGGGTTCGTTTTGCGATTCGCGAAGGTGGTCGCACGGTTGGTTCTGGCGTGGTGACAAATGTGGTTGAGTGAGTTGGCGCCTGCTTTTGGTGAGTTGGGCGTTGCGGTGCGGAGTGGCGTCGTTGGTAGGAACGGGGGGGGTCGGGGGCCGCGGCGTGCGGCCTCAGGAGTCTGCCTGTAGGGGTGTAGCTCAATTGGCAGAGCACCGGTCTCCAAAACCGGGGGTTGCGAGTTCGAGTCCCGCCGCCCCTGCTCGACCGCCTCGGATCGCGGATCGGTCGGTTGGCAGTGGATTGGGGCGCGAGTGTCGTTTGGTGGTTGGGGCGGGCTTTGCGGAAGTGATTGAATATGGCTAAGGCAAACGCGTTGTCCCAGGGTAAAGCTGGCCGAGCAAGTGGCTCGTCAGCCGGTTCGCAGAAGAAAGCGTCCAATCGCAGCTTTGGCGATTTGTTCTGGCTGTTGCCCGGGTCAATCTACAAGCGCAATCAGGGTCGCGTGGCGCGACAGGTGACGTTCGCTGCCTTGGCGGTTACGGTGATGATGGCAGCCTGGTCGTTCTATGGGTTTCTGCGGGGTGGTATGGTTCCAGACTTTTGGTCCAATCTGGCCGGTGGCGCTCCGCTGGTAACGGTGTATGCACCGGCTGGTGTGTTCCTGTTGGGCGGATGTTGGATTAGTTTTCGGGTGGTCGCCGGTTGGCCGAGATTTTCGGATTTTTTGATTTCGGTTGAAGCGGAGATGGTCAAGGTGTCGTGGCCTTCGCGCGGCGAGTTGTACCGGGCCTCGCTGGTGGTCGTGGTGGTGATTTTTTTCATGGCGATATTGTTATTTGGTTTTGATCTGTTTTGGCGGTATTTGTTTCAGTTCATCGGCGTGCTGAAAAATTAGTAAGGAATGGGTTGGAAGCTGGGCTTCCGCATTGTTGCTCCACTTCGGGGGACAGGCCGTGAGCGATGAAATTCAAGATGCCGACAAGCAAGGTGATGTCGTCGGGGTGTCCGACGCCGCCTCGTTGGATGAGTTGGTGGATTCGGCTGCGGAAGGCGATGTTGACGCGGCCAACGCTGTGGACAGTGCTGTAGTGGACAGTGCTGTAGTGGACGAGGAGGTGGGTGGCGAGGAGGTTCTGCAGGAAGCGGCTTCAGCGGACGACGATGTTGAGCCGCTGGAACTTGATTTGGAGGCAGAGCCTGAGGATGAAGACGAGAGTCGGAAGCAGTGGTACATTCTCAAAGTTCAGGTGAATCGGGAGGATTCGATACGCCAGGCACTGCAGAGGCGCTATCTTCGCGATGGCCTCGAGGAGTACTTTGGTGATGTGGTTGTGCCAACCGAAGATGTGGCCGAGTTTACGAAATCGGGTAAGCGCCGGATCGTTAAGCGCAAGCTTTATCCGGGTTACATCATGGTTCACATGGCGATCAACGATGACACGTGGTTCGTGGTGCGCGAAACACCTGGAATCGGTGACTTCACCGGTTCGGGTGGGCGGCCAACGCCGATGGATGCGGTTGATGTAGAGCGGATTCTGAAAGTTGGTAAACCGGAAGAAGAAGCAAGTGATGCAACAGTACGTGCGGCCATTCCTTTTGCTCCGAATGACCAGATTCGCGTGAAAGAGGGGAATTTCCAGAACTTCGAAGGAACCGTCGAAACGATCGACGAAGCGAAGGGGCACGTGACCGTATTGTTTAGTATTTTCGGGCGCCCGACGCCCGTGGAGTTGCCGCATTGGCAAATTGAGAAGCTAGATTGAGCATTGTGGGAATTACTTCCACCCCTTTGTAGTGAGTAGAGCATACGATGGCGAAGCAAGTGATGGGCGAGGCGAAGTTTCAGGTGCCGGGTGGCCAGGCGACTCCCGCGCCGCCGGTAGGAACTTCGTTGGGGAAATTTGGTATCAATCTCGGTCAGTTTGTTCAGCAGTTCAATGACCGCACCAAGGAATACAACGGCACGCCGATTCCGGTGATCGTCACGGTGTACGCCGACCGTTCGTTCGATTTTGTGACCAAAAGTCCTCCTGCTGCGTCGTTGCTCAAGCAGGCCGCTGGCATTGCCAAGGGCTCGGGTGTGCCCAACAAGGAAAAGGTAGGGCAGGTAACTGTGGCGCAGCTCGATGACATTGCGCAGAAGAAGATGGCAGATCTTAATGCGAGCGATGTAGAAAACGCGCGGCAGATGATTGCCGGTACGGCCCGCAGTATGGGGCTTGAGGTGGTCGACGGTTGATGGTGGGACACTGGCAACTTGGATGGTTTGCCAGTAACGAGACGCGATCGCACGGATGTGCTGACCCTTTTCTTTTGCCTGTAGCAGAAAATTTCATGGCGAAACAATCCAAGCGATTCAAGGCGATGGTCGACCCGCAACGCGTCAGCGAAATGCCGCTGGGTGAAGCGATTAATACGCTCAAGACGTTCGATACGACCAAGTTCGATCAGACCGTAGAGATCCATATGCGTCTGGGGGTCGATCCCAAGCAGGCCGATCAAATTATCCGCGGGTCAATGGTGTTGCCGCATGGTATTGGCCGTACCCAACGCGTTATTGTCTTTGCCAAGGGTGATATGGTTGCCGCCGCGGAAGAGGCGGGCGCCGACGAGGTCGGCCAGGAGGAGTTGGCGACGCGTATCAAGGGTGGTTGGACCGATTTTGACGTTTGCATTGCAGCGCCTGACATGATGGGACTGGTGGGGCCATTGGGGCGTGTGCTCGGTCCTCGTGGCTTGATGCCATCGCCCCGGGCGGGCACGGTTACGCCTGACGTGGCGCGTGTCATTCAGGAGTATAAGGCCGGTAAGGTCGAGTTTCGCAACGACGCGGGTGGGAACGTGCATGCCGTCGTCGGCAAGATGAGTTTTGAAGTGCAGCAATTGCAGGAAAACATTCAGGCATTCATTGACCACATAGTGGGCCTCAAGCCGCTGGCAGTGAAGGGGACTTATCTGCGTGGTATTTCCATCTGTGGCACCATGAGTCCGGGTATTCGTATTGCGGCCTGATTGCCCAGTGTTGTGGGGCGGCGGTCAGGGGAGCAAATGGTTGAGTGGCAGTGAGAGTGCTGCAGGCCTTTAGAGACAGATGAAACTATGAGTAAGTATGTAAAGAACTTGATTTCGGATGACTTGCGGGGACGCTTGGAGGGTGTCGACGATGCGTTGCTGGTTGACGTGATCGGCATCGACGCCAATGCAACGGTGCGTTTGCGGGCCGATTTGCGCTCCAAGGGCATCAAGCTGATGGTCATCAAGAACAGTTTGGCAAAGCGGGCTACCGAAGGGAGTGCGCTGGCCCCGGCGTTGGATGGAGTTAAAGGTACGTTGGCCTTGCTGTGGGGGGGCGAAGATTTCATTTCGCTTGTCAAAGAGGCGTCGGAACTGGATAAGGGTTCGGACTATGAGAAGTTTGCCGCCCGTGGCGGAGTCATGGATGGGCAGCAACTGACGCCGGATCGAGTTCGTGAGATGAGTAAATGGCCTAACCGGCAGGAGCAGTTGAGTCTGCTGGCAGGTCAGATTGTTGGTACAGGCAGCAAGCTGTCCGGTCAGCTGTTAGCACCGGGTGGCGCGGTGGCCAGTCAGATCGAGCAAAAATCGGAGGGGGAAGGGGACGCGGAATAAATGTGTGTGCGGTGTGTGTGCACCGTGCCGGAAACAATCATGCTGATCGAATTTGATCTCGATCCGTTTAATACCCGTTGTCATAAAGGATCAAACCACGATGTCTGAAGAGACCGCAACGCTGGAGTTTTCAGCGGAAACCAAAGAGATGGGCGATAAGATCGCCGAACTCACATTGAAGCAAGCCAAAGAGCTCAGTGACTACCTCAAGGAAGAGCATGGAATCGAGCCTGCCGCGGGTGGCGCGGTGATGGCGGCGATGCCCGCTGGTGGCGCCGGCGGTGAAGCTGCGGCGGAAGAGCAGACGGAATTCGACGTGATACTGACCGGTTTTGGCGACAAGAAGTTGAACGTTGTCAAGGAAGTCAAGAAGCTTACCGGGGCGACCCTGATGGAAGCCAAGAAGTTGGTGGAAGGGGCGCCTGCAACGATCAAGGAGCAGGCCTCGAAGGAAGATGCCGAGAAACTGAAGGCCGAACTCGAAGAAGCTGGTGCTTCGGTCGAACTCAAGTAACTTGAACTTCCCTCAATTGAACGCCGTTGGTGTTAGCTGATGGCGCAGGTGCGTTGCGATTGTTGCGATACGTTTTCCAGGTCAAGCATTTGAGCATGCTTGCGGATGCCGGCTATCGGTCCGCGCGGATTGCTCGATATTTTGATCTGCGCGCTCGTCACTGCCTCTCCAACCCCCGCTCGGAGTGATTCCTTATGGCTACCCCTGTCGAACGCCGACTGGTCCCCACATACTCGCGTCGATTTGGCACCGGACGTGACGCACAGATCACTCCAGATCTGACCAAGATCCAGACGAAAAGTTATGCCGCGTTCCTGCAGTCGGAGGCGGCTCCTTTGGGGCGCAGGGATCATGGTATGGAGGGAGTCCTGCGTGAAATTTTCCCGATCGAGAGTTACGACAAGCAAGTCAAGCTTGAGTACATCAAATACGAGTTGGGAAAACCTCGATATTCGCCCGATGAATGCCGGCAATTGCGGTTGACCTATGGGCGGCCTTTTCGGGTTTGGTTGCGCCTGGTCAAGGATGAGGCGATTGAAGAAGAAGTCTATCTGGGTGACTTGCCCATTATGTTGGGGGGCGGCGAGTTCATCATTAATGGTGCAGAACGCGTGGTGGTAAGCCAATTGCATCGTAGTCCGGGTGTTGATTTTGTGCTGGACACAGACGGTACCTCGGATCGCCAGCTGGCGAGTTGTCGCGTGATCCCCGAGCGGGGCAGTTGGATAGAAATCAACGCAACAAAAAAGGATGCCCTGACTGTTCGGATCGATCAAAGCGGCAAGTTCTCCGCCATGACGCTGATTCGCGCGATGGATTCACGGTTCGGTACCGACGCCGATATCTTGCGTTTGTTTTACGACACCTCGGTTGAGAAGGTCGTCGATGGCCGTAGCGTCGTAAAAATCGAGAACAAGATCGCTGTTGACGATGTCGTTTACCCGACGTCGTCTGATCGTGCTGGAGAGATCCTGGTAGAAGCTGGGCAGCGCATTAGCAAGAACGTCGCAGAGACGATATGTACTTCGGGCGTCAAGAAGCTGGAGGTCATGGAGCTGCCGAAGGTGCCGCTCATTTTCAATAGCCTGGTTGATGATGTGACCTCAAGTCATGAGGAAGCTTTGTTGCGCATCTACCAGCGTTTGCGACCTGGTAATCCACCGCAACTCGAAAAAGCGCGTACCTTGTTTGCCGAGAAATTCTACGACGTCAACCGGTATCGGCTTGGCCATGTCGGACGCTTTCGCATCAATCGCAAGTTGGACCTGGGCGTTTCGGAAAAGGAAATGACGTTACGGCCAGAGGACCTCATTGCTGCGATCCAATACTTGCTAGGCCTGGCCGCTGGCGAAGATTGGGCTGAGGTCGATGATATCGATCACCTCGGTAACCGGCGTCTGCGCACCATTGATGAACTGGCTAGCGATGAGCTGCGGAAAGGCTTCTTGAAGTTGCGACGAACCGTGCAGGAACGCATGAGCCTGAAAGATCAGGAAGATATGACGCCGCGTAGCCTGATTAATCCGAAGAGCATTTCTGCGGCGATTGAGTATTTCTTTGGGCGAGGTGAACTGTCCCAGGTGGTCGACCAGACCAATCCGCTGGCGCAGTTGACGCACGAACGTCGACTGTCCGCCTTGGGGCCGGGTGGTTTGAATCGCAAACGCGCCGGATTCGAAGTGCGCGACGTGCATATTTCCCACTACGGTCGGATTTGTCCGATTGAAACCCCGGAAGGCACGAACATCGGTTTGATTTCCAGTTTGGCGATCTATGCGGGTGTCGACAGCTATGGTTTTCTGGTGACTCCCTATCGCGTGGTACAGAAGGGTAAGTTGACGTCCGAGGTGGCTTGGCTGCGGGCGGATGAAGAATCCGAGGCGTATGTGGCACCGGCGGATACCACGGTCGAGGATGACCGCATCACGGAATCGGCCCTTGTCGCGCGGCACCGGTCGGATTTTGAAATGGTTTCGCCGGAGAGCATTGAATACATTGACGTGGCGCCGAGCCAAATGGTCGGTGTTTCCGCGGGGTTGATTCCCTTCCTGGAGCACGACGACGCCAACCGGGCCCTTATGGGTTCGAACATGCAGCGACAGGCGGTGCCTTTGCTGGTCGCCGAACCTCCGATTGTGGCGACGGGCATGGAAAAAGAGGTTGCTCGCAACAGTAGCATGGTCGTGACCGCGGCAAAGGCGGGCAAAGTGACGTACGTCGATTCAGAGCGTATTGAAATCGGTAAGGAAGTTCACGCGTTGAAGAAGTATGTCGGTCTGAATGAGCGGACGTGCCTGAATCAGAAGCCGATCGTCAAACCTGGTGACAAAGTTGAAAAAGGTCAGGTGCTGGCCGACGGAGCTGCCACGCGGAATGGCGAGCTCTCCTTGGGACGCAATGTGCTCGTCGGCTTCATGTCGTTTGACGGATACAACTTCGAGGATGCGATCATCATCAGCGAAGAGTTGGTGAAAAACGATACGTATACGTCGCTTCACATTGAAGAATTCGATGTGGAGATTCGGGAAACGAAACTAGGCCGTGAGGAATTTACACGCGATATTCCGAACGTCAGTGAAAAGGCGCTGCGTAACCTGGACGAAAACGGGATCGTTCAGGTTGGGACCTACGTCAGGCCAGGAGACATACTGGTTGGCAAGGTTTCACCCAAATCGAAAACCGAATTGACACCCGAGGAGAAACTGCTTCACGCGATTTTTGGACGTGCCGGTGAAGACGTCAAGAACGATTCACTGGAAGTTTCCTCGGGCATCGAGGGAATCGTGATCGACACGCAGCGTTTTTCTCGCCGTATGAGCCTGTCGGATGAAGAGCGTCGTGCGTTTGAGAAGGAACTCAAGCAGGCTGAAACGCAAGGTAGCGAGGGAATTTCTGCCAGTTTCAGCGAGCTTGTTCGTGAGATCGAAGCTGTGTTAGGGCGCGCTCTGACCGATGAGGATGGTACGCCATTGGCGGGTGATCAAGACCCGAAATTCATTGCCGAGCGGGCAGTGGGATTCCAGTTGCAGTCGGTGACAGGCAATATGCGTAGTGCCGCCAAGATCAAGGATGTTGAGCAGATCTACCGCGCTAAATGGCCCGAAGTCGAAGAGGCGATTGATGCCCGAGATCGGACGCTGAACAGTATGAAGCGTGGCGATGAACTTCGTAGCGGCGTGTTGCAGATGGTCAAGGTTTATATCGCCACCAAGCGTGTTATTTCGGTCGGCGATAAGATGGCTGGGCGCCATGGTAACAAGGGTGTGATCGCCAAGATCTTACCCGAAGAGGACATGCCCTATCTGGAAGATGGTAGACCGATCCAGATTATGCTGAACCCCCTTGGTGTTCCGAGCCGGATGAATGTTGGACAGATTCTGGAGACGCACCTGGGCTGGGCTGCGGCCGCTGGCGGTTATCAGGCCGTGACACCAGTATTTAATGGTGCCTCTGAAGAAGAAATCAATCAATGCCTCACAGATGCGGGCTTGGCGTCGTATGGCAAGTCTCAGTTGTTGGATGGCCGAACCGGTGAGCCATTGGAACAGGAAGTGACGGTTGGCTACATCTACATGCTCAAGCTGCACCATCTGGTGGATGAAAAGGTCCACGCGCGGAGTACGGGCCCGTATTCGTTGATTACCCAGCAACCGCTCGGTGGCAAGGCCCGATTTGGTGGACAGCGGTTCGGCGAAATGGAGGTGTGGGCACTGGAAGCGTATGGTGCCGCCTACATCCTGCAAGAGCTATTGACGGTCAAGAGCGACGATGTCGAAGGTCGCACCAAGATTTATGAGTCGATGGTCAAGGGTGAGAACACACTGGAAGCCGGGACACCCGCCAGTTTTGACGTTCTGACCAACGAGATTCGAGGATTGGCTTTGAATATGCAACTGGAAAAACGGCGGATTTAAGAGTGGATCGGCAGGGTCTGCCCCGGGTAGACCTGAGTGACTGCTGGTGTCGACCACGCCAGTGCAACGAGTTGAGATTGAGAACAACGGCAACATCAAGAATTCCAGGGGAGAACCGTTCCAGGTCGACGCACGTGTTGTCCTGAACAGATTTCCCTTTTGTGTGAATTGCTTCCGAACTCGCAAGGAGCAAGGGCTATGACCAGTGGCGACACGTCCTACGATCGCATTAACGATTACGCATCGGTCAAGATCAGCCTGGCCAGGCCGCACGACATTCGCAGCTGGTCGTTCGGTGAGGTGAAAAAGCCGGAAACGATCAACTACCGGACTTATCGCCCGGAGAAGGATGGTCTGTTTTGCGAGCGGATTTTTGGCCCGGAAAAGGACTGGGAGTGTGCCTGTGGCAAATACCGGGGCATGAAATACAAGGGAATGATCTGTGATCGTTGCGGTGTCAAGGTGACACACTCAAGGGTTCGTCGCAAGCGAATGGGACACATCGAACTTGCGGCTCCGATTGTCCATATTTGGTTTTTCAAGGCCATGCCGAGTCGACTCGGCAATCTGCTTGACATGAAGACGTCGAGCCTTGAGAAGGTGATCTATTTCCAGGACTACGTCGTTGTGGACCCGGGCACTACCGAACTGGAAGCGCAGCAGCTGCTCACCGAAGAGGAATACCGTGCGGCCCGTGCGCAATACGGTGACGGCAGTTTCGAAGCCGAAATGGGCGCCGAGGGAATTCGAAAGCTCTTGATGAACCTTGATTTGGTCCGTTTGTCCGAAGAGTTGCGGATTCAGCTGTCCGAAACCAAGTCCAAGCAAAAGAGTAAAGATCTCACCAATCGCTTGAAGATTGTCGAGTCGATCCGGGATAGTGATAACAAACCTGAGTGGATGATCCTGGATGTGATTCCGGTGATCCCGCCCGACCTGCGCCCTTTGGTGCTGCTGGACAGTGGGAATTTTGCCACCAGCGACCTTAATGATCTCTATCGTCGCATTATCAATCGCAATAACCGGTTGCGCAAGTTGGTCGATCTCAACGCGCCCGAAGTGATCATTCGTAACGAGAAACGAATGCTGCAACAGTCGGTCGATGCGTTGTTTGACAACAACCGGTGCAAACGCCCCGTGTTGGGAAGCAGTAACAGACCGCTGAAGTCGTTGACAGATATGATCAAGGGCAAGCAGGGACGTTTCCGCGAGAACCTGCTCGGTAAACGGGTCGACTACTCCGCACGTAGTGTGATTGTTGTTGGTCCCCGGCTTAAGCTGCATCAATGTGGATTGCCGAAGAAGATTGCTTTGGAGCTCTATCAGCCTTTCATTATCCGTAAGTTGAAGGAGATGGGGCACGCCGACACGATCAAATCGGCGAAGAAGATGTTGGAGCGCAAAGACGAAGAGGTGTGGGATATTCTCGAGCAGGTAATTCAGAACCACCCGGTGCTATTGAATCGTGCACCCACATTGCACCGTATGGGCATTCAGGCTTTTGAACCAGTCCTGGTGGAAGGCAATGCAATCCATTTGCACCCGTTGGTCTGCAAGGGGTTCAATGCGGATTTCGATGGCGATCAAATGGCAGTCCATCTGCCGCTGTCGATCGAAGCACAGGTCGAAGCCCACACGCTGATGATGTCGACGAACAATATCTTCAGTCCGGCGAACGGACGTCCCATTATGAGTCCGTCGCAAGACACCGTGATGGGTTGTAACTATGTCACGATCGAACTTCCCAATCGAAAGGGTGAGGGGACCAAGTTTTCCACACTGGACGAAGCGGACCTCGCCTATTCGTTAGGGCGGATTGATCTACACGCGCCGATTCATGTGCGTCTTCCCGATAATCGAAGATTAAAGAGTGAAGACGATGCGTCGTCGTCCGGCGGTCTGATTAAGACAACCTACGGTCGCATTATGTTCAATATGATGCTGCCCGAGGGCATGGACTTCTACAACTTGCCGCTCAAATCGGGCGACCTGGCGACAGTGATTTCCGATTGTTACCAGCGACTTGGACGCAAGGCGACCATTGAATTACTCGATCAAATGAACCGACTTGGTTTCCGGGAAAGTACCCGCAGTGGCCTTTCTTTTGCCACCGACGATCTGGTGACTCCGACGTCGAAAGAAAAGTACATCGGTGATGCGGAAAAGAATGTGCTGCGTTACAAGAAGCTTTACGAGCGTGGGGTCATTACCAATCAAGAACGCTACAACGCGGTGCTTGATACCTGGACGCATGCCCGTGAAGTCATCACTGCTGAGATGATGGACGCGATGCAGTCAGACGATCGTGGTGGTAACGGTTACGTGAACCCAGTGTTCTTGATGGCGAATTCCGGTGCCCGTGGTGGGGTCGAACAGATTCGACAATTGGCCGGGATGCGAGGCCTGATGGCCAAGCCGACCGGAGAGATTATCGAAACGCCCATTAAAGCGAATTTCCGCGAAGGTCTGACGGTTCTGGAATACTTCAGTTCGACGCACGGGGCGCGGAAAGGTCTGGCTGACACCGCGCTAAAGACGGCAGATTCGGGATATTTGACCCGAAAGCTGGCAGATGTTGCTCAGAATGTCGTGATCACCATGGAGGACTGCGGTACGACGCAGGGGCTCACCAAGGGAGTGATCTATCGAGGTGAAAAGGTCGAAGTGCGGCTCGCTGATGCAGTTAACGGTCGTGTCAGCCGTAAGCCGATCGTCAATCCCGTGACGGACGAGGTGATTGTTGCGGAAAATCAGATGATCGTGCCTGAGATTGCCCGCAAGATCGAAGAACTTGGTCTGGAACGGATTCAAGTGCGTAGCCCGATGACCTGTGATGCGCCTCTGGGGATTTGTCGCGCCTGTTATGGCATGGATATGTCAACCGGAACAATGGTTGAAGAAGGGATGGCCGTTGGGATTATTGGCGCGCAGTCGATTGGTGAACCCGGGACGCAGTTGACGATGCGGACGTTCCATATTGGTGGCGTCGCGGGTACGGCGTTGGAAGAGAACGAAGCGAAGTCGAAGAAAGAAGGTGTCATCCATTTCACACGCGTACGTTCGGTCAAGAACGACGATGACAAAGCGATCGTACTCACGCGCAATGGTGAAATTTCGATTTTGGATCCAAAAGGACGCGAGCTTGAGAAACACGAAATTCCCAACGGTGCTGAGTTGCTTGTCGAGGAAGGCCAGGAAGTCAAGGCCGGTGCGACCCTCTGCCAGTGGGACCCCCACAGTATTCCGATTCTCGCAGAGGTAGGTGGAAAAGTCCGCTATGAAGACGTTGTCGAAGGTGACACGATGCGCGCTGAAAAGGATCCCAGTGGGCATGTGCGCAAGATGATCGTTGATCACAAAGGCGAACTACATCCGCAAATCGTGTTGGAAGATACCGATGGCAAACCACTGGATGTCTATTATCTGCCCGAGCGGGCTCACTTGGAGGTGGAAGAGGGAGCCCAGGTTTCCGCAGGTTCAATTCTGGCCAAGACGCCACGTGACGCTGCCGGCGTAAGTGACATCACGGGCGGCCTGCCTCGTGTCACAGAAATCTTCGAGGCACGCAAGCCCAAGGATCCCGCGGTCATCGCCGAAATTGACGGTGAGGTAGAGATTCTGCAAGAGAAGAAACGTGGCAAGCGGTCGATCACAGTCCGTAGTGAATCCGGTATGGAACGCGAGCATCTGGTACCTCACGGCAAGCGGTTCCTGGTGCATTCCGGTGACCAGGTATTAGCCGGACAGGCGCTAATCGACGGGCCCTTGGTGCCGCACGATATTCTGCGTGTTTCCGGAGAAGAGGCGGTGCAACAGTATCTGGTTCACGAAATCCAGCAGGTCTACCGAAGCCAACGGGTAGAGATCAATGACAAGCATATCGAGATTATCATTGCCCGCATGTTGCGCAAGGTGCAGATTGAGACACCCGGAGATACCAGCTTGCTGGCGGGGCTCGTCATCGACCGCTTTGAGTTCCGGACGGTCAATAAGGCGCTGGCCAAATGCTTGAGGATTACGGACAAGGGTGATAGTGATTTTGAAGTCGATACGATTGTGCCGAAGGACGCGTTGGAACAGGTCAATGCTCAAATTGAGGCGCTGGGAGGCCAGCCGGCCAAAGGAACGCGTCCCAAGCCGGCGACTGCGAGTACCCAGTTACTGGGGATCACCAAGGCGTCTGTACAGAGCTCCAGTTTTATTTCAGCCGCCAGCTTCCAGGAAACGACCAAGGTGCTCACCGAGGCCGCACTTTCGGGGAAAACCGACGATCTGGTGGGCCTCAAGGAAAATGTGATTCTGGGACACTTGATTCCGGCTGGGACAGGTTTTCGGACCTTCCAGGAATCCGAGGTTCGTTACCGTCCGGAAGCCCTGCAGGCCATGGCAGAGGAAAAAGAACGCGCTTTGGTTACCAGTTTTCCGTTACTTCAAGGCGAGGCCGAGGGCAATGGCGATGCGGCACCGGCTACGGAACCGGAGCCGGCCGAGGTTGCCAGCGGAGAGAATGTGGCTTCGCTGGATGCCTTGCTGGGTGGAGCAGGAAGCGGGGAAGAGGAAAGTCAGTGAGTTCCAGTCAGGTTGACAGCTAGCCGAGAACCGGTAGGCTGGAAACTTGTTCGTACTAGTTTTTCTTTATTTTTGTAGTTCGGTTTGTTCGCAGGTACCATTAATGCCAACTATCAATCAGCTGGTCCGCAAACGCCGCAAGCAGAAGCGCAAGTTTACCAAAGCGCCGGTGTTGGATCAGTGTCCTCAGAAGCAAGGTGTGTGCCTGCAGGTGCGGACAATGACGCCGAAGAAGCCGAATTCGGCTCTTCGCAAGATTACACGTGTACGACTTTCCAATGGCAAGGAGGTCACGGTTTATATACCTGGCGAAGGTCATAATTTACAGGAACACTCGATCGTGCTTGTGCGGGGTGGTCGTGTACGTGACTTGCCGGGCGTTCGCTACCAGGTTATCCGCGGCGCGCTAGACACGCTGGGGGTCGATGGTCGTAAACAGGCGCGCAGTCGCTACGGGGCCAAGAAGTCTTGATTGGGGTCAGCGACGATTCCAATCGTTGGTGAATTGGTTCTGAGTTGACGCAGCACCCATTCGACAATAATTGTTTAACAAGTAGATACTGAAGACGCCGCTCGCTCTTGCGGAACAGGAAAACCAGGTTGCCATGGGACGAATCACTGCCAGTAAAGACCAACTCAAACCCGATCCGCGTTTTGGTTCGGAGGTTGCCGGGAAATTTATCAACTGCTTGATGCTGGACGGTAAAAAGACGACTGCGCAGGCGGTCTTCTATAACGCGCTGGACCAGATCAAAGAGCGTGTTCCAGACAAAGAACCGATCGAGGTGTTCCATCAGGCGGTTGAGAATGTGAAGCCGGCAATTGAAGTACGTTCCAAGCGTGTCGGCGGGGCGTCCTACCAGGTGCCGATGCAGGTCAATCGCAAACGCCAGACATCACTCGCTTTCCGGTGGATATTGATGGCGGTTCGTGAGAAAAAGGGGCGGCCCACGCATCTGAAATTGGCAGACGAATTAACGGCAGCTTACAACCGCGAAGGTGCGGCCATGACCCGCCGTGAAAATACTCACCGAATGGCGGACGCAAACAAAGCGTTTGCGCATTTTGCCTGGTAGCAGCCCATTCATCTTTTGCCTGGTAGCGGCGCATTCACCGGACTGCGCCCGGCGTCATAGTCGGTGCGCCGGTTTCCGGGTCCGGGAACCTGTGCTGTGGATCGATGGCGGACGGTCGGCAGATGACACGAGATCTCACGACGCTGCGAAATCTGGGCATTATCGCCCACATTGACGCCGGTAAGACAACTCTCACGGAAGGGATGCTGTTTTATAGCGGTGCCAAGCACCGCGTGGGATCGGTCGACAAAGGGACCACTGAAACAGACAGTGATCCTGAAGAACAGGACCGTGGCATCACGATCTATTCCGCCTGTGTTGCGTTTGAGTGGAAAGCGAGCCGCATCAATCTGCTCGATACGCCGGGACATGTCGATTTTACGGCTGAAGTCGAACGGTGCCTGCGTGTTCTGGATGGCGCGGTCGTCGTGTTTAGTGCGCGCGAGGGTGTGGAGGCCCAGAGTGAGACGGTATGGCGCCAGGCCGATCGATACCGGGTTCCCAGGCTGGCCTTTATCAACAAATTGGATCGTGAAGGAGCCAGTTTTGAAACGGTGGTTGAGGAGATCGATACGCGACTTGGCGCGGCACCAGTCCCGATCCAGATTCCCTGTGGCGAGGGTCCTTCCCACATG
>PBOG01000259.1 GCA_002724245.1 Planctomycetaceae bacterium
CCGTGGACCGTCTTGATCCGCAAAGACGGAAAGATTCATTTCCGCGACAAAGAACGTTGGGAGCAAAGCAAACTGGAGGCGAATATCGGTCAGTGGAACACCTTTGTCATCGAGCTCACACCTGGCGGTGACAAGGCCACACTCACCCTGAACAAAAAACATACGGCCCATTTCCCCTTAAAAACAGGCGCCGTCGACCAGGTTCAGTTTCGCACCAGTGGATATGGATCGGTACTGCTCGATTCCCTGATGGTAGTCCATACGCCGGCACGCTAGTCTGACTGCCTTTTCGCCGTTTACACGAACAAGCGTAACCAAGAGTGCTCGCCTGGCATTGGGATACCACGTCGACTTCAGGTTTCGAAGTGGCTCCTACCCGGTATCACAGATGCGTCTGAAGCGTCACCGGCATACCGGTGGCGTCAGGGGTAATCGAGATGGATTTCAACCGCAGTCAGCAGAATCGGGCCAGCCGCATTCCGGCCGCGTTCGACGAGGCGGACACCGACCTGGTTGCGTCCCACCTTGAGTTGCTGGGACATCAGCGGCAACGTCAGCAAGCCATCGCTGCCAGCTGGGCCTGATGGCGTCAGCGGGCTTCCATTGATCTGGAAAACAACCTGATCGCCAGGAACCAAATTCTTGAGTTCCAGCCACAAACGCACCGCCGGCCGTGCGCCGTCACCGTCACCACGGTCTGCGACATCCACAGGAATCAGCGTAAAAGACTTCCGTTGCTGTACTGCGTGTAGCGCCACCGGCAAAGTGGCGAACAGCCAGTTGTGGTAACGGGGACTCGACGGCCCTTTGCGCTTCAATCCAGGTCCATACTCGGAACAATCTGCCGGAAAAATTTTGTCCACCCGCGCCAGTTGCAGCGGGTCACCTACCTGATGCAACAAAGCTTTTTGATAAGGCTTCGTGTGTGGAAACCAATTGAACAGGTAAACACCATCCGCTCCGTTGTGCCAGTAGTTGGCTGCCAGTCCACGGAGCACGGACGACGAGTCGCCCTGCAGAAAGGTTTTTCCGCCAATCATCTTGTTGGGATGTGCGACGCAGACGTAGAGCTGGACAGGGCTATCCTCTGTGAGCCTGTCAAAATCACGCACGTCACGCCCTTCGGGAAACGCGTAGTCACCGACGATCAACAGGTCGATCAAGCCCTCGTCGACCCAGGTTCGCACGTCAAATCCGTCGAGTCGACAGGCCACCAGATTTTCATCGACGCGAACGGCCAGCTTGAAGGGGCGTCCACGCTGCGTACCGCGTTCACGCAACGTCTGGCGTACGGTCCGGACAAAATCGGTCAGCACGGCAGAGTTACGATACTCGAGAAAGGCTCGAAACAGTCGGGGAAACCGCATCAGGTCGAGTTCGACACCATCAAAATCATAGCGTTCTGCGACGTCTCGAATGGTGCGGAGCTTGAGATCGCGGACTTCCGGAATTGCAAAGTTGAGGGAACTGAGAAACTCCGCAGAGTAGACCTCACTCGGAACTTCCGGTGTCAGGACATGCCCGTCGCCAGGAGCCTTGATTTTTGCGATTCCCAGTAGCCACTCGGGGTGCTGGGCCTTGAAACTCGCGAATTCGTTGGGCAAAAAGGAGTCGTGGATGTCATTGACACGCAGACTATAGAACACATCGATGCCCCGGCGATGCCCCTCGCGGACAATGATCTCCGGAGGATCATTCCCCTCGCGAAGCCAGCGATCGAGCGTGACGTCGACGTTCCCGCTACGCTGGCCAGTACGTTCCAGAACACGACTGTCGTAATTGGCCGTATTGCCGCCGGCGCCATCGTTCCAGAACAAGGCGTCGACGTGCGTGTCGACAAGCGGGCCGAACACATTGTCAACGTAGGCCGCCACATCGCCGTTTGCATTCGCAAAGACACTCTGTCCATCGCAGTTAAAAATCACCCGATACGGTTTGTCATCGGGCCGCGGCGCCGCTCCAGAGAGCGTGCTGGTGCAGGCGAGTGCGATGGCCTGGAAGAGGGGCCAGCAGTGGATTAGCCTCGATGGATGGTTCACGATGGGAACTCCCTGTAGTCAGCGGTATCTGCAGCTACATCGCGCCACGACATAATTGTAGTACATTTCCGGTTGCAGGTTTCCAGCGGGAAATGACCGCGACGCGGGGCAGTCATGGAAACAACATCGCAATGTTTCACAGATGTCGCGGCGTTACAGCCGGACGACTTTTGCTGGGTAGTGAGTCCATTTCTCTCCATTAATATTGTGGACGGCACTACGCCGGAACAACGGCAACCAGCGCTCGGTGGAGCTGACTCGTCACATTGTGCTCGCAACCCACTCCAAAAAAACAATCCACCCTGCATCCCGTCAGCATCACACTCCCTCACACACGTTATCTGAAGGCTCGGGGAGGGGCACCAAAACCGCTGAGAACACAGCCGGCAAGGAAACATCGATTATCGGTATTACTAGATTACAGCAGGCATTGTCCAACGACACCATCGGCAAGCAGTCTTGATGCCGAGCAACATCAATGTGAAATACTCACCGCAACTCTTTTTTTCGCTAGGCACAGGAACGGCGACAACACATTGACGTCGCCCTTGATCAGCGACCCGCTGCTTGAAAAGTGAAGCTGTAGAGCTGCGCGCTGCCTTCCAGGTGAAAGCGAAGACGCAGTCGACCGGGTTGCAGTGGCAAACGTCTGCCTTCAGGCCAGGCGACAGGAATGCGGACTCCACTGGTGGTCACTGCCTGGCTGGTGGCAATCACTTTCTCGTCCGACAGCAGCTCGACCCGGATCCGTCCCCCAGCCACTGGGTTCAATCCGTCGGCATTCAGTTCCAGCGACAGGTCTCCCCTTGTATGTTGCCAGGGAATGGTCAAGAACGACCCCATCCGCTGGCCTTCCGCCACATCCAGACTGACGAATCCATCCCGACGGATCGTGGCCAGCCCGGTCTGCATGCGCACCTGGTTCCATTGGTCCACCTGGCCACCAATCGTAACCGGACCACCGGAGTAATAGACCCACATTTCGTCACCCCGCATCAACGGTACGTTGACCGGTGCAACCCAGGCGGCGTCCCAGCTGCCGGGGTCTCCCAGCCCGATCGCTGCGTGACCGTCGAAAACATGAAAAAAATTCACTCCGTCGCGGCTGCCCATCAGGTATTGGGGCTGTACCTGCGTTCGCTGCCAGCAGTCAACCAATCCCAGGTACATTCCGGCATCGATCCAGACTGAAATCAGGTGATATTCGGCGGCGGTGGTCGCGCGTGGATGAGCCACCGGATTGCGTGGGTCGGAGGTCCAATGGATCAAATCCTTGCTCCAGTCGCGGCAAATTTTTCGGAGCCCCACAGGAGGCCTGGCACGCCCATGGCTGTACACCTTCCACCGCTTCTCCGGATCGGTTTCCAGCGTGTCATAAAAAAAACTGCGTTGGTCCGACCAGCGATGCTGCCGGACGACGATGCCGTCACTCCAGCGAATTCCGTCGGGCGAAAAGTGCAGCGTGTTGCGGCCCCTCTGTTCGACAATCATCTTGTAGCGGCGGGCCGGGTCGGATTCTCTGGTATCACGTACAACCATAGGCATGTAAGCATGCCCCTTTCCCTCGCCTAGATCGACAATGTTGTTGTCCTTGGAACCATTGACCGCCAACTGCCCCAGAGACGGCTTCACCCAGTGGATGCCATCCTCACTCTCGGCATAGCCTACGTGGTGTCCGGCGGTTCCCGGCAGCAACGGGCCATCGGGGCGTGACCAGCCGGAGTACCACATCTGGAACTTTTTGCCGTCGAAGATAACATCGCCATAAGCATGGGCCCGCTGTGCGTCCCAGCTGCCCGCTGGGCCTGTGCGCAACAACGGGTTGGCAGGGTGCTTCTTCATGGGATGAAACGACTCAACCAGCCCATCCACTGACTGGACCTCAGCCATATCGAGGAAGAGAACCTTGCGTCCTGGTTCGACTTTCAGGTCAGATTCGCTGAAGTGGTCAAAGTAGACCGGCCTCGTGGGGCTGTTGCCAACCAGCGCCAGCCCGATCGGTGATCCTGGGCGAGATTGTCGCTGGACGGTATGCAACGAACTGAGGGTCGGGCCAGTGTCGGTTGCCTGGTCGTTTGCGCCCAGGTCGTCGATAATCGTCCGCGCGCTATAGGGCGCGCTGAAGCGGGTACCCAGCCAGCGTGAGTAAAACGTATGGCCGCGGCTGATGTTGGCCCAGAAGAGCAATGCGTTTCCGTGATGATCTTTGCAGAGGATCGGGTTGCGGTAGACTTCGGCCGTTGGATTCAGTGATTCGAATCTCCAATCCGCTCCGTCGCAATAACCGTAAATTGGAATGTTGCCAATCCGCTCGAACGCCACCAGGGCCTGCTCACCCCATCCCACTACGCTATACGTCGTAAAGCTGGTGCCCTGCCAAAGCGGAAACGGGTGGGTCGTGGTCAGGTCCACATTCTGATCGAAGCGGTCTGGAAAGTTCGCATGACGGAGATAGTAAAGATGCCGGCCCGCAAAGACCAGGTGCAGGCTACCTGTCTCATCCAGGTCCATTACTGCACGTCTGGCTGGTCCAGGCAGACTGATTCTTTTCCGTTTACAATCGGCTGCGGACACCTGAGCCATCCACAGCTCGTGGCCCGTGCGACCCAGCGGTACCTGTCGTAGTCGGTGTTTCAGGTCGATCGTATATCTCGCGCCGGGATCGACGGCAACCTCTTCAGACCAGAGAATCCACACGTTACCGTGCGGCCCCCATGCCATATCACCGAAGCGGGAATCCCGGTTCGGACCGCTCAGAATGTGCGGGGACGCATGGCCCGCAATTCCGGTCCAATTTCCGCTTTGGCGGATGTGCTCAAGTGGTTTGCTCCCGCCCACTCGACAACGCCCGTACCAAACACGGCGTTCACCGTCACTCTCCCAGACCAGATGCAACACATCACGACTGTCGATCACGATACTTACATTCTCCACCGCTTCCCCTCCGACAGGAAGCACTCCGCCGTTGGCAGCGGCGATCAGTGGAATCGCTGCATGAAAGTCTCCTGGAAACTCTGGCGAAGCTGCCCTGGAGACAGCCAAAAACACCGCCGCTCCCTGCTGGAATTCCCCCCGGTAGACGAAAAACCAGACGCCGGCGCCGTTACGAGCGATCTGCCGACCGTTCAAATGGGTAAAGGGATCGGTACGGCCCGCTTCGCCGACTTTGAGAACCACGATGGCCTGCGCGGCAGTCACACAGGCAAGAAGCAAGCTACAGGTGGTGATCGCCAGGCAAAGCATTCCAAGCAAGGCTTTCCCAGGCTTGACGAACAACGGTATCCCAACACGGACTGCGGAAGTCATCGACGGGCACTCCATTAACGTTTTGAGCGTTCGCGCAGACATTTGGCTGCCCATGTCCGCAGCAGTTCGTCAGTGGCTTCAGGGTGACGATGCCCACGTGGTTCGGCAAGCACGTGTAGATCAACACGGGCACCTTGAGCAGCTCTGGAAATCTGCCTCGCGAAGGCGATGGCGTGATCGGTACCAACACGATTATCCCGATCGCCGATAGTCACCAGTACGCTGCGACCTGCCAGCCGGGCCGCATGACGGATGGGCGAGAGTGAGGCGGTCAACTCGTGAGCGTCCATACCACGAAACTCATCCAAAGCACGCAACTCAGTGACGGGTGCCAGTCCCGCGACACCACGAACGCGAGACTCGCTGCCGGCAAAATGAAACGCCAGGAACCCGCCGCGTGAGCCGCCAACCGCGATCACCAGCTCCGGATCCGCGATACGTTCGGCGACCAGGTAGTCCAGGATACTCGACAGTCTGGCATTGAACGCCGATACGAAATTGCGACCTATTGTCAGGCGATGTCTCCAGGAACCCAGTTCCGGTGGTTCACTGATATCACGATCCAGGCCATGCCCTGGCGCGTCGAGCGCCACGCAGACGTATCCTGCTTCCAGCAGGATGCGACAGTGCTCCATGGTCAGCATTTCATCCAACAAACTGCCAAACAGGAATGCAACTGGCGCGGGAGCTTTGTTAGCCCCCTGCCTGAGACCGAATTGGATGCCACCCGGAGTCATCAGCAAACGATACTGCTTCGCAGACGGGGCGCCGTCGGCAGTTGTCTCGGAAGACTGGCTTACCTGCTCGTGGGGCACGAGAAAAACGACGCACGCCAGCACCAGAGCGCCTGCCCGCAGTAAACAGCGGACGCCCCACTTAGTGGGGCAGCGTATTATAGAAAGGGTGTTGCGATCGATCACGGAGCCACGAACCTCGTCGGTACCTGTGCCCTGGCAGCGTCAGGCTGAATGTAGCACAACGGCTGGCAGCAGCAATGCTTCAAATCTGGCGATTACCCATCACTGCAATAATCCTCCACCCGTTCTTTTTCTTTGCCAGAACGTAACTGGCAACGCGATGGTCTGGACCAATCGGTTTTCCATCGACCTTGAGCCAGACGAAGTGCATATCAACGAATGCCAGGTCCTTTCCAGCCGAGCGAACATCCAGTCGATGGAGTTTGAACTGCTTCCAGTTCTGCCTTTTCAGTTGAGCTAAATGCTCGTCGAACCCCTTCCGAAACTGTTCTGCGGAATCCTGCACCCGATGCTGAGCGTTGTCGAACGGAATCATAAGGATGGGAGTTTCGTAAATCTCTTCCGCAATAATCTCCGTCTTCTCTTGGTTCGCCAATGCGACATACCGAAGCATATGAGCCCTGGCCTCGCGCACGACCGTGTCACCGGTGCCAGATACATTCTCTTGTGCCCACGCTACGGTCAGGAGTGTTGCAGCCAACGCGAACAACACGAATCGAAATCTCTTGCTGAGCATCCTGACGTTCTCCCCATGAACTCGTTATCCGGTTGCGAGGCACCCGAAACCTTACAACTGTCAAGAACCAGACTACAACTACGACACATCCCACCGCAAGTCTACCCAGTGCCCTGGTAAAGTGTGTCCCGGACGATAGTGCTCCTCGACAATCTCCTGCGAGACAGTCCACGACCGCGTCAAGTGTTGCAGCATTTGACCGACACCGAAGGAATATTATCAGTAGATCTTGTGACACGATCACTGGTCACGCGGTCCTGACGCAAGACGACTCAGGTCGCCACCCATGCACCCGCCATGCGTGCATCGACAAGCGACCGTCCAAGGATTTGGCAGCGCTTCTCTGAATGTTCCGCAAAATTCTGTCTTCGACAACACGTCTGGAACTACAAGAACGCTGTAGCCCGTACAGACAAACGCCACGCAGATCGGATAGCATGACGAGCACCACGTTTGTGCACGCGTGGTGCTGCTTTGCACATACAGCGTTACTGATTGAAACAA
>PBOG01000260.1 GCA_002724245.1 Planctomycetaceae bacterium
CATGCACAATACTTTCGGGACATTTAACGACATACAGACGATCCCCGGATATTGTGGTGGAATTCCACCAGGCCAATCCCACCTTATCTCAATCGCTTAGTATAATTACCCGTCGCGACATGTCACCCACGTTTCGACACCAAAGCCCCCCCTCTATTGAGGGATCACTAGAACTCTGGGGCCAGTTTGTTTGCGAACGCACACCCCGACAGGCCTTTCCCGCTGTTATACGGGATAATCGAGTGCCAGCATAAGCTGCATTATTCCACGAACCGCCAGCCGGAGCGGTTTGGTTGACCTGCTACCTCGCTCCATACGCACTGTCGTGACAACGCGTGCCTGCCGCAATGTGACCCGCCATGCCTGAATTCGACTGGAACCACTTTCGTCAATTGATGCCAGTCTGCCGCAAATGGGCGTATTTTGACCACGCGGCGGTGGCTCCCCTCTGCCAGCCTGCACAGGCTGCTATTGAGAAGTGGGCTGTTGAGGCCGTCGAGCAGGGTGGAAACGCATGGCCGCAGTGGGCGGTACGCAGTGAGCAAGTTCGCCAGCAGGCTGCGGCTCTCATCGGCGCCGACACCGACGAAATTGCGCTCATTCCCAATACCACGGCCGGCATCAATTATGTGGCCGAAGGCTACCCCTGGCAAAACGGCGATAACCTTGTCACTTTAGCGAATGAATTTCCCTCCAATCTCTACCCCTGGATGAACCTCGCCGACCGAGGTATCGAAACGAGAACAGTCCCAGTCAAACCAAACGGTCAGGTCGATTTGAATCGTATCGCGGAGGCTTGTGACGCAAGGACTCGGATTCTGTCTGTCAGTTGGGTGGGCTACGCAACCGGTTGGCGTCACGACCTCGAACAACTCTCACAACTGGCAAGAGACCAGGGTGTACTACTATTTGTAGATGCCATCCAGGGATTGGGGGTTTTTCCTCTCGACGTGCATCACTCCAGCATTGACATGCTGGCTGCCGACGGCCACAAGTGGTTACTCGGACCAGAAGGCGCTGGCATTTTCTATGTCCGGAAAGAGCTTCTACAACTTTTGAAGCCACGCAATGTCGGATGGAACAGCGTCTCGCACGCCTACGATTTTTCACGTATCGAGTTGGATGTCCGAGAATCTGCGGCACGTTACGAAGGTGGCTCCTGGAACATGGCCGGCATTACTGCATTAGGTGCCAGTATCGAACTGCTCACCTCTTTTGGATTGACGAAACATCGCTCCCCTGTTGCCGACCGCCTACTCGCCATCACCGGCGAAGCCTGCCAGCGGTTACATGAAATGAATGCGACGGTAGTCAGTGTACGAGACCAAGAGCATGCTTCTGGCATCGTCGCGTTTGAACTGCCAGACCAAGACCCTCACGTTGTCCGCAAACGCTGTCTGTCAGCCGGCGTCACCATTAGCTGCCGTGCAGGACGTTTGCGAATCAGCCCACATGCCTACAACAACTCGCAGGACATCGAACGGTTAATCCAGGCGATGCAAGAGTGAAAATCCGTCCCTGTGCGTCTGAGATACAGTGCGACTGAGATACTACCATTCTCCGGTTGCGTATCGTCCGTGGCACACCAACTTGTGTACAAAGCACTATCAGTTTGAGATACTGCAGCGTGAACACGCGCCCTATTCAAATCAAACACTGGGAGCTTTGACCGGTCTGGAAAGCCTTCAGAAAAGTACTTTGTTATGCCCCAGGGCAATCGTCCTGGTTGCCGATGTCACTCGGCCCGGCGAGACATTGCTCACCCTGACGCTGTCACTTATGCCGCTTTCACACCAGTCTTCGGAATGAAATGACTGCATCTACCTCAAAGACTGCCGTCTACACAGGGTCCTTTGACCCCGTCACTCTGGGACACGTCAACATCATCGAACGCAGCAGCAGTCTGTTTGACGAATTAATTATCGGGATCGGCGTGAATTCGGAGAAACGATCTCTATTTTCGTTAGACGAACGCGTTTCATTCCTTGAGCAGGTTACTGCAAACCTGACGAATGTCCGGATCGAAACGTTTGCTGGCCTCGCCGTTGAATTCGTACATCGGTGTCACGCACGGATCATGGTACGAGGCGTCCGCCCACTCACCGACATCTCTGCCGAATTCACCATGATGATGGCCAATCATCACCTTGCACCGGAAATCGAAACCGTCTTCCTGATGGCAGACGAAGAACTCGCGCATGTCTCCAGCTCCTTGATCAAACAAATTGCGCCATTGTCAGACAATCAGATGCTCGCCAAATTCGTTCCCGCTGCCATCATTCCGGACCTTCGGAAACGTCTGTCCGAGTCAATACCGACCTGACTGACATCCCCGATCATGCTGGGATTTCCATGAATCCTCCTGGACAGCGAAACAGCAACAATGCCAATTCCTGTTTTGACCGACGAACACGTCAGCCAGCTTGACTACCAGGATGTCGTTGGCTGGATGCAAGGTGCATTCCAATCGCACGCCGAAGGTACTTTGGATGCTCCCGCACGCGTTAACTCCAAACTGACACAGGGCGAGTTCTCATTCACGATCGGTGCACAAATTTCGCCCAATCCCTGCATGGGATTTCGGGTTTACGACCTGGCGCACCTCAGCTCCCCAACACGTTCCGAGGTTACCGCGGTCTTTGATAGTCGTGATGGATCACTCACAGGAATCGTCACAGGCAAGCTGTTAGGGGCAGTACGTACAGGTGCCATTGGAGGTGTTGCTATCTCTTGCCTCTCCAAGTCGAATGCAAACATCCTGGCGTTGCTTGGCACAGGTTTGCAAGCGAGAACGCAGTTGCGTGCCGCCTGTGCAGTGCGCCATTTCCATGAAATCCGCGTCTACAGCCGCAACGCTGCGAATCGCAATGCGTTCCGTGAAGAAATGAGCGAACATGTACCCGTAGACCTCACCCTGGTAAACGAACCTGAACAAGCCGTACGAGACGCTGACGTCGTCATTTGTGCTACCACCAGCACGCAACCGGTAATCAAAACCAGCTGGCTCAAGAAAGGAGTCCACCTGAATAACATCGGACCCAAATTCAAAGCGGCCCATGAACTGCCGAAAGACACCTATGAACAGATTCCGCTTCTGGTCACAGACTCGCTGAAGCAACTGAACGCCTTTGGTGACACCTTTGTACTCTCTGACACACCCCACCACGATCGCATTGGCACGCTTGCCACCATGCTCGGCGAAAGCGCGACCCAATCACAAAACGATCAGGACTCATCGCTCTTCATCTCAGTCGGCCTGGCGGGTACGGAAGTGGTCCTCGCACAACGGATGTTCGAGAGCCAGCTAAGATAATTCGACATGGGAAGGCCCGCCGTTTCTATCGGTCTTCACCGTCCGTTCCCAGCAGCCTTCGTAGCGCACCGTCGACAGTCTCTTCCTTTCGCTCTGCTTCGCGCAAGGCAGCCAACGCTTTCTCCAGTTTGGCAATCTCCCGAATCCGGTGACGCCTGCGTACTCGATTCGAGGTTTCGATTAGATCTCGCAACTCCTGGACCATTTGCTCACGTTCTTCCGGATCTTTGGCCGCGCGAACATCGGCAGCGAGCGTGGCGATTTCACTCTCCAAACCACTCACAACTGAACGCGTTCGGCTGGAGTCCCGACGGGCTGGCGCGCTGCGTCCCTCCGCCCCCCGTCCACCTTCCGCCCGTTCATCACGAGGACCACGAAACCGCATCATCTGCTCCATGATCTTTTCAAATTGGCGAGTCATTTCCTCGGGCGAAACTCCGCCACCAAAGTCGAAGGGGTCACCTGTTCTGCCAGCGCCGCCCCGCGGCGGCTCTCGGTCAAAAAAACCGCGTTCAACACCGTCGACTCCCGGCCCAGACTTGAAGCCACCTCCCGAAAACCCACCACCAGGACCATCTCGAAAATCCTTCGGATCTGCAGAAAACGCGCTGTCGCTATTGAAAAACTTCAACTGTCGTCTTAGCCGTTCCAGGCGTTTCCGCGCCTGTTCAACCTGCTTGCTTTTTTCACCATGTTTTTCGATCAGCTGTTGCAGGTTTTTCTCCTGTTCGCCGATCTGTCGACCAAACTGACTCTTGTACAGTTCGGCCGGATCTCGAACCGTTCCGCCGCCGCCATACGGACCTGACCGTTCAGAGAACTTGCGTTGTAGATCGTCCAGTCTTTTGCGGAGATGATCGATCTGCGCCGCTGGGTCAGTGCGACGCTCGCCATCTTTGTCGCCAGGTGACTTTTTTTCTTCAGCCTTAGCAGCATCTGCCGCAGGCAGATCAGCGCCGCGCTGCGCCAGTACAGGGGCAGCCAATAGTGCAACGCACAACAACGTGTTCTTCCATGCATTCCACATTTGTCCATCTCCCAACAAGCAAACAAACCAGTTCGAACAGCTGCTGCCGACGCTCACCTCTGGGTAGAAAGAAGATCTGCCCAATGCAGCGATGGCAGCATAGCCCTTTCATCTTATCGTTTGAAAATCAGTGCGTCACGTACAATTGCAGATTGCTGCACGCGCTGCCACAGTCTCTTTTTAGGAGACGCAATCGCGTCTGTGAATAGCAATACCTGTTTCCCAAAAACTGCTAGATTGCGGCAACCTCGCAATCCGGTAAGCTGAGGTGACGCAAACCAGTAACTGGCCTGTCCGTATTCCCTGGAATATTCCCGATGCAAACGACAAAACTTGCCGTCCTCCTGTATCTATTCGCACCACCGTTGGCGATCTTGGCAACGGCTTCCGATTGGACCCAGTTTCGCGGCCCGGGCGGAAGCGGCGCCAGCCGGGACAGACAACTACCTGCGCATTGGACCTCCGGAGACAACGTAATTTGGCGCACACGACTGCCCGGATTGGGTGGTTCGAGCCCTATCACACTAGGCAACCGCGTCTTTGTAACCTGCTACACAGGCTACGGCCTCGAACCAAACCAGGGGGACATGGACAACTTGCGGAGATGGGTAGTTTGCTTGGATAGAAGCACCGGAACCGTTCAGTGGAAAAAGGAATTTACCCCAGAACTTCCAGAATCTACCTACTCAGGCGGCAATAGTTCACGACATGGATACAGTTCCAGTACGCCCACCACCGACGGCAAACACCTGTATCTCTTTTTCGGACGCTCCGGAGTCTTTTGCCTGGACTTGCAAGGCCGTCAAATCTGGCACGCCGACGTGGGCGCCCAAAGCCACCGGTGGGGGTCGTCAAATTCACCGGTACTGTATGAGGACCTGCTGATTATCAACGCCAGTGTCGAATCACAATCACTGATCGCCCTGAACAAGCACACGGGACAACGAGTCTGGCAAGCAGACGGCATTCGCGCTTCGTGGAATACCCCACTGCTGGTCAAAACCGCAAACGGCCCCTTTGAATTAGTGGTGAGCATACAAGGCAGCGTAATTGGGTTCGCGCCTGCTTCAGGAGAAAAACTCTGGCAGTGTGATGGCATCCGGACCTACGCTTGCCCTAGTGCAATTGCAGTTGACGACGTTGTTTATGTCACCGGCGGCCGCGGGCAACAATCCACATTGGCAGTGCGGTCGGGAGGCCGTGGGAACGTCACACCGACACACATGCTGTGGCGGGTCGAGAAAGGATCCAACGTATCGTCGCTGGTTCACCACAACGGCTATCTTTATTGTGCAAATGACAGTCGAGGGATCGCCTTCTGCTTCGATGCGGCGACGGGCGACATCAAATACGAAGAACGCCTGACACCACGCCCCGACCTGGTCTACGCTTCTCCCGTTGTGGCGGACCAGAAAATTTTCTACGTATCACAGACACGCGGCACGTACGTCGTCGCCGCCAAGCCTTCCTACAAATTATTGGCCCACAATACATTCGCCAAAGACACCAGTCGAGCAAATGCTTCACCAGTCATCAGCAACTCACAACTGCTGTTGCGTAATGACCAGTTCTTGTATTGCCTGGGGACTCGTTAGACCAGGTCGGTGCAGTATGCTGCCGACAACCTCCAGATACCTCCCCAAACTTCCTGGCATCGCTTGCCAACTTCCAGGAGAACACCCGTGATCAAGACCACCGTGGTCGGAAGTTACCCCGTCCCCAACTGGCTTCCCATCGTCAGCACGCGAGAAAGCCTGCAAGACGCGATGCTCGCGGTCATCAAGACCCAGGAACTGGCTGGCATCGATGTTGTCGCTGACGGAGAGCTCAATCGCTGGGACGTCAATCATGCCGAAACGAACGGGATGATCGATTTTTTCGTCAAGCCGATGCACGGCATCCAGCAACGCCTGACCTCTAATCAATTGGATACCTGGCGAGCCATCGCCGGCAACCAGTTTCGCGCCATGCCACCCGGAATTGTGACCGCTGATCTGGATGGGGGAATGCTGAATCTACGAGGTGACTATGAGCTGTTCCAGAGCCTCACGGAGCGGCCCACAAAGTTTACCGTCACGAGCCCTTATATGCTGGCCAAGATGCTCGCCGACGCACATTACCAGGATCTAGAAAAACTAGTCATGGCGCTTGCTGACGTCCTACAGAAGCAATTGGTTGGCCTGGGCGCAGATGTGATCCAAGTCGACGAAGCCAACGTGACCGGCCACCCTGATGATGGGCCTTTAGCTGCTGCGGGCATCAACCATGTATTGCAAGGTGTAGCGACCGAAAAAGCCGTACACCTTTGTTTTGGCAACTATGGTGGGCAAACAATTCAGACCGGTGAATATGAAAAATTACTCGACTTCCTCAACCTGCTGGAATGCGATCATCTGGTGCTGGAAATGGCGCGGCGCCCGGACACGGAACTCACCCTGTTGCAACATGTAAGAAAAGAGACCGGGATCGGCATCGGTGTAATCGATATCAAGGACAACGAAGTTGAGTCACCCGAGATTGTCGCACAACGCATCGAACAGGCCAGCAACGTCCTGGGCGCTGAGCGGATCCAATACGTCCACCCCGACTGCGGGTTCTGGATGTTGCCGCGCAGTGTTGCCGACGCGAAAATGCGTTCTCTCGTGCAGGGGCGAGACCTCTTCGAAGGGCGTTAACGGCGCCCACGCACGCTGGGATACCGTCGCAACCGCCTGGCTGATTCACAGACGATCGATCTAGCTGATCACTTCCTTGCTGCTGCCGCCTGGCTTCTCGACGACATAACGCGGCACAGCATAACCCGGCAGGTGCTCCCGCATTGTTTTCACCAACTGACGTCCTTGAGATACCGGAACTTCAAAGTGGCTGGCACCAGCCACATGATCTAACTGGTGCAGGTAGTAAGGAACTACTCCGAGATTAATCAACTGGCGACTCAACCCGACTAATGCATCTAATGAATCATTGACCCCCTTCAGCAATACCGCTTGATTCAGCACAGTGATACCTTGATCTAACAGACGTCTCAGCCCGACACCGACCCGATCATCAATCTCAGCTGGGTGATTCGCGTGAACGACTACGAACATGGTAAGCCGATTGCCTTTCAGATTAGCGAGTAATTCATCGGTAACGCGTTCCGGGATAACGATTGGCAATCGCGTGTGAATTCGCAAGCGGCAGATGTGCTCGATGCCAGCGATTTGGGACATGAGCGCACCCAGTTGGGAATCAACTAACGTCAACGGGTCTCCACCACTAAGCAAAACCTCATCCAATGAGGGGTCATCCGCCAACATCTGAAGTGCTGGTTGCCACGCAGCCAGCGACCGCGGTGCTTCCTGATAAGGGAAATGCCTGCGGAAACAATACCGACAGTGGATCGCACATGCTCCCGCAGCGATCAATAACGCCCGCCCCGCATACTTCTGCAACAGCCCCGGCGTCTGAATGGCACTCGCTTCCTCTAAAGGATCTTTCCGATCTTTCTCTCCAGGGCTCAACTCCAGATCGAGCGGCAGAACCTGGCGAAGCAACGGGTCATGCGGATTTCCAGGCTCCATCCGGCGAATAAAATCCAGAGGAGCAAAAACGGGAAACTCGCGTGCCGCCTGACGAGCCGGGGCAAGATAGCGGGCTGGCAACTGCAATCGATCAATCAGCTCATCTGGCTCACGCACCGCTGACTTCAGTGCCTGCTGCCAGTCGGCAGTTGCTGCCACACTGGCCGGGACAGAATCTGTTTTTCCGGTTACAATCTGCATTTAGACCACTCGCACGAGTGTTTCACCCGCTCTCCAAATAACCACGTCGGGAACTTCAACTTTGGCAACTTACAAGACCAACGACTTCCGTAAAGGGCTTAAGGTTCAGTTAGACGGCGAGCCGTATCTAATGATTGAGATGAACTTTGTCAAACCTGGCAAAGGGAATGCCCTCTACAAATGTAAACTACGAAATCTCGTACGCGGAACCGTCATCGATCGAACGTATAAAGGTGGTGATGCGCTCGAATCTGCAGATGTCGAAGAAATCGATGTGCAATTCTTGTACCGACAAGCAGACACCTTTGTATTCATGGATGATTCCAGCTACGAACAATACGAGCTTCCCACGGAAACAATTTCTGACACCTGGAAATTTCTGAAGGAAGGCATGGGATGTTCGATGATGCTATACAACGGCAATCCTCTGACAATGACTCCTCCCAATCACGTGCAATTGCTCGTGACCCAGTGCGAGCCAGGCGCTAAAGGCGATACTGCTACGAATGTTACTAAACCTGCCCTGGTAGAAACGGGAGCTGAAATCACGGTCCCGGGATTTATCAAGGAAGGCAATTTGATTAAGGTCGACACCCGTACCGGTGACTACGTTGAACGCGTGAGCAATTAAAATCAACTATGTTATGCACCGCCCTAGTCAACCGCATTCCTGGTGCCGTCTTCCTGGTGCCCGCAGAAATTCTGGTACACGGTGCTGCCGCCAGTAGATCAGACGGCAGGATACCCTGGCCAACTGAGGTGATCACAGGAACCTTCGGCATCCACTTCTTTACCCGGCTTGGCGCTGATCCGAAAGAATGACCGAGACTGAGAGGTCTTCATCCCGAGTCATTGCATGGCTGCAAGATGCAGTTCAGCAAGGTGCATCCGACCTGCACCTTGTCGAGAACCATCCTCCCATACTACGACTCCATGGCCGCCTGCTCCCCCTCGACGAGAAGGTACTGACACCCGCCGACCTGGCAATAGAACTGCCGGCTCTTTGCCCACCCGAAACATACAGCGATTTTGAATGCAACAAGAATATTGACTTCGCATTTCAATTGAAAATCGCCGAACGCCCACACAGATTTCGGGCGAATTTCTTTTTCAGCGGTGATGTGCCTGGCGGCTGCATACGCATTATCCCAGAGGAAATCCCTAGCTTTGAATGGACCGGCTTCCCGCGTGCAGTCGCTCAGCGGCTAACGGGGTTTCAAAACGGGTTAGTGGTCGTCGCCGGTGTTACCGGAGCAGGTAAAACAACAACGCTGGCGATGCTCATCAACCTGTTAAACCATGCTGGTGGCTATCGCATCATCACAATCGAAGAGCCCATTGAGTATATCTTCCCGCAGACTGCTGATTCGCTGGTGACACAGCGTCAAGTTGGCACCGATGTCGTCACCTTTGCCGATGGACTGAAATACGGATTGCGCCAAGACCCGGATGTGATTCTCGTCGGTGAGATTCGTGATCGTGAAACAGCTCAAATGGCGCTCAGCGCAGCCGAAACCGGACACCTTGTCTTCACAACACTCCACAGCCGTGACGCAAAGGGAACGATCTCGAGACTATGCGACTTGTTCCCACAAAGCTCGCAAACCGAAATCCGCGCCCAACTCGCGATGAGTTTACGTGCCGTGGTCAATCAACATCTGCTGCCAGATGTAAACGCAGGAGAATCTCGCCACCTGGCCATCGAGCTTCTCTATAACACACCACCAGTTAGTAGTGCGATTCGGTTCGGAAAGATTGAAACCATTGACAACAGCATTGTTACGGGACGTTCCAATGGCATGATTACGCTCGATGAATCGTTGAAACAGTTGTTGAATCAAGGAAACATATCACCTGAAACTGCCGGCCAATTGGCCACCGATCAACGATTCCTTGATCGACTCCGCAAATAGCCCGGTGTGCGTCCTTAACACGCGTGTGAAAAGTAAGAGAATCACACTCACAGGTTTGCGATCTTTCCAGATCCAATGCGAGCTCCTTGCAACAGATTTAACTGCCCCAGTACAACTTGAACGCGACCGGCGTTCAAACACCCCAACGACAGGGAATGGCGCGATGGACCAAACGGAACTCTTGCGACGCGACCAAGACCACCTGATCCACCCTCTGCACAACAGGCAATTACACGAAAACGGCCACATTTGGGTCAAAGGAGAAGGCGCAGAGCTGATTGATGCTGATGGGAAACGTTATCTTGACGTTCTCGCAGGACTGTGGAATGTCGTAGCGGGTCACGGCCGAACGGAGTTGAGTGACGCCGCATCCAGTCAGATGAGTGAACTCGCTTACTGCTCTGGTTATGCTGGCAGCTCGAATCTTCAGGCAATTGAGCTTGCCCAGCGCCTCGCCGGTATGACATACCCGTCGATCAACCGTTTTTTCTTCACGTCCGGGGGGGGAGAAGCTACGGATTCAAGCGTAAAGACGGCGCGTTTTTACTGGAAACAGCTTGGAAAACCAAACAAGACAAAAGTGATTTCGCGCCAATGGGGCTACCATGGAGTCACACTGGCCGCGATGAGCGCCACGGGAATCAGTGGCTATTGGCCCATGTTTGAACCTCGAGTCGCTGGCTTCTCCCACATTCCCGCTCCCGACTCGTATCGCTATACCTCCAGCGATGGCACACCACAGGGACAAGCAGCTGCCGACGAATTGGAAAAGGCAATCTTGCACGAAGGCCCGGACTCCGTCGCGATGTTTATCGCTGAACCAATTCAGGGTGCCGGTGGTGTTCTCATTCCGCCTGATGACTACTTTCCAAGAATTCGGGAAATCTGCGATCGCTACGATGTGTTGCTAGTCGCGGACGAAGTCATCACTGGATTTGGTCGCACAGGGAAGTTGTTTGCCCTCGACCACTGGGGCATCGAGCCAGACATTGTTCAATTTGCTAAAGCAATCACGTCTGGTTATTTCCCTTTCGGCGGAATCGGTGTCAACGATAAAATCGCTGAAGCACTAGACAATGGCCAGGCTGTCTGGATGCACGCATACACCTACAGTGCACATCCGGTGGGTTGCGCTGTGGCCACTCGCAACCTCGACATTATTGAAGCAGAAGACTTCCCTGGGCAGGCTGCTGAAAAAGGAAAGATCCTGTTGGAGAAACTAACCGCCGCACTCGCAGATCACCCGCACGTAGGTGATGTACGTGGTAAAGGGTTAATGTGCGCAGTGGAATTTGTCAAAGACAAGGCAACGCGGGAAGAGTTTGATCCCGCTGAACAAGCCGGTCAGCGCGTGCATGCCGCGGCACAGCACCGTGGCCTTTTCAGCCGCCTCCGAGGAGACGTATTCCTTATGGCTCCTCCCATCGTTATCTCCACTGAACAAATCAATCACCTCGTTGAAGCGCTCGCTGAATCAATCAAAGAAATTCTCGGATAACTGCCTTTCTTGTTACGAGACGCAGACCGTTTCCTCCTCCTTTGAATACAAGCAATACGGATGGCTAAATCAACTCCATTCCCACGTGTGCGGATGCGGCGTTTACGTTATCACCCAGCTATCCGCCAGCTGGTGCGCAGCATTCAATTGAGTCCAGGCAACCTGATCCTCCCATTATTCGTTCGCTCCGGAAACCAAATTCGACAACCGATCGATGCGATGCCGGGACAGTTTCAACTCTCTGTGGATCAGCTCGCAAACGAAGCACGGGCTGCCGCTAGTCTCGGGTTGGGCGGAATTATCTTGTTTGGAATCCCAGAGCACAAAGACGCCACGGGCAGCAATTCGTGCCAAGATGATGGAATCATCCAACAAGCCATCCAGGCGGCCAAGGAAGTTGCCCCGGAACTACTGGTAATCACCGACGTCTGCTTCTGCGAATACACCGACCACGGCCATTGCGGCGTGCTACATGACCGTGGTGATGGCCAAATGGATGTCGATAACGACGCTACACTGCAACTGCTCGGGCAACAAGCACTCAGCCACGTACGTGCCGGAGCTGATCTGATTGCACCGAGTGGCATGATGGACGGAATGGTTGGCGCAATCCGCGAAACGCTCGATGAACAAGGGCATTATCACATTCCTATCATGAGTTATGCGGTCAAGTATGCCAGCGCTTTCTATGGCCCGTTTCGGGAAGCTGCGGAAAGCACACCACAATTCGGGGATCGCAGAACTTACCAGATGGACCCCATGGTTTCCGCCGCCCAGGCGTTACGTGAAGCCGAATTGGATCTGGCGGAAGGCGCCGATCTGATCATGGTCAAACCAGCACTGGCCTATTTGGATATTATCCGGCAAGTCAGTGAAACATATCCAGGGACACCACTAGCAGCCTATAACGTTTCGGGGGAATACAGCATGGTCAAGGCTGCCGCGGCGCAAGGGTGGATCGATGAAAAATCGGTCGTCTTGGAGTCTTTGGGCGCGATGAAACGGGCTGGAGCTACAACACTGATTACCTACTGGGCCAAAGAAGTCGCACAATGGCTGGGAACCTAAGGCTCTTCCCGGTCGCTTGCGATGCCAGCCTGATTCCCGATCAAATCGTCAGAGATTTGCGACAAACACATTGCTCAGAAGGGCCAGTCTTTTCGTAGTGCTTGTTGCTGATTTTTTGACAAACCGGCGATCCCACGACGGGCCAACCTTAACATTCCTGCAAGCTCGGCATCGTCAAAGGTCGCCTCTTCCCCCGTGCCTTGGATCTCAATGAAACGACCGCTCCCAGTCATAACTACGTTCATGTCCACCGCTGCTGCATAGTCCATCTCATAGTCCAAGTCTAACACGGGCTTTCCACCGACGATGCCAACACTCACGGCGGCAACGCTGTCGCGAAGCGGATAACGTGTGGCATCGGGCAACTCGCGACGAATCGAGCGAATGGCGTCTACGAGAGCAACGAGCGCGCCACTAATGCTCGCCGTCCGAGTACCACCATCAGCCTGTAGAACATCGCAATCAACGGTGATTTGCCGTTCACCGAGTGCTTCCAGATCGGCAACGGCACGTAAACTCCGACCGATCAGTCGCTGGATCTCCGTAGTCCGGCCATCAATCTTGGTGCCACGGTCGCGTCGCTTTCTTGGACTGGTACTGCCCGGCAGCATGTTGTACTCAGCGGTGATCCAGCCTTTGCCGCGTCCCTCAAGCCACTCAGGCACTCGAGCCTCAACGCTCGCTGTACAAAGCACGGTCGTCCCACCTGCTTGAAACAGTACGCTCCCGGCAGCCGAACGTGTGAACTTGCGGCGGATCTTGATTGGACGTAGTTGATCACTGCGTCGAGACATAACAATTCCCTGGTTCTATGACGAAGACAGCGCCGGCAAACAGTTTACCCCAGCAGCCACTGGAGCAATCCTTTTTGCACATGCATTCGATTTTCAGCTTGTTGAATTACTGCACTTTGTGGACCATCAATCACTTCTGGCGTTACTTCTTCGCCACGGCGCGCGGGCAAACAATGCAGGAAACTCGCGTCCGATTTTGCGGATGCCATAATCCGGTCGTTGACCTGGTAGTCAGCGAAAGCTTCCCCACGACGCACCCGTTCATCCTCCTGCCCCATACTGGCCCATACATCTGTATAAACTGCCGTCGCGTCAACTACCGCTTCAATCGGGTCCTCAGTCTGCAGCAACTCAAATCCTGGTGCGGCTTCCATAACTCGATCAAGAAATGCATGCTGAAAACCGTAACCATTTGGATGGGCAATTGAGAAGGGGACCCCCAGCTTGGCACTAGCTACTGCCAAACTACAAGCGACGTTGTTTGCATCACCAACGTACGCCAGCCGGGCCGTATCTAAGCTACCTGCAATTTCCTGCAGTGTGAAAAGATCAGTCAGCGCCTGACATGGATGCGCCACGTCTGTCAGGCCATTGATCACCGAACAGGTCGCGTTTTCGGCGAGTTCCTCTACCCGTTCGTGGGTTTTAGCCCGGCAAACAACCACATCGACATACTGGCTGATCACGCGTGCAAAGTCGGGCACAGGCTCTCGGCTTCCCCAACCGACGTCCGCTCCGAGAAACATGCTGTTGCCACCCAAATGAGTTATCGCCGCCTCAAAACTGACTCGTGTCCGTAAAGATGGCTTTTCGAACAAAAGACCGAGCACATGTCCATTTAACGAAGGGCGGCGCACACCGCGCAAGAACTCCGACTTCAATTCTGCCGAAATCTTAAAGACCTGACGTATTTCCTCTGACGTCAAATCAAACAAGCTGATCACATGTCGTTTCGCCATGCCCGCGCGCCTAAAAAAACTGTGAAAACTCGAATACCTGCCATTGCCCGATAGCACCAGCACTCGCGCTGATCTATCCGTCACAAAAACCGCGCCGCAATCAGGACTCTTTGCGACCCACTTGACCAATACAAAGATCTGTCGCAAATCCCTGTGCCTTAAATCCCCAATGACTGAATCACTTCGGACAAAATCTCACACCCTTCTTCAACTTCCGCAGTGGTTAAGTTCATCGCGGGCAACAAGCGTATCACGGTTCCCTGGGTGCAATTGACGAGCAGCCGACGGTCCATGCATTTGCTGACAACCGCGGTACCGTCCACAGACAGTTCGACGCCCACCATCAACCCCACCACGCGAACCTCCTGGACGATCTCGCATTTCTCCGCCAAGGCTTCCAAACGCGTTTTGAAGAGGTTGGAAATCTCTGCAGTATTTTCCAATAGATTTTCATTCTCGATCATTTCCAGCGTTGCAACGCCCGCACTGGCTGCGATTGGGTTGCCACCAAACGTTGCCGCATGCATACCAGGGCGCAAACTTGGTGCAATTTCAGCGGTCGTCAACATCGCGCCTCCGGCGATACCACCGCAAACCGCTTTGGCCAAGGTCATCACATCAGGCGTGACGCCAAAGTGCTGGTACCCAAACCACTCACCGGTCCGCCCACACCCAGTCTGCACCTCATCGAAAATCAAAAGCAGATCATTCTGATCGGCGATTTCCCGCAGACCTTCCAGGAAACCGTCTGGAGGAATCCGCACGCCCCCCTCGCCCTGAACCGGCTCAACCAGAATTGCGCACGTTTCTTCGTCAACCTGGTCGCGCACCGCATCCAAGTCTCCGTAAGGCACATAGACAAACCCCGCCATCAAAGGACCAAGTCCTTCATGATATTTCGGCTGCGCCGTCGCCGTCGTCGTCGCTGGTGTACGCCCATGAAACCCACCCTCGAACGTAATAATCTTGTAGCGCGTATCGGAAGCATGCAATCGCGCCAACTTGATAGCCGCCTCATTGGCCTCGGCACCGGAATTACAGAAAAACGCCTGGCCACCGAAACTACGCTCGGATAGCAATTCCGCCCAACGTGCCTGCACATCAATGTGCCAGGTATTCGGTACGTGGATCAACGTCTCGACCTGCTTTTGGACAGCTTTCACGACCGGTGGCGGGCAGTGCCCGAGCAAATTACACCCCCACCCGGGAAAGAGGTCCAAGTAACAGTTTTCCTCGGCATCCCAGACTCGCGACCCCTCACCACGCACCAGATTGACTGGATAGCGTCCGTAATTGGGAACTACGTACCGGGCGAAGCGGTCGATCGTATCAGCTGAAGATAATGGAACAGTAGACACCGAGCAGTTCCTTTCATACGGAAGAGTTCACCCCAAGTCGCGGATTTCGCGAGAGAGGCACTGTCAGCTATTTCGAAGTCAATCGGAGACAGAACTCGTCGTCTCACCTCCCAGGATCTGTGTCCCCACGCCCTGGGAAGTATAAAACTCCAGTAATAGTGAATGACGCAGACGGCCGTCGATGATGTGTATCTGGCGAACACCACGGTCGAGTGTTTCCAGACACGCCTCCACTTTCGGAATCATCCCTGTCTCGATCGCACCTGTACGAATCAACTCACGAGCTTCCGTTGACGTCAGAGAGTGAATCAGTGAATCCGGATCATCTTTGTCGCGCCGAACTCCATTGACGTCACTGATGAACACAAGCTTCTCCGCGCCCACGGCCTGAGCTACCGCGGTCGCAGCGGTATCCGCATTGACATTCAGTTTCTGCCCGGATTCATCAACACACATCGACGGAATGATAGGCACCTGGCCGGCGTAACACAGATTGTCGATGACCGTTCGATCCACCTTCGTCACTTGCCCCACGTGACCAAGATCGATCACATCGCCGGCCTCGTCTTTCAGTTGCAACCGTTCACCAAACAAGACATTAGTCGACCTGAAATTCAGGTTCATAGCGCGCCCACCGCAACGTTCCACTTGATCTGCCAACTCTTCATTCAGCCGACATGCCAGAACGTTTTCTACGACCTCCAAAGCACGCGAGTCCGTGTACCGGCGCCCCTGGACAAACCGAGTCTCGATACCGGCTTCCGACAACGCCCGACTGATTGCCGCACCACCTCCATGGACAACCACAGGTCGCATGCCTACGGTCTCCATGAACACGATGTCGATCAAAACGTGACGCAATGCGCTTTCATCTTCAAGCACACTGCCACCCAGTTTGATCACGGTAAACGTATCACGAAACCGTCGAATCCAACCCAGTGCTTCGACGAGCGTGTCAGCCTTATCGATCGCTTCTTGCAACGTGTGGGATCCTTGGGAGAATCTTCCCCGCCGCGCAGACATCTTGCCGGCAGAGCAGAGGAGGCCATGACGTCAGAGGCAGCTCAACACCGGCCACCACCTACAGACATTATCCAGTCAACAGAAGTTTTTCCCCACGGAGAAAACGGGTCATTTTACGGCGGCTCAACGAACACTGTCAACGAGGTGAGACAACCCCTGGAACCATCGTCGACTTGGACACACAATAGGACATGTTGCAGGGAGTTAAACCCTGCCAGTCACTTCAATCCATTCTCCGACCACTAGCGAGCCATGTCCTAGATGAAAAACCGCCTGGCAATCGTGTTGGCAGCGGGGAAGGGCACCAGAATGCGCTCCGAGTTGCCCAAGGTGCTTTTCCCTGTAAATGGGAGGCCCATGATTCACTATGTGCTGGACGCCCTAAAAGAGGCCGACATCGAAAAAATCCTCGTCGTTGTTGGGTATCGCGCAGACCTGGTCCAGCAAGAATTGGGAATGAGGCACAATCTTGAATTTGTCGAACAAAAGGAACAAAAAGGAACTGGCCACGCAACAATGGTCTGCCGTGAGCAACTCGCCAAGCACAAAGGCGCAGTGGTCGTAGTCACAGGCGATTCACCGTTACTACAAAGTTCGTCTGTGCTGACACTCTTGGAGACATTTCATCAAGAGAAAGCAGGGTGCGTCTTGGGGACTCTACACCGAGATGACCCACAGGGTCTGGGGCGAATCGTACGTGACAAAACTGGTCAATTTGGCGGCATTGTGGAAGAAAAAGACGCGACCGAAGCGGAACGCAATGTGACAGAAGTAAACATGAGCACCTATGTCTTCGATTGCGAGCAGCTGTTAGCTGCCCTCGGTCAACTGAGCGACGACAACCTGCAACAAGAATACTACCTGACGGACTGCCCCCGCCTGATCAAAGAGGCGGGACAGCAAGTTCTCGCGTTGCCCACACTCAAGCCATGCGAAGCATTAAGTATCAATACACTGGATGATCTGGCACTTGTTGAATCAAGCATGCAAGATCTGGGTTATTAGAACAACTGTGTGAACGGTTTCGATCGACTCATGACTGGGCAAGCGATGCGTGAACTAAAAATTTTCAGCGGCCAGGCTAATCCTCGTCTCGCAGAGGACATTTGCAACTACCTGCACTTTCCAGCTCTGGGACGGATCGCATTGGGCCAATTCCCCGACGGCGAGAACTTCTGCAAGATTGAGGAAGATGTACGCGGTCGTGATGTATTCCTGGTTCAACCGACCGCGCCACCGGTCAATGACAACCTGATGGAATTACTGGTCATGATCGACAGCTGCAAACGTGCCAGCGCAGCCCGTATTACTGCCGTCATCCCCTACTTTGGGTATGCCCGCCAGGATCGAAAAGACGAAGGGCGCGTTCCGATTACCGCAAAGCTGGTGGCTAATCTGATTACGCGAGCCGGTGCGGATCGCGTACTGACCATGGATCTCCATGCGGCCCAGATCCAAGGCTTCTTTGACGTACCTGTCGATCATCTCTACGCGGCACCGGTACTGAACGAATACTTCCTGAACATGGGGCTCTCAGGGGACGACCTGGTTATTGTCAGTCCTGATGAAGGCAGCATCAAACGAGCAGTCGGACATGTTAAACGCCTCGGAGGAAAGCTCGCTATTGTCGACAAACGCCGGTCGAGCGCGGTTGATACCCAGCAACAGAATATTATCGGCGGACCCGTTGAAGGGCGTGTCGCTTTAATGATCGACGACATGATCAGCACTGCTGGCTCGATCAAGGGAGCCGCGCAGCTCGTAGCAGATTCAGGTGCCCGCGAAGTACACGTAGCAGCAACACACGCAGTCCTTTGTGGCAATGCCGTGGAAAATCTCCGCCAGGCACCCATTACCAGTGTAGTTGTGACGGACAGTATCCCTTCGATTGCGGACGGACAGCTGGAAACACTCAAAGTCCTCTCCGTCGCACCGCTGCTTGCCGAAGCCATCAAACGCATCCACCACGACCAATCGATCAGCGCAATGTTCGGATCCTGACGCTGTGCTTTCAGCAGGCTGCGCACTTCCATCCACCGTAGTCGAGAACTTTGCCGAGTCTCCCACTACCAAAAAATCCAAGGTTCACCGATGCCGCAACTGACTGATATTCGACTCACGGAAGTGCGCAGCGAGTACGAGCAAATTGACTATCGCTCCCCAATCAAGTTTGGGGGTCGTGTTGTTAATGACGTCGTGCTCTTCAACGTGCAAGTCGATGTCGAAACAAGATCCGGCAAACGAGCAACGGGTTTTGGATCAATGCCCGTTGGCAATGTCTGGGCCTGGCCCAGTCTTGTCGTCGATACACCTCAGACACTGGAGGCAATGATCCAGATGGGCAACCGCATGGTGGACAACGCCAATGCATTCCGTGGAACCGGGCACCCTCTGGAAATTACGCAACAATTGAGCCAGGCCTATCCGGCTATTTCAACAAGTGTCGCCGAATCACTGCAATTAGCAGAAGCGGCGCCTGAACTAGCCTGCCTCGTCGCCGCCAGCCCTCTGGAAGCTGCGATCCATGATGCCTACGGCAGAGCGTTGGAAAAAAACTCGTACGACGTACTGGGAGAGGAATTCGTCAACCAAGACCTGGGAGCATTTCTGTCCGCGGATTTTTCTGGCGAGTATCTCGACCGCTATACCTCGCGCACCCCAAAAACCACAATGCCGCTCTACCATCTCGTTGGAGCTCTCGACCCGCTCACTGATGCGGATTTGGATACACCGCTTGAAGACGGACTTCCGGAAACCCTCGGAGACTGGATTCTGGCAGACGGCTTGACCCATCTGAAAATCAAACTTTCCGGTGACAATCTCAACTGGGATGTCGATCGTGTGGTTCGCGTAGAAGCAGCCGCTGCGCCTGCACAGCAAAGACGCGGATGCCAAGAGTGGCACTATTCACTGGACTTCAATGAAAAATGCGAGAATGTTCAATACGTTCTCGACTTCCTTGCTCACCTTGCGGAACAATGTCCCGCCGCGCTCACTCGTGTTCAATATATCGAACAACCGACACACCGGGACTTGCGAGCTAACCCTGAAAACAGAATGCACGAGGCGGCCCGTGTCAAACCGGTCGTCATCGACGAATCGCTCGTTGATTACGAAAGCCTGCTACTCGCACGGGAACAAGGTTATTCTGGCGTCGCCCTGAAAGCGTGCAAGGGACATACCGAAGCATTGTTAATGGGTGCGGCTGCCCAAAAACATAATTTGTTTCTTTGCGTCCAGGATCTCACGTGCGTTGGGAGTTCCTTCTTGCATTCAGCAAGTATCGCGGCCCGCCTACCGACAATCGCAGCAATCGAAGGTAATGGGCGGCAGTATTGTCCCCGTGGAAACGAGGGTTGGAGCCAACGCTATCGCGGCATGTTTGAAGTATCCGACGGAACGGTCGCCACCTCAGAACTGACCGAACTGGGACTCGGCTTTTCACCTTCTTGAACCTCTCAGCAAGCGTTTACTTGACCGCCAGGTACCATTACCTATCTATCACACTTTGAGGCTTTGATGACCAGGCTCCAATATTGCTTGAACGCCAGTACGATACGCCCAACACCACTGCTGGAAAAAGTCCGCATCGCCGCGGACACCGGTTACGCGGCAATCGAACTGTGGCATGACGAAATTGAACAATACGTCGCAGCGGGAGGCACACTTGAAGACCTGAAAAAACACGTCGTAGACTCGGGGCTATCGATCCCCACAACGATCTACCTGGCGGACTGGTTCGACGCGGCTGCAGAAAGTTACCCACAGATTCTCGACACCTGCAAACGGCGTATGCAAGATGCCGCAACACTTGGTGCCAGATATGTCATTGCCTCTCCTCCGGCCGCCGACGCTGACTACGACCTGGGAGCAGCTCGCTATCGAGAATTACTGGAAGCAGGGGACTCGATCGGCGTGCAACCAGCGATGGAGTTTCTAGGATTCGTTGGCCAACTCAATACAATCGAAGACGCCGTAGATGTGATGCAGCGTTCCGGCCGGCCGGACGCTACGACAATTCTCGATCCATTTCACGTATTCCGCGGGGGTGGCAGCGTCGAGTCGATTGCAAACCTCACTGCGGATCAGATTGCGATTTCCCACTTCAACGACGTCCCGGCAGAGCCTCCACGCGAGCAGCAACACGACCCGGATCGTGTTATGCCTGGAGACGGAACCTTTGACTTGCACCGCTACCTGGAACTATTGCTGGCCACCGGCTACGAAGGATTTCTGTCGCTGGAATTGTTCCGTGAAGACCTCTGGCAACAAGATCCGCTCGCTGTTGCGCGCGAAGGACTTGAAAAGATGCAGCAAGTCGTCGAAGGATAAGGTGCGTCGCGATAGTGCGGCTTTCGGGCAATCAGCAGCTCACTCGTCCGAAGAGAAATCGGCTTCCTCCGCGCGTTCCTCTCTACGAAATACCGCGACAACATCTTCTACTGGAACCACGAATAGCTGATTGTCCGGCTCGAAATCGACTGGGATCGCATTCTTGGGATGGAACAGGATTTTGTCGTATTGACGCAGTGGCATATCCTCGTCGTGTTCCACTTGTGCCGAGATCGTAACAATACGTCCTGTTATGGTCGGAATCTCGGAATCATCAGGAAGCGCGATCCCCCCTCGAGTTTCCCGTTTGGGCTCATCTTTGCGGACCAGTACTCGAGCACCGATCGGCTCTACATATTCAAATGTCTGCTGTCGGGCCTTGCCCATTGCTTTTCTGTCCTGGTTATTCTCGTTCCTGTTTCACCACCGCCCCAAAACGGTAGGGACCGTCGATTCACACACCGGCAACACTCTTTACGCCTCAACTGGAATTTCGGCAGCCCCAGTTTGTCAGAACCGGGCCCAACCAGAATATCACTCGACGCTCCAGCCGTGATCCTTGGTGCAAAAGTTTAACTCTCGTCCTGGAAAATGCAATGTACACACGACCCCACTTGCCGTGTTTTACGATGGGCAAGCGAGTTGGGGGTGCGACAAGCTGCGCATTGCCGTCTGAAACACCCGCTGCACCACTCCAAAAACATCCACTCATGAATCACAAATCGCGTACCAGGCCATGTACCGAGGACTACGGACTACTAAATACTGCTTCCTTCAGGGCAGAAATAAGCGATCGACGGTGACACAGCTGAATCTCGCATTCACACAGTCTTTCCCCCAACAGCGTACCGCTCGTGACGACTCCGGTTCCTCCATCTAGAATGGCAACCTGCCAAATTTGTTCTGTTCTCGACGACTCCCGCTAACTCCGCTTGCAAAGCCACCAAGACCATGCCCGACTGGAAACCCATCGACGCGCCGATTGGCGAAGGGTTGAATTATTCAGCATCTTCACTCGAAGAACTCGCCGCAGGAGACATCCCCGCCATCATTCTCCGCAAGGCATGGCAACCAGAGGTATGTCAACATCTAGTTGATCGCCTGATTGGGGAAGACCTGCTCTACGATCCCCGTGAAGAAATTCCAGAAAAATTTCGGGCCGTCGCTATCCCCGAAGGATATTTCAAGAAGGGAGAGGACACAGAAGCCTCTTACGCCTGGAATACCAGGAAAGATACGGGCAGGACACGCATCGACATTGGCAGCAGCCTGGGGTATCGCGGATCCGATCCAGATGATTTTTTCACCCACGCTTCCGAAAGTCAGGCGATCTTCAATCGCCTCTTCGAAAACCACGATAGCCCCATCGAGTTGATCTATGGAGCGCTTGAACGACTCTCACGTGGCAAGCGTGCTGTAACAGCGTATGAGCCTGACGGCCGCCAGTACTGCCCCGCAATTATTCGCGCCCACTACGATGGCTACACTTACAAACCTCACTTCGACTCGGTCCGCTTGAGAGAGAAACGCGACAATTACTCGGTAAGCGAATTTGAACACCAGTTTGCCGGAGTACTGGTCCTGCAAAATGCACAACGTGGCGACAGATCGGCTCAAGCCGTAATTCACCAATGCCTCTGGGACCCTCACGTCGATCCACATATTCAAGAGGGAACGTTTCACGAATACGCTGCGACCAATCAGATCGAGAACCTTGAAGTTTGCCTGGAGCCTGGCGATCTCTATTTCTTTAACACGCGTTCCATCCATGAAGTCCCCGGGTTGGACGGCGAACTTCCGCGAATCGTAGTCGCCGTTTTCATCGGTTTTAGCAGTGACCGAGAGGAGATTTTTGTCTGGTCTTGAATGTCTATCCTCAAACAGGGACACCGGTACAGCAATTGCCCTGTCCTGCATGCTTGATGATCTGTTGCTCCGCAGACAGCCAGTTCACGCGGGCCGACCAACAGGTGCGACGGTGTGGCGATACATGTTCGCAATGTCAGTCGCGAACAGGCCGACTTGATTAAAGGGCCGGATCGCAGCTTCAACGCGTTGCTCGAAACGACGCAGATCCGTCTCAGTCGGGCTGGAACCCATTTGTTGCAACCATTCACTGGCAGCGGCTACGGCCTGTCGCCACGAGACTGAATCGGCGCACAGGAACGCAGATTGAAATGCATCACTGTGCTCTGCACGCTGCCGCTCATACGTGGTTGCCGCGGCAAAATAGAGCATCGTACAAGCCGTCAACGTCGAAAAATCCGGCGCGTCATAACAACACGAGACCAGCTGATCAACAAGCAGTAACTCGCTGCGCACAACGCGATCGTAGTCTGCCATCTTTTCGGCCATGCCTGATTGGCCCCAGCATTCAGACCACGTTGCAACAAGGCGCTCAATACCGCAGAGCGTATGGGCAATACCCGTACTGTGAAGAGGGTCGATGAAACCAGCCGTGTGCGGCAAGAGCGCCCAATTCAAGTCAGCCAGCTTCCCCCAAAGCCGTTGCAACCGTTCCGTTCGAATAATACGCCCGGGAAGATCCGCCAGCTGTGCGCCCGCAAATACTTCACCAATTGCGGGATAACGTTCGAGCATGAATTCCCAGTCGTCACGAGGCGCACGGCGAGAGGCAATCGCGTGACGCCGCATGTCCATTACAAAGCCTGCGCTAACTCTTTCATCCTGAAACCGAAGATTCCACATCCAGGCACCATCCAGCCAGTGATGGAGCGCTGCGTGGTCGCAGTCAAATGGATGTTCCTGGAGAGTGGGGTGCTGACCACGCAACCATTCGTGCCAACGTTTAACGCCATAAAAATGGGAAAACACTGCCCACGACTGTGTCCGCAAACAGTCGTGGGCCGAACGCAAGGATAACCACTTGGGCAACAAACTTGCCGCACCCGTGGCATCAACCAGAAACTGTCCTCGCACCTCGATGCTGCGCCCGTCCTGAACACCTTGCAGAACCCAAGGGTCAGCGCCCAATAATCCCGTCAACTCGACTCGTTCGACGAGATCAACCCCCTGTTCCCGAGCCTGCTCTGCCATCCAGAAATCGACATCAGCCCGTAACCAATGGGTATCACTTTGCTCATCATTGGCGCTTGCCGTAACAAGCAGCTCATTTTGATGCTGCTTGTCTGGTACAAAGCGATTATCAACCTGGTGCCCAAAATAGCTGAAACCACGTTTGAGACCACAGACCAGGCCGGGGACGCTTTTCCGCCACCTACCGTAATCGCTAATGGCAACCAGTTGAGGAAGATCATACCTGGCGGCCAAGTCACGCAGGATCGCGCCTGCGATCGGTGTCGATGACTCACCAATCGTGAAACGAGGGTGGGCACCGCGATCAATGACAACCACGCGCAAACCGATCTTGCGTGCAATCAACGCCGTCAGGCACCCGCCAAAGCCGCCTCCAAGAATCACGATGTCCGCAACCATTTGAGACACGGCGACTCATTACTCCGACCACAAAGTGACTGGCGTTGCCGCTCGGGGTGAAAGCGTTGCACAACCACTATCTCCGGTTGGGTATCCCCATCAATCCTTGAACACAAATTCCGGCGTATTCATCAAAGCCCACATGAGATCTTCGGTTGCTCCACGGCGCGTGATGCCCGGACCGGAAAAGAACTGGCGACCGATCTCGACTTCGGCTTCTTCCGGCAAACGCGAATAGATCATCAAGTACAGCTCTTCGACGATCGCATCCGATGTACGATCGCTATTCGCCAGCTGGGCAGCGCGACCTGCGTCCGACGTAACTTTGGAATGCAGTGCTGGAGCATTCATCAGGTGCAACGTCTGGGCAACCGTGGACTCTCCAGTTCGCTCGCAGGGGGGATCCTGGTTTGGGTCAGGACGACCAAACGTATCCAAAAACAACGAACTGACTCGGTGTGTCCAAATCTGAGTGGCTCTGGAATCTTGTGGCATCGCAGGAAATGTCTCAGGAACACCACTGATATCACTCACCGTATCCAATAGGACTTCCGCTCGCAGACGCTGACGGTAATGGCGTGAATAATTCCGGATATCCGAGATATTCCTCTCGGTTGGCTGTGAACTCAAGGCATAGACATACGATGCGGTAATCGTGCGCAAGAGCTGCTTCAAATCAAAATCACTCTGCACAAAATTGTCAGCCAATGCTTCCAGCAGGGGACCGTTGGAAGGAGGATTTGTTGCTCTCAGATCGTCCACCGGCTCGACCAACCCACGTCCCATTAGATCAGCCCACACCCGGTTGACCGCGACTTGTGAGAAATAAGCATTGTCTTTTGAAGTGATCCAGCGCGCTAATGCAACACGCGGATCCTCTCCTTCTCGCAACTCTGGTGCCGTACCGTAGAGAGGGCGCGGCGGCAGGACTTTGCCAGTTAGCGGATGACTCACCGTACCGCTCGCACGCGTCATGATAACTTCCTCTCCCCCTGAAATAGGCGGCGAAAGTCCTGACCCTTTCCGCCCGAGACGGGCGAAATAAGCAGCGAAACTGAAAAAATCCGTTTGCCCCCACTTCTCGAACGGGTGGTGGTGGCACTTGGCACACTCGAGGCGTATCCCCAAGAACAATTGACTGACCAGCGGAGTCAATTCATCAGGTGAGCGCCGATCACGAAAAAGTGTCGCCGCCCCGTTTCGCCAGGTACTTCCCCTGGCCGTAATCAGTTCGCGTACAAACTGATCATACGGCTTGTTTTGGCGAAAGCTGGCTCGAATCCAGGCATCATAGTTCAACACTGCCTTGATTCCGACACGGTATGGATTGGGGCGCAGCAGGTCGGCCCATTTGTTCGCCCAGTGGTCGCCAAACTCAGGTTGCTCAAGAAGGTGATCGACTAATCTCGCCCGTTTGTTTTCTTCAGTACTCCCGAGAAATTCACGCACCTCTTGTGTGTTCGGCAACCTTCCTGCGATGTCAAGATAAACACGTCGCATATACTTCGCATCACTTGACGGATCCGAAGGAGTGATCCCCAGCTGTTTCAGCTTTTTCCAGACCAGGTCATCGACAAAATTGACGCGCGGAAGTTGCTCGTAAATTTTTTCCGAGACCTCACCCGGCAAGGGAATCGTCACGTTGCATGTCGTAATCTGCCCCATGAATCTGGCCATGATCGACGCCTCGCCTGGAAGCGTTCCAGCACGTAACATCCCATTGTCCGTAACACCAACGACCGCTGCTTCATTCGATTGAAACGTCGTGCGACTGGTAACGTCACGTTGACTCCCATCACTGTAATGTGCAGTTACTTTGAGTTGCTGCGTTTCTTCCGGGCGCAGTGACTTTTGATCAGGAATGATGGTGACACTCGACAAAGTCGGTTCGCCAGGGATCCGACGAGGTGTACCCCTCTCGATCCACCGTTGGAGCGTCACATAATCTGCACCCCGATAGGGCAAACGAACGCCACCACCATGCGGCATCCGTGCAGCCCCCTTACGCAACAGCAAACTACGTTCTGAATCGGCTGGGAATACCCGCCGCCCACGTCCTTCGCGCGTCAGCGCCACAAAGTCGAACTCCGCATCGAAACCCAGGAGCGACAGTTGAAACCCATTCTGACCGCGCTGCTTTCCGTGACAGGCGCCAGCGTTGCAGCCACGGGCAGTGAGAATAGGCATGATATCCAGTTCAAAGCTGATCGCTTCACCGGCGACCGGCTCGGCAGCTCTCGCGCACGTCTCTACCGTCCCCAGCAGGGAGACAATGGTTGCAGCACACATCATCCGACGCGCAATAGACAGCATTATTGTTTTCCTTCAAAACTTACGCCTTGGATCACAACCAGACATCCTCGACTAACTATTCTAGTGACCAGCCACTTCATGGGGCAACGTGGTCTTGCAAGGTGTCACCTGAAGTCTGTCTCGACACTGCGCAATCCGGGGTTTTGCAATGCGAAATCGAGGCCTTTCCAGCTGTAAATGCAGCGACGGCCGCCGACTCAGCCCGCGATATCTGCATAATCTCGGAAATTCTGCCGGAACAGGGCCAACTTCCATTCTGAAAATTGGATCACGTCCCCAGAATATTATCGATTTCTTGTAACGCTTCACCGATCGACTTGTGTATTACCCGGTCGGCCAGGTGATCCAGTGGGGTTTCGTCGCGATTGAGAATCACCAGCCGAGCCCCTGCTGCTTGTGCAATACGTGGCAAACTTGCTGCCGGCTCTACCACCAGCGACGACCCGATCGCTAACATCACATCCGCAGAACGTGACAAACGAGTTGCTTCGTCGATGACCTGAGGTTGCAATTGCTGTCCGAACGAAATCGTTGCATGTTTGGTAATGCCGCCACAATAGTCACACGTTGGTGGAGTTCCGGTAGCCTGAAATCGCTCCACCATCTGCTCAACTTCATACCGGTGGGCACATGAAAGACAATCGACAAATCGAGCAGTTCCATGTATTTCCAGTACCCGTCGACTTCCCGCGTCCTGGTGCAAACCATCAATATTTTGTGTGATCACGCCCTGCAAGGTACCGTTTTGCTCCCAACTGGCGAGGACACGATGTCCCGCATTGGGGACACTCCCGGCAAAGTCGACATGCGCTTCGGACTTTTGTCGCCAATACTCCTGCCGCGACTGTTCGCTTGCCAGAAACTCATCGTAATACACCGGTTTGTTTCGAGCCCACACGCCACCCGGTGAACGAAAATCAGGAATGCCACTCTCCGTGCTAATTCCTGCACCGGTAAAAACAACTGCGCGGTGTGACTCACGTAACCATTCAGCGACCTGCTGGAAATCCATCAATCGCACTTCCTCCCATCCATGGTTACGAAATTACGTGACCGCCGGGCGGCGGAGATCGACGCTGGTGCGATCACTACCTGGAGCTACAGCATGCCCTCTCAACCCAAATTAGCAGAACCCACCAATGCTGATCATTGTCAATGCCGAAACCGCGGTTTCGGAGGAATCAGTTGGCCCCATCGTCGCATACGGTATCTGCAGATGGCAACGTACAACAAATAATAAGTAATCACACCCAGCAAGGCGCCCACGATCAAGCCACCCAGCCATAGCGGCGCCGCCACCTCCAGAAAAAGCGTCCCGTAATACTGGACCCCCTCAAGCCAGCCTAATTGCGTCGGTCGACTGGTCAGTCGCTGCCACCAGTCATTATTGATCTGCGGCCTGTTCAACAGCCAGCATCCTACAACGTAACAAGGATAAAAAATCGGGACGAATGTCACCGGATTTGAAATCCACACGACCGGCAGACCAACTGCTTTATTGGCGCGCAACAGCCATGCGAGGAATACCGTGATGATCATCTGCAATCCCAACGTTGGCGTGAACATCACAAACATCGCCAGTGCCACACCTAAAGCCAACTTGTGCGGTGGGTCATCTGCGTGCAGGATGCTGTGGTAAACGTATTTCCGACAACGTCGGAAATAATAGCGAGCCTTGATTTTCAAACCTCGGTACTGCATCCGTCAAAACCAAACCACAAAAGAGAAACCCGACACGACTGACTACACGAACGAAGCCACAATTTCGCCAGACCGATAGGAGCTTGATTACACCAAACCAGCGAAAGAGACTGCGCAGGTTTCTGCAACCGCATCGGTATTGCCGCAAAATACCCTCTGAGTCTGAAGCCCCAATACCCGCAAACCCAAACGTTCGTGACCTTATTCGAGTGTATTTTGCGACATCCGAACCCGCAATCGGTCCCATCCACATCTGCCCGGTGCCAGCCAACGACAAAGCATTGAGCCCGCTCAACGTCTACTCCCAGTTAACCGGAACTCCGGACCGGGCGTTACCCGGATTCCAGCTCCCCGGACGGCTGAATGACCTGGCTAAGGGCACCGGATCCCTTGTAATTCTGCTATGATGTGAGCATGTTCCGAACAGGCACTTGTCGACACCACACCCAGTCGGCCTGGACAACCGGGGCCATTACGCTGGTCGTGGTCGCCGTTCTGGAGACACTACTCGTGGCCGCAGCACCCAATGCGGAACCCTCGGCAGGCCCACTCGCGCCGGCTGCCGCGTTGCAGTCTTTTCAACTCCATGCCGACTTTCGGATCGAGTTAGCCGCGGCTGAACCGTTGGTCGAGGATCCCGTTGCTATCGCCTTCGACTCAGCCGGAAATCTGTTTGTCGCTGAATATCCCGAATTCAACCAATATCGTTTCCCCCCAGCACGTCGACGCATGGGGAGAATCAAGCGACTCCGTGACAAAAACGGTGACGGCACATTTGACGAAGTTACCGTGATTGCAGAAGTTCCATTTCCAACTGGTGTGATCGCGCATCGGGACGGCGTGCTCGTGGCGGCGGCCCCCGACCTGCTGTACTTCCCGCATCCGGAAAACGATGAAACCGAGGACAAGAAACAGGTCGTGCTTACCGGTTTCGGTCGGGATTTCGCCGGTGGCGGAATTTTCAACTCACTTCGCTGGGGCCTCGACAACCACATACACATGGCAACTGGATTTGCCGGTGGTGCGGTTCGGTCTCCAAAGCACCCCGAAGACAAAGCGGTTTCCCTGCGCCAACGAGGCCTGATCCTGGATCCTCGAACCTGGTCATTTGCTACTACCAGCGGAGGCGGCCAGTTTGGCTTGGGCATGGATGACGATGGAAACAAGTTTCTCTGCTCCAACGTACGCCCGCTACAATTCCTGAGCTACGACGATCGCTATATACAAGCCAACCCGTTCTTCTCTCCGCCGCTACCAGCAACCAACATCAATGCGGAACCAGCTCTGACCCCATTATTCCGCCTCAGCCCACTCGAGCCGTGGCGCGTATTGCGATCCCGGATTGCAGGTTCACAGCGTCGCAACGACCCCGAAGCGGCACGCTCTGGCGGTGTGTTTACGTCGGCGAGCGGCATTACCGTTTACCGCGGCGATGCGTTCCCCAACAAGTTTTACGGTAATCTTTTTGTCGGTGAGGTCGCCAACAACCTTGTCTATCGCGCCCGACTCGAATCGACCGATTTTGGCTGGCGTGCCTACCGGGCCGACAAAGGCACTGAGTTCCTCGCTTCACGTGACCCGTGGTTCCGACCCGTGCAATTTGCGAACGGTCCCGACGGAGCCCTATACGTAGTTGACATGTACCGTGAACTCATCGAAGGAGCGGCCTTCGTGCCCGAATCCTCGCTCCAGGATCTCGACGCCAGTCGCGGCACCTCGCGGGGACGCATCTACCGCATTCTCCCTCGAAACAAATCGACAAAACCGCTGCCGTCTCTGACCTCCCACAATACCGCACAATTGGTCAAGCTACTGTCACATCGGAATGTCTGGCATCGCGAAACCGCCGCCCGCCTGCTCGTTGAGCGGCAAGACCGTCGCGCCCGGCCGCTTCTCGCGGACCTCGCGCAAAATGCCAAATCCCCCACCACGCGTTTGCATGCTCTGTATGGGTTACAGTCCCAGAACTTCCTGAACGAACAGCATGTCGCGGTCGCGTTGCGGGACTCCAGCCCGCGGGTTCGAAAGCATGCCCTGCTACTTGGTGAATCGCATCTACCGAAATCCCTTGAGCTGCAAGAACTCGTGCAAACCATGGCTGACGATCCATCCTCACGTGTCCGTTTGCAATTAGCATTTACGCTCGGATCCAGTAGTTCTTCTTTCCGTTTCAATCCACTGAAACGTCTGCTGAAGGAAAACCCAGAAGCACCGCTGGTCATCACGGCAGTGCAGAGTGCTTTGCGTCACGGTGTGGGCTCAATGCTCTCCCAGCTTACCGGCGATTCTGACGTGGTCCGCGATCCACAACTTCATCCTGTTCTACACAAACTAGCTTCCCAGGCAGGCGCGCAGGGCGAGGAGAGTGAAATTGCAACCGCACTCGAAGCACTCGCACTGTTGGAAACATCAAAACCAGCATTGAGTCGTCAATTACAGCAACGTTTGCTAAGTAGCCTGCCTCCCGACCACAACATCCTGAAAAACACAACAAGTGACATACCGCAACTTCTGGCAATGCTGCTAGAGCAGGCACAACTGACTGCTCTCAACTCCGCTACAAACCTCGACCTTCGGCTGGAAGCAATTCGTACGCTCGCTATTGGCGACCTGGAAAAAGGAAACAAGTCCGCCGTCTTCGAGCAACTATTGACCCCCGAACAACCAATCGAAATCCAGGCAACAGCCGCAGTGACCCTCGCACGATTCAAAGACAAGACTGTCAGTACACTCCTACTGGACGCCTGGCCGCGAATGACACCACGCGTGCGCCGCACTGCGGTTGAGACACTTTTTTCCCGTCCTCACTGGCTGCAAGCACTGTTAGCGGCAGTGCAAACAAACACTGTAGCAGCCAGCGAAATAGACCCCGCTCGAATACGCTTGCTACTGACGCAAGCTACACCGCCTTTAACGGCTCAACTCCACCAGCTGTTTTCACACCAACAGCTCGAAAACCGACAGCAGGTAATCGATCGGTACCAAACCGCGATAGAGAGAAAAGGGAACCCAGTATCTGGACAACTTGTCTTCAAACGCTCATGTGCTTCGTGCCATCGTTTCCAAGGGCAAGGAAACGAGGTCGGTCCTGATCTGGAAACAATCCAACAACGACCTGCAGAAACGCTCCTGGTCGACATTCTTGACCCGAGTCGCGCCATGAAACCGCAGTACCAAAGCTACACTGTCCAGACTACGCAGGGTCAGTTGTTCACAGGAATGGTCGTCAACGAAACCGCCAACGCCCTGAAAATGCAACAAGCCGACGGCCGCCGTCTGGAAATCTTGCGCATTGATATCGAATCACTGAAGAGTACTGGGGTTTCCTACATGGCAGATGGCCTGGAACAACAAATCAGCATCAAAGCTATGGCGGATCTGTTTGCCTTTCTGCGCTCACAACAGCCGTAATTCCGCTGTCACTCGCAGCCGGAAATGACTCCCGACTTCAACCTCAAATGCCGTGCCTTGAGTCTCCGCTGGGCGGATGCCAGAATGGCAAACAGAAATGCATCTCCGCTGGGAGAGTTCCGCCTGGCGTAGCGGAACTTCTCGATAGCTGATCGCACCGGTGCACCACATGCCTACCCTACGTCAGAGCCCGTGCCATGCCTGCAGAACCTCACTCGACCATTCCAACGGATCACGAAAACGAGAATCGAAAAGTCCGCTATCTGCTGGAAATGAACGCACCAGATCAGCTGCAGCCAACCGCTGCGGACCAAGAGCGACTCACCATCAATCTCATTGACCCACCGTGTCCAGAGTTCAGCTGGTTTTTGCACCAATGGATTGGGACACCTTTCCGATGGGGAGGGCGTGAAGCGTGGACAGCAGCCGATTGGGAAGCATTCGCAACCGATTCTCAAGTTGAAACCTGGGTCGCATCGGTCGGCGGCGGCCCCGCTGGATATTTTGAGTTGCAGAAGCAGACGGATGAGTCGGTCCAAATATGCTGCTTTGGACTGGCTGAGCGGTTTATCGGACAAGGGCTCGGCGGCGTTCTATTGAGCGCCGCAGTACGGCAAGCCTGGGCAATGAAAGCCAGCCGAGTATGGCTCGCCACCTGCAGTCACGACCATCCGCATGCGTTGGCCAATTACGAAGCACGCGGATTCAAACTCGTTGAACGCTCAGAACACCCAGCCAACAACGCGCGTGAATCAGCGATTTTTCATTCGCGTTAAGCGTCAGCGAATCAAATGTGGCCCTGTTGCCAAGTCCACCTTTCGAGGATTCTACCGTGCAGTCAATCGAACGTCGTACTTTTCTGGGAACCCTGGCAGCCACCGCAGCGTCCCTTAAAGAACCGTCTATTGCCGCACCACAACAGTCGCCGAAGCGTCTCTTGTTCAATTGGGACGGGTCCATGATCCATTGCTTCGGGAGAGCTGCACTGGGAAACCCAGATGGCCCCCTGACAAAGGAGCAATTCTCGAAACTGATTTTTGACCCCCTGGCCGAACAATCCGTAGACGCAGTCCTGTTCAGTTTCGGCAATGGCAACGTCGCGGAATATCAAAGTCGCGTCCTCGAATGGCCGGGCGAAGCGGACCGCTTCCAGTTCCCAGAGTCGAAAACCTGGCACGGTGGAATTCCAGTCGATGCTGCAGATCAATACAGAAACCCCCAGTCACTGGCAGAAGCTGGCGCCAATCCACCGCAGCTGGTCGTTAATGAATGCCACCGTCGAGGTATGCGCGCGTTCGTTTCCTATCGGATGAATGACTGCCATGACGGGCAACACCCCAAAGGGACGATTCCCAACCCTGAATTACCCACGTTTAAACGTCAGAATGCCGACTGGTTAGTCGAAGACCTGGATTGGTGGACTGCTCTCGACTTCTCACACCCGCAAGTACAGACTCTTAAACTCAAAGCCGTGGAGGAGTTCTTCGATCGCTGGGATTTTGATGGAATCGAACTGGATTGGCTGCGACACACACTTTACTTTCCCAGAGGTACCGAGCAGGAAAACGCACACCACCTCACGCGGTTCATGCGCAAGGTCCGCAAGTCGCTCAACCG
>PBOG01000261.1 GCA_002724245.1 Planctomycetaceae bacterium
GGCCCACCGGGCTGAATTGTTACGTCAAGGTTCTCATCTGCGTAATAGCCCTGATCAAGAGCAGCGTGATAGCCAGCAAACTGGGCTTGAGTCACCCACTGCAGTGTCAGCTTGATCTTGTCAGGTCCGTCGCCAGAACTTCCGGAGCTGGAGTCATCTGAACTCCCGCACGCTGCGGCTATTAGACCGAGCACACCGAAAAGTACGGCAATTAGTTTTGTTCTTGAAAATCGCAAGGTTGGCCCCTCCCAACACGTGAAGTTAATGATCAAACATTAATCCATTTGGGCGTGCCGTGACTGAAAAAACAAAAGGAGAGTTAGATTTCTCGGCGCGAGGAATGCCAACGCAAGAAGTACCTGTCAAGGAGAGAAACTGCGACGAAGACCAGTACCCCGAGAACACAAGCCATGACAATTGCTGACCAAACTTGAACAGTGTGCAGAAGGGTTGATTCGCGACGGATGTAAGCCCCAAGGGTCGACACGCTGCCGCCAAAGTACTCGGAGATTATGGAGATGATGATTGATAGTGGAACGGCAGTTCGAAGCCCCGCCATTACGTATGGAAGAGCGCGAGGGAGTACCAGAGCGGTCATTCGTGTTCGCCAATTTGCTGAAATTGAACGCATCAAATCGTCGTGTTCGGAAGTCCCACTGAAACCCCTTGAAGCAAAAGTGAACATGATGGGGGCGACTCCCACGGAGACCATCGCTACAACTGCCTTGGATGTAACGCCAAAGAAGACAGTCATTACTGGAAACAAAGCGACCGTTGGAAGGGCCTTCAACGTGGAGGAATAGCTGAGGAGTCCCTGATTCAGCCATTTAATCCCGTGCACGAGGCCCGCTAAACTGATGGCGATAATTGAGCCGATCAGGACACCTTTCCCTGCCTCAATGCCGGTGTTCTTAGCGAGTTCAAGTAAAAGGCCAAAGTCTTCGACGAACTTGCTCCAAATGGTAGAGGGAGTAGGCAGCAGGAGGACTTGTATGTCTTGAATCCTGACGGCCAATTCCCAAATTGTGAGAAAGGCGACGAAAAATAATGTCGGAGTGAGTACCACACCTAGGCGCAGGTTTTTCTGCGTCTTTGTGTCTGTTTCTTCAGTCACCCTGTTTGATTCTGCAGTAGTCATGCGGTTAAGGCGCTTGCTTCTACTAGGGCTCGACGGACCTCGATAACCAGTTCATAAAACTCAGGCAAGTCGCGTGTTTCAGTGTTTCTTGGATACGGAAGATTGACATCGATTAGTTCGGTGATACGACCCGGGCGACTCGACATAACCGCTATCTGAGATGAAAGAAACACGGCTTCAGTGATGCTGTGGGTGATGAACAAAATAGTGGCAGAGAGATTGCCCCATATTCGCATTAGTTCGAGATTCAGTCTGTCTCGTGTAATTTCGTCCAATGCCCCGAACGGTTCATCCATCAAAAGAACGCTGGGGTTAGTCGATAGAGCTCTAGCGATAGCGACTCGTTGTTGCATACCACCGGACAATTGCCATGGATGATGTCGAGAGAAAGATTCCAACCCCACTAAGTCGAGCATTTCTTGGGCAGTTTGATTTCTGGTTTGACGGTCCACGCCCATCACTTGCAGAGGAAGCGTCACGTTGCGGAGAACTGTTCGCCACGGGAGCAAATTTGGGGACTGGAAAACAACCCCGAATTCGCGCGCAGCACGAGCTTCCGAAGGGAGTTTTCCATTAACGGAAATTTCACCTGTCGAAGGTTCAACGAGATCAGAAAAAGCTCTCAATAGGGTCGATTTTCCGCAGCCCGATGGCCCAATAATCGACATGAATCCGCCCTGTTTGACTTCTAGATCCACATTTTCAAGGGCCTGAACGTCTCCACCTTTGCTAGAGAAACGCTTCCCTAATTGTGTGGCACGTAATCCGAAATTTTGACTTTCCCCACTCATATTTAGAGTACTTCTCCCTGAGATCTCGGGCCGAGGGCGAAATATGCCATCAACCGGACTGATAAAACGAAAACTGCTCCCAAAGCGCATGAAGTCAACGCAACGCAATACAGGGCCCGAGGCTCAGTTATGTAGAACTGCCAAGAAGTGAGAATCACCACGCCCAAGCCTTCTTTTGAACCGAACGGCAGCTCTGCGACGATCGCGCCGACTACCGAAAACGCTGCGGCGGTTTCTAAGCCGACGAAGATTAGAGGTGACGCGAATGGAAGCTCTAAAATTCTCAAACTGGTCCGTTTAGAGGCGCCGTAAGTTCTGAGTAACTCGTGGCTTTCTTGCGGTACTGATTGGATACCGCGTGCGGTTGCGACCGTGACGGGAAAGAACGTCAGATATGTCGTAATAACAGTCTTCGTCACTCCGCCGGTGCCAAGCCACAGTACGAGTGCAGGGGCTATAGCCACGATAGGTACCGCCTGAGCAGCGACGATGAGTGGCATCAGCCCATTCCCAACGAATCTACTTCTTGCTATCGAGGTGCCAGTGACTAATCCAAAAGCAGTTCCGACGAGAAGACCAATCAAACTCGCCTTAGCTGTGGACCAAGCATTCTTAAATAAGAACCATGAATAATTCTCGTTTTGTGAAGTTGTACTCCCAAGAAAGCTCAGAGTGTCCCAAATATGAGGCATTGTTCGATCGCTGGTACCGGTGATTATCTTTGCCAGTTCCCAAAGAGCAGCGGCTATCACCAGCAAAAAGAAAGCAACTAAAATCTGACGTGCTCCGGCTCGTAAACGCTCTTGGATGGAGCTCGAGGAATCGTCTACTTCTTCAGAGAGTCTGGGGTTGTCCCCCGAATTGTTACTACTCACTACCCTTAGACATTACCTAGGTTTGCCGCATTGGCAATTTGTTCAAGGGTGCCAAAAGCGTTTTGCCCAAGGGGAGTTAAAACTGGTTCCGTGCAACCTTTATCAACCCATTCGGAAATCCGATCAAGAGCGTCGGTAGCAGTGCCGCAAGCAGCGACACTTTGAGTCAGGTCGTTAGATACAAGTTTCATGGCTTCGTGTATCTGTGCCTTAGTTGCTGGCCACCCCATGATCTCTTTAATTCTGGCTACGAGGTCTTCATCCGCACCGCTGAACTCTGTGATGTGAGGTTGTTGAGCAATGTATTGGGTAAGAAACTCTTTGCAATCATCGATCCCTTGTTGTGGGTCATCGTTGTTGACGGAGACGGCAATCAATTGCGGTACCTGAAAGTTATCTAATGACCGCCCAGATTTCTCTGCGCCTCGTTGGACTGCAGCGAGGGCTTCGTCGTTGTACGACGGTGGAACAAGAAAATCGAGCAGTACCCCGTCAGCAATTTCACCTGACAGTGCACACATGCCCATGCGCACAGCGCCTATATGAATTTCTACGGGATAAGACTTTCCAAAATCGTCTGCTGCTCCGTCAAACTTGACACTGTCAAGATCAACAAACTCACCTTGGTAGGTGACTTCCTCGCCGTTCAGCATTTGTCGCACCACGGTAATGATTTCGCGCATTGCCTTTAAAGGTTTGTCGTTAGGTAAACCCACTCGGGTAGCCAATGGTTCCCACCAGCCACCAAGACCCAATCGGATGCGTCCAGGAGCTAAATCGTCAAGGGTCTTTGCAGTCACGGCAAGAAGGGCGGGGTTGCGCGTTCTATACGGAAGAATACCGCTGCCTATTTTTATGCGTTTGGTGTATGCCGCGATCACGGACATCGGGATAACCCCGTTACTGGCTAACCGTCCCTCTCCAACCCAGACGCATTCGAAGCCTTTTTCTTCGGCCCACTGCGCCTGTGCAACCATATCTCCAAAACCATTTGGCAGATCTGGCCCACCAGCTCGTTTCGGAGCTCCCGAACTGATCATCAAACCAAACTTGTGCATCTTGCCCCCCCCAAGGTACGCATTAGTAGAACAGACCCGCATACTAGTCATGAAGCGCAGTTCGTTATCTGAAGAATCGCAATCTGAAGGCGAAAGGTCACCCGGTGAGTTGCAATCTAGCGTGAAGAGTTATCTCAGCTCTCGCAGATGAATACTTCTCTGTGATCGCTTCTGCTCCATTGTAAGAAAGACCATGTCCAAAGCATTCCGGTGGATGCGATTCGGTTGACATAAACGGCATCGTGGCTGGCCCCGGACATGATGTGGATAGCTTCGAACCCACTTCGGGTAGCGATTTCGCGGATTGTCCCTACAACCCTGCAGTCGAGATAGTTGACTGCGCCGTTTTTGCGGTTAGTAGCAACAGTTACAGTCTTCTACACGGAAACTGTTTAACTCCTGGACACTTGCATTCTAGGAAGGTAGTGATGTCAGAATTTGTCTTAGTTGGTGGAACCGCACTAATTGGAGCGGATCTTGTCCCGCAGCAAGACAGCTGGATTCGAGTTGATGAAACTGGCCGAGTATCTGCATTGGGTACGGGAGTCTATGAGGAATCGGAAATCACTCAGTTTGATGCATCGGGGACAATTATTTGTCCAGCTTTTCTGAATGCGCATACACATGTGATTGACGGATTTTTGAAAGAAGTCGGATTTGGAGAGCCCTTTTGGGATGTCTTTATGCCCCCAGACGGACTTCGGCATCAAGCCCTCGGTGTTGCACCAGCTGATCTTCTCAAGACACAACTTGGTCGGACTTTGGATCAGATGATTGCCTGTGGAACTTCTTTATTTGTTGACTTTCGCGAGGGTGGCCGGCCGGGAGTATTGATGTTGGAAAGCGTCGCCGCCGACAAATTCATACAACCTCTGACGTTGGGGCGTTTCGCTGAGTATCCCCCGCAATCGGACGAGGCGTTAGCCACTAACAGCGGTGCACTGACGGGTGATGCCCTAGACGAAATAAGCGGCATCGTGGAAGATGGCGCTGGATTTTCACTGGTTGGAGCGAATGACCTAACGGACGAAGGTCTAAATCAAGTAAGAGAGCATGTGCGATCTTTAGATGCCTTATTGGCACTCCATGTGGCCGAGTCGCCACCGTACCGTGAGGTGTCAATCGAACGAACTGGACAAAGCGACGTTCACAGAGTCATAGATCATCTACTCCCAGACTTCGCGGTTCATCTGACCTTCGCTACTTCGGATGAGATGGAGCGGCTCGCTGACGCGCGGATACCAGGAGTTTGTTGCCCGCGTAATCATGCAGTGATCGGCCTTGGAGTTCCCCGCTTTGATTTGATGCTTGAAGCTGGAATGGATGTCGCACTAGCGACGGACAACATCATTTTGTCTTCACCAGATCCGTTAGCCGAAGTCCAATTTGCCTCAAGAGCGATACGGGCTATTAGACAAGATCCCTCTTTCCCTTCGGCGGTGGATATGTTGAAAATGATTACTATCAACCCAGCGAGAATCCTTCATGTTGACGATCTTCGCGGTTCCATTGATGTAGGAAAACGAGCGGACCTTATTTTGGTTGATACGACGACAAACAACCTTGCTCCGGTAACTGATCCCGTTGCAGCGCTCGTAAATCGCGCGACTTCGGCCGACTTCAGGGCGGTATTTAATGGAGGCCGGCTAGCTCATGGGTTACCGCTAGAAACTATTTGAGCGCGGAGTTGCCTTACTCATTGGTGCTTTGACGCAATGTGGCTGCGAGGCTCGTCAGATCTTCTGCGTCGCCGATACTCCAAAGCAACTCCTCCAGCTTGGGATTAACACGGCCCTGGGTCAAGCGGGAAAATTTCGCCGCTAGTTCAGATGCCTCTAGCGGATCATGCATTGAACCTTTTTGGCCGTGAACCGTTGCGCTAATTATCTTGCCACTACTCAGATTGATTCTTACTCGTCCGCCCATCTTCCATGCGTAGGTTGCATCGAACTCTTCTGCGGCTCGAATCGAAGTCACTTTTTGCTGCAATGCGGCAAATTGCGGCAAGCAAATATTTTCGGGTTGGTAGGTATCAGGGTCGATTGGGTCGCTGATCAGTGCCGCAGCCACGTTGAATTGCGCAGAGTATTGGGCCGCCATGACTGACGTGGTGCCGTCCATATCGTTCTGTACAGCAGCTTTCGTTGGGCCCTCTAATTCGATGCTTTCTATATCGCCGGGTTCAAATTGGTATTCGCTTCTGAGCTGCATGGTTGCTTGAATCATTGGATGGATGTCACTGCAGGCTGCGTATGGTTTGACTGTAATTTCGTCCAGCATCCAGCGTTGTCCGAGGCGATCTGTAAGCAGTTCCAGTTGCGGCTCATCGGTAAAGATTCGGCAGAAACCGTATTTGCCGGCAAGACCGTCCAATGATCCTTCAAAACCACGGGCGGCCAATAGAGCGGCGGTTAGACCGCCTTCCGCTGCTCTTCCAGCATGGAGTCGTTTGGCCATACCCCCTGAGCTGGCAAATTCCATCGTCCCAGATGCTAAGGAAGCTGCTATCCCAAGGGCGTGGTTCATTTTCGAGGAGTCAAAGTTTAGGAGTCGACCCGCAGCGGCGGCAGCCCCGAAAACACCGGACATTGATGTTGGGTGAAAACCAGCCAACATATGAGAGGCCGGTCCAACCGCAATGCCGGCGCGACCCATTGCTTCGTAGCCAATAACAATTGCCTCGAGGAGATCATGGCCTGATTTGTTCAGTTCCTCTGCGAGTGCGAGCGCTGCTGGTATTACGACTGCTCCCGGATGGCTTATGGCTTCTTCGTGGACGTCGTCTAATTCAAAAGCGTGAGCTGATGCGCCATTAGCCAATGCTGCCATTGCAGAGGTTGTTGCTTCACGTTGCCCTATAACTGTGCAATTCCCGCTTGCTCCCGAAGCCAGTGAATGGTCGATGACTGAACGTGACCATGGCTGTTCGGAACCAAAGATCATCACTGCTGAGGTATCGACAAGTCTTGCTGTAGCGAGTTCTAATAGGCGCCGGTCAATTGACCCGTTCAGTTGGGTTAAAAAGTTGGCCAGCTGAGCAGTTTGACTAAGGGAGGTCGGCGAGGGCATCGATGAGACGATCCATGTGTGGTTTGAGATTGACGTCTGACCGCAAAAAGCGATCTTGTAAGCCGCGAAACGACACTGATCCGTCCTTCACTATGACCCCCCGCTCAAGAAGCCCCTCAAAGACCTTTGTGGAATCGGTATCAGGATCAAGGATTTCTATTAAAAAGAAGTTTGATCTGCTTCCTTCGACCATCCGAAATCGATCGAGTTCTCCAAACCTATTTTGGACGTAATCGCGGTTCTCGATAATCGTTTGAACTGTTCTCTCGACGTGCGCATGGTCGTCTAGAGCTGCAATCCCGCCGGCAATCTGCAGTTGACCCATGTTCCATGTTGGTTTAACTGCGAGCAAAGCATTGATGATCTGTTTAGAAGCGACTCCGAAACCGATGCGCAAGCCAGCTAACCCGAATGCCTTTGAAAATGTTCGCAGCACAGCCAAATTTTGGTACTCCGACGCCAAATGGATATAACCCTCAGTATCGGAATAGTGAACATAAGCCTCGTCCAACACCACTAATGCATTGGGTGAAGCTTCGATGATTCGCCGAACCTCCGCCTCGGTAAGCCAGGTGCCGGACGGGCTATGTGGGTTGGTGACGTAGACCACACGGGTGTCCTCGTCAATGGCGTTGATGTAGGTGTCTACTTCCAAGGCCATCGTTTCAGGATTGGTGGCTGAGTGAACCAACACAGGAGTCCGACCCTCCGCCTCAGCAAAGAGATGGTAGATAGGGAAACAGGGACCTGGCATTTGAATCTTGTCGCCGGGAGGACAAAATGCTCGCGTGATTAAGGACAAAATCTCTGTTTCACCAGCGCCACAGATCACTTCTTCAGCTTGAAAACCGTAAGTTGACGCGATTTTCTCTCGTAATGGGTCGGCGGTCCAAGACGGATAAAGATGGAGATCATTAAGACAAGCTTCAACTGCTGTTTTTGCCAGGGGAGACGTGCCGTGTGGATTTTCGGCGGAACCTAGCTTCGCGATTTCGGATTGGGGTATGCCATAGCGTGAGGCGACATAATCAACGGGTAACCCGGGAACGTAATACTCCGGATTCTCAAGTCCAGCGTGTGCATGTTGCATTAGTCCTCCAATCGCGTCGCAAGGAGACCTGGTTTTCGTTCGGCTCTGGTTTGCTTCTCCAAGTAGAGATCACTGAACAGTACCGGCAGATAGTCGGCCGTGCCGTCCGAATTGCGGCACGACGGTACGCATTCAATGAGAGCATCACGGTTCAGATGGCATTTAGCGCTCTTCACGACGATAGGGCAGCCCCAGACCAAACGGGGCGGGAGAAGGCCTCTTACGCGCCTGTATAGAAATTATGAGAAGGATCGCGAGGGTCAGCACATAGGGGAGCATTGAAAGAATGATCGGTGAAAAGTCCACCCCGAATGGTTGTAAACGCGTCTTCAACGCGAGCGTGCCACCAAAGATCAAAGCGCCAATTCCTACGCGCCCTGGGCGCCATGCTCCGAAGATGACCAGAGCGACCGCGATCCAACCCCTACCAGCAGTGAGTCCTTCCGCCCATTGGGGTGTGATGCTCAAGGTCAGATAAGCACCAGATGCCCCTGCTAAGGCTCCGCCGGCGGCGACAGCAGATAAACGTAAACCAAGTACCGAATGACCGGCAGAGTCTGTAGATGATGCTGACTCGCCCGCAGCTCGCAAAGCCAGGCCAAGGCGTGTACTCGATAAGACAAAGCTCACGGCAATTCCCATGAGAAGAGCCAAATAGACAATAGGAGCTTGGTTAAAGAAAATTGGCCCAACCCAGGGCAGATCGGAAAAGCCGGCCCATTCGACTGGAACTAATTCGGCTCCTGGAGGCAAACCAACGTAATCCTTGCCCAAATAAGCCGCTAGTCCTAGACCCAAGATGGTTAGTGACAAACCAGAAACAACTTGTTCGGCACCTAATCCAACTGTAAAGAAACCGTGTACTGACGCCAAGATCGCGCCGCTGAGCATCGCAACCAGCAACGCAGCCCAAGGGTTCTTGAACTCGACTCCAACTATGAATGCGGTTACAGCACCAATTGCCATCATGCCTTCAACACCAAGATTGAGGACACCTGCTTTCTCAGCCAACAGTTCACCGAGCGCGGCCAGATAGAGAAGTGCGCCAAAAGAGACGGTTGCGACAAAGAGCCCAATGAGTGATGCCTCAGTCATCGCTTAGCTCCTTGTTCGAAGAACGCGTATCAGCATCAAGGACAACGCGGTAACGGCTAAAGACGCCAGCTCCTATGGCCCCAAATAAGACAAAGGCCTGCAAGATTGTGGAAACAGAAGAAGAAACGCCCAATGTTTGGATGCTCTGCCCCCCAATTTGTACGGCCCCAAAGAGCAAAGCTACAACCGCGACACCCGATGGGCGCATTAATGCCAGAGCAGCGACGATGATGCCGGCAAAACCGAAACCGTTGGAAATAGTTTCAGTTAAACGATCAGCCGTACCACTTAGCTCAACGCCTCCCGCTAGCCCGGCGACGGCGCCACTTAAGACAAGAACCGTCAATATTTTTTTGGAAAGCGAAATTCCGCTGTAGCGAGCTGTCGCTTCTGAAGAGCCAGCAATCCTCAATTCATAGCCCCATGCGGTGTACCGGACTGCTACTGAAGCGATGACAATAACAGCAGCAGCTATGAGAAGACCGAAATGAGCCCTGCTGAATAATGTCGGTAATCGAGCCTGGTCAGGAAGCATCGGCGCGAGCGGGAAATTATAGGAGTCGGGATCTTTCCACGGACCGTGTATCAACCATTGGACGAGACGAATTGCGACCTCATTCAGCATCAACGTCGTGATGATCTCGTTAACGCCTAGTTTTGCTCGGGCTAACGCGGGGCCAAGTGCCAGAACCCCTCCGCCGCCTACTGCGGCGATGAGCATCATCGCGATCAGGATGATGCCAGGCCAATCTCCTCCAATTCGTGCAACCCATGCGGCGGCGATAGCGCCCGCCATAATTTGGCCTTCTGCGCCAATGTTCCAAAGCCCCATGGATCCTGCTATCGCCACTGCGAGTCCTGCTAAACCGAGAGGGATTGCCCGGTTAATTGTTTTTGCCCAAGCATCTGGATCTCCGAGTGAGGCTTCGAACATACGGGAGTAAATCTTCAAGGGTTCGTGCCCGGCGGCGAGTAGTAGCAATATTCCAACTATCAGAGCAATGAGCAACCCAGTCCCAAAAGCAAGTGGTTGGCCACCTGGTAAGGGTTGTTCTCGAAGACTTAGGCGTGGTCGTCTCATATTCCAGTCGTTGCCTGTCCATCAGAGAGCATCGCCATCCCAACCTCATCCCGCGAGGCAGTTCGAGGATCAAATTCGCCTCGGATAAGCCCACTTTCCATGACTAGAAGCCGGTCGGCAATAGTTAATAACTCGTCTAAGTCTTCAGAAATCATGATCACGGCAACACCGGAATTACGTTGTTCGATAAGGAGCTCTTGTATTGCTTTAACACCCTGCACATCAAGGCCGCGTGTTGGCTGCGAGGCCACTATTACCGACGGTTGTCCATCAAGTTCTCTGCCGACCAGCAAGCGTTGAAGGTTGCCCCCTGAGAGCGCTGCAATAGGGCCGTCAAGATCTGCTGAACGAACACCAAAACGTTGAACGATGTCTTTGCAATACGCCAATGCCTTTTCAGCCAAGATGAATGGGCCTCGACGCTGTTGGCGATAAACCCGAAGAATCGCATTGTCGGTTATCGACAGTCTGGGTGCTAACCCAACCCCTAAACGATCTTCGGGTATGTATGCGAGCCCGGACTTGAATCGAAATTGGGGACTGGCTTCGGTGATGTCACTGCCATTCATTGACAACGAACCAGCGGTGGAAGGCCTTAGCCCTGCAATCACATCGGCTAACTCGCGCTGGCCATTGCCAGCGACACCAGCGATACCCACGATTTCACCAGCGTTGACTTGAAAAGTGAGGTTGGAGAAGGCCTCAAGCCCGCGATCTCCTAAGGCGCTTAACCGATCAAGTTCTAGTAAAGGACCCCCGGGAGTATTGGGTTCGGGTCTGTCAGCGGTGCTAGCGGAAGTGCCAACCATTAATTGGGCTAGCTCGCGCTGGTCAGTTGATTCAATTGGTAGGGCACTTGCGACAGTCTTTCCTTGGCGCAGTACGGTTGCCTCATCGCATATGCCCGAAACTTCGTGCAACTTATGGCTAATGAAGATGATGGATCTGCCATCTTCCGCCATTTTTGTCAAGATTTCGCCCAGTTCATCAACTTCGCTCGGCGTCAATACGGTCGTCGGTTCGTCGAGAATTAATACTTGAGCGTTGCGCCAAAGAATTTTTAATATCTCTACCTTTTGGCGTTCGCCCATAGACAATTGCCAAAGCGGTTGTGAAGGATCAACCTTGAGTCCAAAACGCTCCGCTAGTTCTGAAACTTCTAACTCAACTTGTTTGTTGCGTAGCACTCTCGCGGCCGACCCTAGAATTACGTTTTCGGCTACTGAAAAAGATGGGATTAACCGGAACTCTTGGTGGACCATTCCTATCCCAGCGTTGAGGGCGTCAGCGGGATTCCGGAACTGGTGAGGTTGACCGTGAATCTTCAGTTCGCCATTGTCTGGTCGATATACCCCGGCCAGGATGTTCATTAGGGTCGATTTTCCAGCCCCATTTTCCCCTAAGAGGGCATGAATGGTCCCAGTTCGTACGTTCAGGTTGACTCCAGCGTTTGCTGTAACGCCTGGGAAAGACTTCCAAACGTCAGATAGCTCCACTGCCAATGTGGAGTCGTTGATCGTAGATGCAGCCTGGTTCATAACAAGAAAATTCTGGTTGTCAGAACGCGATAGCGGCGTCGACGTGAATACTTCGCGCCGACGCCGCTAAACGTTGTTCTTAGATTGGCTAACTCAGCCTGTGGATCCGATTACGCCTTCAACGAAGAACATCATTCCTAGCATTGCGCCGTCATCCATGACTTCACCGGCGGCGAGAACCTCATTTCCGTCCTGGTCGTTGATAGGACCAGTGAATGGGTGCAGGTCACCTGCAATGATTGCGGCTTTGGCTTCCATCACCTGATCTACGACTCCTTGGTCGACATCGCTCGCAATTGGAGCTAGATCAACAATGCCCTCAGCCATTGAACCCCAGTATGCGCTTGGCGCATAGGTGCCGGCTTGTGCCGCTTCAATAATTTGTACGTATCGCGGACCCCAATTCCATACGGGTGCCGTCAAGAACGCTTCAGGAGCAAATTCACTCATATCGGTGTTATAGGAAACCCAACGTGCTCCAGCCGCCTCAGCTTTTTCACCAGCAGCGGTTGAGTCTTGGTGCATAGCGATCACATCAGCGCCTTTGTCCAATAACGCTTGAGCTGAATCGCCCTCCACTGCAGGATCAAACCAGGTGCTTGTCCAAATCACTTCTACTTCAGCGTCTGGGTTAATTGCTTGAACACCAAGTGTGAAAGCGTTGATTCCGCGGATTACTTCTGGAATCGGGAACGCAGCAACGTAGCCAATTAGGCCTGACGTTGTTGCTGAGCCAGCAACCATGCCGGATAAGTAGCGAGGCTCATACATGCGACCAAAGGTGTTTCCGAAGTTTGTTTCATTCATCTTGTAACCGGAAACGTGTTCAAAAACGACGTCGGGGTATTCATCAGCAAGCGCCAGCATGTCATCCATGTATCCGAACGAGGTACCGATTATTACGTTGTAGCCCTGGTCAATGAAATCACGAACGTAATTGCCGAAATCAGCCGTTCCTTCGGGAACGGCGTCTACGTACGCTGTTTCAACCCCAGTCATTTCTTCGGCGTATTGGCGACCAACATCATGGGCGTAGTTCCATCCGGCATCACCAATTGGTGCGACCATTATGAAAGCTGCCTTGGTCTCGGGACCAGAATCAGCCTCTTCAGTCTCAGATGAAGAACTTGCTTCGCTACTAGAAGAACTTGCTTCGCTACTGCTTGATGAACTGCTGTCGTCGCTTCCACATGCCGTAAGCATGCCGAAGGCAAACAGCACTGCAAGTAGTGCCATTAATCTTTTCCGCATTATCTGCCCTATCGTTAAATTCGACTTCGAACCCTCGCATCATGCCACACTCTGACCGTCCGGTTCGCGCTTAGAGTCAAGAGTTAACAAAGAAAACTTGTTGACTCAGAACTGTTTTTAAATGGGCTGTCAATAGAGCAATCGAGCGTCGTCTAAGAGTTGCTATCCCATCCCGCAAAGGCGTCAATCGTTGCGTATACGTCACCGAGTGGGTACAGAACCGGTGAGGTACAACCGTTCGCCATGTAACCAGCTACTGCCTCTCGGGCCTCGGCGGCGGTTCCTGAGGCGGTCAACATTTGAACAATTTCATCTGGAACCAATTTTGCCGCTGCTTCCACCTGCTCATGTGTAGCTGGCCAGGTCAAAATCTGTCCCACATCGTCAAGTAATGACTTAGGTACGCCAGATGCTTCCATTATGTGGGGTTGTTGCCCAAGGTATTGAGCGACCATATTTCTTGCCATGCTGAGAGCAGTGTCTCGATCTTCATGCACAGAGCACACAACTAGCTGGGGACGGTCAATCTCGTCTATAGATCGCCCAGCTTTCTCCGCGCCCTTTTGCAAAGCGTCCATTGCCCGGTTGTTGTAGTCAGGAGAAACGAGGTAATTCAAAACTACTCCGTCTGCAATTTCACCCGTCAGTTCCATCATTTTCATACCGGTTGCACCGATATA
>PBOG01000262.1 GCA_002724245.1 Planctomycetaceae bacterium
CCAACAAGCCCAGCTAGCCCTGCCGCCGGTGCGGGTCCGTAGGCAGTTTCTACGCGAGGCGCTCGGCTAGATGGGCGGCGCGCCGCCATGCGCCGCCAAAACGGTGCAACAGGGCGGCACGCATTGAAACACGGGGGGTAATTGGGTAAGGTGCTTTTGACGAGTGGGGGAGCGGAAAAGCCGCATCTTTTGCGTGGTTTGGCGTTTTCTAGGCGGTTGGTTGATTGTCGGTGCTTGGGGTTTCATGTCCCAGAGATCGACATGGCTCGGGCCGCCAAAGTAATAGATCAGAATACAAGCTTGAATCGGCGTCGAGTTTGCAGGCTTGGGTTTAGTTGAGCGCTGCCCCGCGGCGAGTCCGGCCACACCGAGGCTGGTGGCACTAAGAGTTCCACCCAGGAGGACTTCGCGGCGATTGAATCGCGGCCGCGCGGTGCCGAGCGTAACGCGTTCTGTGGGATGGTCAGGGTCCACCAGTGTCCTCGTGTCTTATGAGTAACCCAATCGATCGGTGGCGGATTGCCATGCGGGCAGCGGCGGTTTAGCTATTGTTGCGCGGTGGGCACCTGATTGCTAGTTCCAATAACGAAGGATGTCCGCTGAGGGACTGCCGCAAACGATTTTAACCAGCCGCGGGACCTGGCACCTCAGAACCGATGTCGCGATTGTGGAAAGCGCTGTTCGGTGGACGTGTGACCCATGACGCGAGGCAACGCATTTCGTGTGTGGTTGCGGGCTGGTGAGGCGGGATGACACGATGCCACCACTTCAGGAATACGGTAAAGGGTTGCAGTCGTCAGCGTTACGGCGGGGGGGCGACTAGCTTCAGTAGACGCAAGGCAGACCCGGGATGGAGGTCCCAGGCGACGAGATGAAGTTCTGTGACATGGTCGGACACGTGCACCGTGAGAGGTGTATCTTCCGCCTGCACGAGCAGGGGACCTGGGCGGCCACGAGCGGCGTTCAGGCCTCCCCCTAGTTTGGCCCATTCGTCCCAGCGATGGACGCGGTCGTCGGCGCACAGGTAGACTCGATCATGTACCGCGGAAGCAGCCAGTGCGACGCGGTGCGTGTCGCCGAAATCGATGCGGCGCGTATGCCAGTTGCCCATGGCGTCTAGTTCTCGTGTCAGCGCGTGGGAGCCCTTGTCCCAAACTTCCAAGCCAGGTAGTTCGGCATGGAGGAAGCGGATCGATGGGTGTGGCGAACCTCCACCACTGTCGTCGGTGGCAACGATCAGGCCTCCGTATTTGAGCCATCGGCGCCACGCGGGATTGGTGATCTCCGCAGACCAGCCGGAAGCGGATTTGCCGAGCGTCAGGTGGCCGAAGTCGCCTCGCCACTGATCTGTCTGTTGCCTGGATTTGCGAAAACGTTCCAGCAAGAATGGGTGTTCGAGCAATCGTGGAGGTTGCGCCCCGGCGATCACATGCAGGTCGCGGTAGCCGATGTCGATGGAGTGTCCCGGAAACGACTCGTGGGCCAATGAGTAACTAGCGGGTAAGCCCGGGCAGACGGGAGTGAAGGAACCGAGGTCGGTTCCGTCCACGTTCAAACTCCATGAGATACGTGATTCAAGGGTGAGGGTAACCTGGTAATCACGTTGCTCCCACAGTGGAAAATCGAGGCGCTGGCGGCCGCTTCCAGTGTTAACTGCCAACTGGCAGGGTCCGTCCTTGGTGAGCGTGCCGATCGCGTCCAGCCCAAGGAAGATGGCATGCGGATAAGGTGTGGTATCCAGCGTCAGGTTACCGCTGTTCCAGACCGCAAAGAGGGGTTGTACCTTTTCCCATCGCCCTTTGGCGTTTTGGGTCATGTGGACCTGCCGGCGTTCCAGGAACCGTGGCCGCATTGTGAAGCTGATCGTAATGGGCAACTGACCGGTAGGAAAACGCGTTGGCCGAATCGTGGTCTGTGTATGGAGGACGCGTACTTCACCATTGGGCATGACGAGTGGAAGTGGTCCACGGCGGAGCGCTTGGGGGGGCCCTTCGTCGAACCATTCGGGCTGCACTTCCCAATACAAAATGTGGCTGCGGTCATCGCCACGGGTGTGCGTGTCACAGAGAATACCAAGGTTTCCGTTTTTCAAGACCTGGATTTGCGGTGCCGAATACGTTGATTCGAGGGCTGTGTCTTGGTGAATGGAAACAGCCAGTTGACGAATGGCGTCCGGCTGGAGGGTGTAGGCTCCGTCGCGTTGATGAAGGAACTGCGTGAGTGGGATGCGCATCACCTGGAGTGGTGTCCTCTGCATGTAATACTGTGAGTTCCAGAGTGCGGCGTGATTCTTCGCCAGATAACTGGCATCGACGATGCCGGGCACATAGGGTGGGCGATACTGGTCGAACGTCCCGACCAAATAGATTGAGTCGCCAGCCAGGCACCACTCGGCCATGGCGCCCTGGCTCATTTCGGATCCGAGGTAACAAGGCCAAGGATCACTCCAGTTGCGGCCGCCGTCATCGGAAACCGCGAGAAAATAATACGAGCTGCCGCGATTGATGTGCCATCCGTCGGATCGTTTCCTGGGCAACCGGTGGTTGTAACATCGCAGGAGACACAGCAGTCGCCCGTCAGGTAGTTCCACGACGCTGGGCTCTGCGAGCGCTTCGCCTGTGGGCGGTCGTCGAATGGCGCCAAGCAGATCCCAGTGGTATCCTTCGTCGTCGGAGTAGTACCACCAGATGGTGTTTCTTGTCGTGGACGGTACATCCTCGTGCCAGCTGGGAGGCAGGCCGGTGATGAGTCGTCCACTACGCAACAGTTGCAGATCCCAATTGGTGAGCGGTCCGACTTTGGTGAAACCGCGGTCGCCAGTCGGTGGGACCAGGTCCTTGTCTTCCAGGTTTTCCTGATCCGCCGTCAGCCCGAGCACTTCAGTAGCCTTCCAATCGGTGCCACCAGAGGCGAAACTTCCCCAGGTCTTTCCGCCGTCGAGAGAAGTCATGAGTCGCATATGCCCGAAGGCCGCGGGTCCGTATTTGTCCTCGTATGATTTTTCGGCGGGTGGGAAATGGCCGAAATAGAGCAGTCGCCCGCTGGGCAGCGAGAATGGGTTGCTTCCTTGTCCGTAAGCGCTCAGTCGATTGTCTGCGAAGGGCGTTTCCAATACGGACCAGGTACGGCCGCGATCCCGTGAGATCCAGGCATAGGATGCGGGCGACAAGCCGTCGCCTCCGTAATCGTGTGGCCGCCTGGTTGCCGGAAAGCCGCAGATCAGGTTGCCGTCGGCGGTCTCGCAGAATCCGCCCTGGTGAAGGTATCCAGTGACACCGTCGGCGTGGACGTTGATACGGCTCGACACTTGGAAGCCATGTGGTAGCAGGCTGTGGACCGTGGTGCCGGAGTTTGCGGCTGGCAGCGCATTGTTGCGTTTGTCATCGGCGTGTAATTGCGTTGCTGTCGTGAGTTGCAGGGCAACGTAGAGCCAATGAATGTAGCTGCAGACGCGAAAACGGGATTGCGTGAGCATGCGAAGCATCGACCTGGGCCAACTGGGTAACGTCCCAACACCGACAACGGACGTAATGTAGAGCACCCGCGGTGCAACGTCCACACACAAGGCATTTCCTGCTGCCGTGCAGGCGAAGGTCATGGTGATGGTCTGGCGGAATCCTGAATCTTGCTCACATCGAGGACGTAGATACTTCGCCCGTGGGTGCCGATGATCAATTCACGCGCGCGAGGATGAACGGTCAGGTCATGTACTGGTGTCGTTGGCAGGTGGTTGCAGAGGGACTGCCAGACGGTGCCGCCGCTGGTTGAAACGTAAACCCCCAGGTCAGTACCGACGTACAGCAGGTCTGCGATCAGCGGGTCTTCCTGAATGACATTGACCGACTCGGCCGGCAGATTGGCAACGATCGAGGACCAGCTGATACCATAGTCTCTGGACTTGTAGAGATACGTGGAAAAATCGTCCTGCCGGTATCCGGTCAGAGCGACATACGCGGTGGCCTCATCGTGGCGGGACGCCACCACGCGGCTGACCCACCGATCGGGTAGCTGGTTCTTGATCTTGTTCCAGGTGCCGCCTTGGTCACGTGTGACATGTACATTGCCATCGTCCGTGCCCGCATAGAGCAGTCCGCGATTCAGGTGTGACTCGCTGACACTGGTGATCGTTCCGAAGGGAACGTTGCCGGTCCTCTCCGGCCCTGGGTTGGTGGTAAGGTCTTCGCTGATACGTTTCCAATCGTCGCCGCGATTGGTCGATTTGAAGAGGGCATTCGCTCCGACATAGAGCGTGGCCGGATCGTAGTGGGAAATGAAGAAGGGAGTCATCCAGTTGAATCGCAATGGCGGCTGGCCCTTGCCAGCATTGGGCCGGATGCGTTGTGATTTTCCTGTCTGCATATCCTTGCGTCGTAGATCACCGAACTGGTGTGTGTAGTAAATTGTGTTGGGATCAGTCGGGTCGACCGGTGTGTGGTAGGAATCGCCACCTCCCCAGCGGTCGAGATAAACCTGTGTCCAGGGATCTGGAGTGCCGTCTTGTGCGACGTGGTCACTGGGGCCAAACAGAGCGGCGTTGTCCTGAGTCCCACCATAGATGTTGTAGGGGGTTTCCATGTCGTAGGTCACATCATAAAACTCGCCGATCGGGAGATTGTTCAAGTGCAGCCAGGTGTCTCCGCGATCGTACGAGATGAAGAGTCCACCATCGTTTCCCAGGATCAGGTGGTCTGTGTTGGACGGATTGATCCACATGTCGTGCGTATCGAGGTGCAATACGGTCGATTCGTGGTCCAGTAAATGTACGATGGTGCCCCCGATTTGCTGATAGGTCTTGCCTCCGTCCTGCGACGTGTAGGTGCGCTGACCGGGCAAATAGATTTCATTTTCATTGTCCGGTGAGACTTTGATCAGGCAGAAGTCGTACCCAGCGCGAACAGGTTCCTCATTGACTTGCTGCCAGGTTTCTCCCTTGTCTGTGGACCTGTAAACGCCTTCGTCGCGGTCACGGCAATCACAGATCGCGTAAAGGATATTCGGGTTGCTGGCAGCGATGTCGATGGCGAAGCGGCCCACATGATCTCCCGTTGGGAGGCCTGTGGTCAGACGTTTCCACGTTTGCCCGGCATCGGTCGATTTATAGATGCCACTTTGTTTTCCGTACGCGGTATGGCCCCAGGCCTGCCGACTACGCTGCCACGTGGTGGTGTAGAGTGTGTTGCTGTCTGCGGGGTCCATCGTCAGATCGATGACGCCGGTTTTATCATCGATGTACAGAACTTTCTGCCACGACTGGCCACCGTCGATGGTCTTGTACAACCCCCTCTCCGTGTTGGTGGTGTACAGGTGGCCAATGACGGCCACGTACACCACATTGGCGTTGTGCGGATCGATCAGGACGCGGCCAATGTGATGGGACTCCGGAAGTCCCATGTTTCGCCAGGTCTGCCCTCCGTCGGTCGATTTGAAGACACCGGTGCCTGCGTAAGAGCTGCGCGCCATCAAGACTTCACCGGTGCCGACCCAGACGACATTCGGATCGGAGGGGGCGACCGCGATATCTCCGATGGCGAAGGTTGATTCTGCATCGAATATCGGCGTCCACGTGGTGCCGTTATTGATCGTCTTCCAGAGGTTGCCGGAGCCGGCGCCGACGTAGAAGGTGGTGGGATGGCTGGGATGTGCTGTGACCGCTTCGATGCGGCCGCCCTGTTTGCGGGGACCGACCGACCGCCATTTCAGACCTCGAAAGGGAGAGGTCTTCATCAAATGGCGGTGTTGCTGCCAGGAAACGCTGCGTTGTGCGGCACTAGTTGCACCATTCTGGGGACCGTCAGCAGCAGGTAACGATGGCAGGGTCGCCAGGCTACAGGCAAGAGCAAGCAGACTAGAACAATTCGGGCTTTTCATAGGGACTGGTTTCTCTTAGCGATCCTGGGTTGAGGCATGGGCGGGTTTTTCACGCTGCCGCATGCACCAGTGTTGGTGGATTGGCGGCGAACGAGGATGTCATCTTACCACGGCGAAAACGAGCGTCAGGTGAGAATCAACGAGGCAGAGGCCCGCCGACGCCGAGCCGGCCAGGCGTACGGGATCAAGGTAGCCGAAATGTGCGGCTCCTGCAGGCGGCAAAAGGCACAGCGGAGTTCGTTATGACCGGTCGAAGCTCCTCAGCTGGCGAAACCGGGAGTGGCCCGTGTGCGACCGCGCTGCTGGTTGGTCGCCATGTCCCCTTCCGCCCCTGCCACGATACCTTCCTGCCAGCGATCCAGGCCGAG
>PBOG01000263.1 GCA_002724245.1 Planctomycetaceae bacterium
CGGAGGGCAAGGGACTCGAACCCTCAACCCCATACGGGGCACCTCAGTTCCAATGAGGCCGCTAGCCAATTCGCTTACCCTCCGTTACAGGCAATTTTGAGTAAGCTGGAGGCGCGTTCGCAGGCCATTGCCAGACCAACACACCACACTCCGGAGATTGTAGCTGTTGAGCAAGTTGACAGCTAGACGCGTCAGGCACCCGCTGTGGGAAAATCAACCAGCACTTTGAGGGCACCGTCGACTCGTTGCCCGAAAGTCTCAAAAGCCTTTTGGATTTCGGCGACTGCGTAGCGGTGGGTGATCAAGTTCGTCAAATCGACGCGCCCCTCCCCGATCCATTGCATGGCCAGCGGGAAGTCACGGTCAAAATCTGGGTGGATACTGGTGTGGACGCTCAAGTTCTTGACCAGCATATCACGCCAGCGGATACCGTCGATCGTTTCTGGTGGAACTCCGAAATACAAGATCTTGCCGTACTTGCGGCAGAGATCAATGCAAAGATTCAGCGCCTGATCCCGGTGACCAACTGCTTCGACCACGATATCTGCCATACGGCCACCGGTGAGGTCAGCGACGGCCTCGATTGGATCCGTTTCGCGGCTGCAGATCGTACTGGTTGCCCCCAACGAAGCGCTCTGCCGCAGACGCTCGTTGAGCGGGTCAATTCCGATGACCTGGCGTGCGCCGAGATTGCGGAGTGAGGCGTTGTACAACTGCCCAATGGGCCCCTGCCCTACGACGACCACATCCTGATCGAGCACTCCCGGAAGCTTCTTGAGTGCGCAAATGACCGTACCCAGCGGCTGTGCCATGAGTGCCTGCTCGATGGGGGCACGTGTGTCCAAGGGAATGGCGCGATCTTCCCCCACGACGAATTGTTCGAACATGCCCAGCTGGTTGTCCGGGACAGCCAGCACACGGTCACCTTCACTGAATTTTTGTCCATTGGTTGCGACCACGGTCCCAATGATCTCGTGCAAGGAGTGGCCTAGCTCGACTTCGAATTCCCCTGTTTGTTCGAAAAACGGCATGTCGGATCCGCAGAGGCAGCCCAGCTGTGGTTGGAACAAGATCTGAGCTGCGCCGTCGGTGGGAGCAGATGGCAGGGTCGCGTTTGGCGTATCGACGAGTTCAATACGGCTGGGGGCGGTGATCAAGCCGGCAAACATGATTCGCTTTCGATTCAAAATACACGGGTCTGGCAGAGTGTGCGGTTATACCGACAAGCGGACGCCAGCCATAGGTGTGGGCAGCAGACTGCCCGGCAACGGAATTTCCGTTTTTTTCGTTATTATTGGCAAAGTTACCCCGGCTTCTCGGTCGAAAACGCAGGCAAGCTATGTATGTCTTGTCTATCCAGCCAGGCGCTTCGTTTCATTGGAGCTCTTGAGCCAGGAGTGGAAATGGTAAAACCTCATCTGCGCCTACATTCGGGGTCTCTCGACTCACCTCCAGCAGCCGATCCAGCAGCGTGCAATTCGGTGCAGGTACCGCTGGGGCTTGTCTTTCCAATCTTGGCTGATTGCCTTGAGTCAGATCGTACCTGGTTGCGGGATTTCGAGGACGAATCGGTCACGATTTCGGCTGATTTGTATGACATTATTCTGGCGCACCAGCATTTTCATCGACCCTCCGCATAAGAACTGCCACAGCCCATCCTGTTTGCGGAATTCTACGTACGGTACGAATTCTGAAATGTTGGAATTGACAGCAAAGTGCTGTGAGCTGCTTTGTGCAATCACCAGCTGTTGCCGGGAAGGTTGACCTGCTTGTTGAAGGCCGATAAATGGGCCGCCAAACGATGCCGGGCGATACGTCGCACCTCGGGATGAATATTGTCGCGGTTGGTGTTTGCATTCAACCGCTGCCGTGCGGGCCGATTACAACACTTGAATGACCACGTTGACGGACTGGTGTGAGCTGCCACTGGCAAGCCGAAATTGGGAGAACTGCCAGCTATTAGCCCGGAGGTCTCTCAGCGGCTGGACAATTCGTGAACGGCATCTACCAGTGCGATCGCGTGATCGACGGGAGTCTGCTGAAGAATTCCGTGCCCCAGGTTGAAGATGTGGCCTGGTCGGCCTCCGGCTTGATTGAGTACACGTTGAGCGCGCTCCCGAATCGTGGCGATGTCTGTTAGCAAGACTGCGGGTTCGAGATTGCCCTGGACTGCCCGATTGAAGCCTGTCGTTTGCCAGGCATGGTCCAGTTGACTGCGCCAGTCAACACCGATCACGCTGGCTTCGGTATCTGCCAGAAGGGGTAGTAAGGCTGGATTACCGGTGGCGAAGTTAATGACCGGAACACCCGGTTTCAGACCAGAAATGACCTGCTGAACATATGGCAGCACATATTTGCGGTAGTCCTCCGGGCCCAGGCATCCTGCCCAGGAATCGAAAATTTGCACCGCCTGTGCGCCATTGGCAATTTGGCCATTGAGGTAGATTGTGATGGCGCGTGCAAGGCGTTCCATCAGGCTCTGCCAGGCACCTTGATCGCTGTACATCAGTGTTTTGGTATTCAGATAATTGCGACTGGCTCCACCTTCGATTGCGTAACTGGCGAGCGTAAACGGGGCGCCTGCAAACCCAATCAGCGGTAGTTGCGATGGCAGATCTTGCCGTGTTTGTTTCACCGTTTCCATAACAAATGACAGCGCAGAGACGTCTTCCAGCTCATTGACGCGATCGACATCGAGTGCCGTACGGATCGGATTGTGGATGACCGGGCCGTCTCCGGGGGCGTATGTCAGCTGGAGACCCATCGGCTCCAGCATGGGTAGCAGGTCAGAGAAAATGATTGCTGCGTCCACTCCCAGTCGATTAACTGCGGTACACATCACTTCGCTACAGAGCTCTGGATTCTTGCAGAGTTCTAGAAACGGAACGCGTTCCCGTACCGCACGGTATTCGGCCATGTAACGACCAGCCTGACGCATCAGCCACACGGGAGTGACATCGGCAGGCTCCAGACGACACGCTTTCATAAAGGGACCATCCCACCACGCTTCTTGGGAGTTCTGTCCGTCCGAGTTGTGTTGCGTTGCTGTTGTCACCGGATTTTGTTTTTGTTGGAGAATAGTTCTACTTTGAGTAGCCGCGATTGCGACCAACGGTCCCATTTTGGGATGCTCTGGTTCCAGGTCGACTTCCCATCCCTGGGCCTGAATAGCATCGCTTGTTGCTGGTCCAACGGATGCAATTACGACCCGTTGTGTAGCTCGAGTCAGCTCATCAGAACAACCTAGTTTATCCGCAATCCGCATCAGATGAGTCACCTGACGTGCAGACGTAAAAAGTGCTACGTCAATGGCGCCGGCACACAACGCGCGGACATTTTCTTCCAACGGGCCGACATCTTCGGGTAGGTCCCACTGGTAGACGGGTACAGAGAGCACATGCGCACCACGTGCTTCCAGTCCAGCGGTCAGACTGGCATTCGACAAGCCGTATTCCTGAACTCCGACCACCCGTCCTGGGGCGGACGGGAGGGTGTCAATTTCAGCCAGGATTTCCCGCCAGGTATGGGGAGTGGCGATGCGGCGGGAAGGAGTCAATCCGACTTCTTTCATCGCCGCGACGACTTTTGGACCGCGCGCCAAGGTGGTGATATCAGAGAGGGTCTGCAGGAAGAGGTCTCGGTTGACATGGCGTTCGATTGAACTGACCAGGAAACGAAACCCGACACCAGTCGTGGCGATAAACAGATCCACTTCACCGGTGATCAAACGATTTGCAAAATCGATCGCGGCTTGATTCTGCTCGATAGCTACTTCCCGCATGGAAGGAGCTACAAACGGGATGCCACCGTGTTTTTTGATGAACCCTGCCATTTCATTGGCACGGCGACTCTCAAACGCGGCAACCCGTAAACCTTGAAAATGGACGGAAGATTCATGCATGATGTGCATGCTAACGGTCTGGCGCTTTTCGCAACAGAGGTTCTGGCCGAGGGCCCATCTGCCCCCAGCATTCTGCTTCAGATGCTAACATAGTGGAAGTATTCAATAGTTGTCTTGTGTATTCACCCTAGGAAGCATTGATTCCGATGATGGTTTCGCCGCGGATTGACGCCGTGCTCATGCCACATTGTCGTATCGCCCAGTGTTTGCTGGCGGGTTGTTTCACGCTGTGGGTGGCAGGTTGTGGTGAGGTTTCTCCTCGGAGTGAGAAAGCTGCCGGACATGTACAGTACAGTGAAAAACGCAGTGAAAAACGCAGTGAAAAACGCAGGCCTGCTTTCGCTGCGAGGCCAACGCCGAAACCACTTGTTCCAACCCGGCGTCAGGCAACGAAGTCCGCTGCTCAGCCTCCTCGTAGAAAGCGAGTTGATCGTCTTGCCAGCGTCCCTGACCCCTCCGACCGAATTGACCAGGAACGCGTTGTGGCGCTGGGAATTCGTCGAATAGCCAGTGTCCATTTAACGCTATACACTGACCTGCCGTCTGAAGAACAGATCGATGCTTTGCCCGCCGTATTTGATCAGGCGGTGCCCCAGTGGTGCGCCTATTTTCAGCGGGATCCTGCGGAACTCGTTGGCTGGCGGCTGACAGCCTATTTGATGCAGACGCCACAGAAGTTTCGCGACGCAGGTTTACTGCCAGCTGACATTGGAGTGTTTCTGCATGGATATAACCGTGGCCGCGAAATGTGGATTCACGAACAACAGACTGCTTACTACCGCCGGCACTTGCTACTGCATGAAGGAACCCACGGGTTTATGCAAACACAATTAGGTGGTGCTGGTCCGCCCTGGTATATGGAGGGTGTGGCGGAACTGCTCGCGACCCATACGTGGAGGGATCAGCGTCTGGCTTTGCGTCAGATGCCAGCGAACGTTCAGGCCACTCCGGGATGGGGAAGGATTCGCATTATCCGGGATCAAATCGCTGCCGGTCGAGCTGTTTCGCTCCAGCAGATTTTCCATTATGGGCCGCGCTCGCATCGCGAGGTTGAGCCTTACGCCTGGTCCTGGGCAGTATCAGCATTTCTTGATTTTCATCCCAGGTGGCAGGCGGCGTTCCGCGGGTTGCAGCATCAGGCACAGGATTTGTCACCTGCCTTTTCAGCACGGTTCCTGCAGCAATTGGAGTCCGAGTGGTCTGATCTGGTGCAGGAATGGCGGTTGTTCATTGAAGAGCTGCACTACGGTTATGACATACCGCGTTCAGCGTTCGTGCGGCGCAGTTCAGAGGAGTTGCCCGTCGATGGTGCCGTGGCGCAGGTGGCGACTGATCGAGGGTGGCAGTCGACCGGTTGGCGAGTGGTCGCGGGTAGGACCTATACGCTGGTGGCAGAGGGCCGGTATCAGCTTGACGATCAGCCACGTGTTTGGTGGTGTGAGCCCAATGGCGTTACGATTCGCTATCACCGGGGACGCCCCTTGGGCATGCTGCTGGCAGCGACAGTGCCTACCGGTGATGAAGAGTCGGCAACACCACAGTTTCAACCGGTCGCGATAGGACGGTCCGGAACACTGATGGCAAAGAAAGACTCGATTCTTTATCTCGCAATCAACGAACCATCGAGGCAACTCTCAAATAATAAAGGCACGATCACTGTTCGTATTGAAAGTCAAGACAGTGTCGATCCAGGCGACACGACACAGAAGTGATGTTGTCGTGCCGTCTCTGTTACGAGGACGCCGTAGCACGAATTGCTGACGCGCGACGGCCCTCGGATAGAACACGCGTTATGTGCCAAACTCGGGGCGTCGTCGTGTGAGTTGTTTTTTCAGACGCTGCACGATACTACTGTGCATCTGGCTGACGCGGCTTTCACTCAAATCGAGCGTAGTGCCGATTTCTTTCATCGTCAGCTCTTCGTAGTAGTAGAGGATAATGATCAACCGTTCGTTGCGATTGAGCCCTTTGGTTACCAGTCGCATCAAATCATTCTGATTGACACGGCGAGTCGGGTCGTCGCTTTTTTTGTCCTCCAGAATGTCGATTTCTCGCACATCCTTGTAACTGTCGGTTTCGTACCATTTCTTGTTCAGGCTGATCAAATGAACCGCGTTGGCGTCGAGGATCATTTTCTCCAATTCCTTGACGCTTAGCTGCATGTGCTCCGCGAGTTCCTGTTCGGACGGATGCCGTCCCAACCTGGCTTCCAGCGTTTTGGTCGCTTCGCCGAGCTTGCTGGCTTTAGACCGTACCAGACGCGGCACCCAGTCCATGGTACGTAGCTCATCCAACATGGCCCCACGGATTCTGGGGACGCAGTATGTTTCAAACTTGACGCCGCGGCTGAGGTCAAAGGCCTCGATGGCATCCATCAAACCGAAAACACCCGCTGAGATCAGGTCATCGAGTTCAACGCCTTCTGGCAGGCGAGACCAGATTCGTTCCCCGTTGTATTTCACTAACGGCAGAAAGCGTTCTACAAGGAAGTTGCGCATTTGACGGCGTTCTTGCTCGGACAAGGGGTCCGGAACTGCCTTGTACTGTTGCCAGATGCTCGCGATATCAACTTCGGCATCAGTTGCGGTCGTTAACGCCATGCAATCCTCCGTGATCGTGCTATATCGGCCGGTTGCGTCCTGCAGAAGGCCGTCTTCGATATTCAGGTTGTTTGAGGTTGTTTCAGGTCATGGTGGTGTTCATTGGGTGCCAACTTGTGGCGGCACTCCGAAGATCCTGATGGGACCTGCTCGGTTGCAAATTTGTGGGAATACGCAATCGACATATCGACAATTCGGCATGTGAAGTTTAGGTCAATTGGGGTGCAAGTAAGGATTAAATGAAGTTGGCATGCTCGGGCTATGCTGCTTCATGGTGAGTCGCATTCGGAGTTGCAAGCATTTCGGCTGACAATCGTAATGCGGTCGTTGCAGGGCAGTCCGCAGCGTTGCTACGTGTGTAGTCAACGGTCCATGGTTGTAGTTCAGGGGCACGTGGTATGGCTGGTAACTCATGCATGCCAAATTGGAGAAAACGACGGCAGGAGCGGTCCAGGCGTTCGAAGACCGTCTGGGATTCCTCTACGTTTGAGGAAGTCTGATTGACGGTACAGTAAATCGGCTGTTGGGAAGGTGTTGGGGTGATACTTTTCAGAGTGGCATACGTATCCATGATTGCGTTGGGCTGAGGGGTCGTGACCATCACGAGTTCGTCTGCTTGTTCCCAGCATTGCTGCATGCTTGAATCGACATAGCTTCCGACGTCGAGGATGACCAGGTCCGCGTGCCTGCCCATAGCTCTGCACTGGTTCAGAAGTCGGTCCAACGCGGTGCTGGAGACCGTGGGTTGCGCGACGGGAGAACCAGGTACGATTTGGATTCCGTCTGGCCCTGAGTGAACAATCTCGTGAACGTCTCGCCGAAAACTCAGCACGTCGGCTATGGTGTCGGCCGGAACAATCTGGCAATAGTCGGCCAGAGAAGTATTTTCTGCGGTTGGATGCAGGTCAGTGTCGACCAGCAGGACACGCAATCCGCGCGCTGTCAGCGCGGTGCTGAGATTGAGTGCGAGCGTGGTGACCCCGACGCCAGGACGACCTCCCGCGATGGCGATCACACGTGGCGCACGGATTTTCGTACCGTGTTCTTCACGGGCGGTATCCAGGACGAGTTTCCGCAATGTGCTCGCTTGGTCACGCATGTGCTTCGCTCCCCAGAACAAGGCGAGTGAGTTTCTGGCTATCAGCCGGCTCAATGTCGTCGGGAACATTCTGTCCGTTGGTGACATAGCTGAGAGGCAGTTTGCAGCTTCTCAATAGAGGCACCAGGGCGGCCATCCCAGTCGCTTCGTCGAGCTTGGTGAGAATGACCGAGGTAATACCGACAGCGGCAAATTTGGCTGCCGTTTTGCGCATTGCGGATTCACTGGATACGCTGCTGAGAACGAGATGAATCGCATCGGCGTTGGCTTCGGCGAGGATCGATTTCAGTTCTTGGATTTTGACTTCGTCATGCGGACTGCGTCCGGCCGTATCCATCAGGATCAAATCGAGGTCAGAGAGACGCTGTACGGCGGCTCTCATTTCTTTGGGTGTAGCGACTACTTCCATGGGCAAGTCGATGATGTCCGCGTAAGTGCGGAGTTGTTCAACTGCTGCGATGCGGTAGGTGTCGACGGTAATCAGGCCTACGCGTAGACGTTCACGTAGATGAAAGTTCGCTGCTAATTTGGCAATCGTGGTAGTTTTACCGACACCGGTGGGGCCGACCAGGGCCACCAGGCGGCGTTGTCCCGCCGTGGCTTGAATGGGACCCGTGACTTGGATTTCCTGTTCTATCAAGCGCGAGATCCTCGCTTTCATGAGCAGGGGGTCGCCAAGTTCACCATTGGATACTTCGGAACGTACATGTTCGATCAATTCGCGAGCCAGATCCTCACTCACCTCAGCCTCAATCAAATCGGTGAACAAATGAAAAAGCGATTCAGGCAAGTCGTGGCGAGAGGCTGGCACAGAATCACGAGAAAGTTGTTCAACCACAGTTTGCAGACTTGGGGTCTGTCCTTTGAGGGACTCGCGAAAAACAGTACGGAAATCCTGCCCATCGACGGTTGGTATCAGCGAACGCTGGGTGGTGTCAGAGTTTTCTGGTGTGGGGTGTTGGAGCTGACTGGGAATTGCCAGTCCACGAGCTGCGGAGACTTCAATTTGAGGACCTTTGCCAAACCAGCTCAGCCAGCTGCGTTTGATTTCGCGAGTCTGCAAAACGGCTGCGTCGGGTCCCAGATCGGCACGCACCATCTGTAGAGCGTCCTGAATGGAAGGTGCGCGATAGGTCTTCACTTGCATTTCAGTCATAGGTTTTGCGTTTTCGTTGGGTAGCAGAAGCCGGTGCGGTATGTGGCGTTGAGTATCAACTCTGTGGGAAGGGGTAACGGCCGTTAAAGAAGACGGGCTGAAAAAGGGCGGAAAGGTGGGATCCTGCTGGCATGGAGCTTCTGACGGGATAGGCTCGCCGCAATTTGGTTATGCGCTGGCTCATGCGGCAACCAGAGCCTCCATCGAAACAGAATCGATCGATTCGACCCAGGTATCGGATGTGATTTCTTCGTAACTCAATACCACCAGACCTGGGATACGGCCCACGACAAGGTTTCGTAACCGTGAACGTACCGTAGCCTGTACCAACAAGACGGGGGGTTTACCTGCCGAAACCAACGGTGCCACGCTTTCCGTCAACTGCTGGCAAAGTTGATCGACGAAATCGGGGTCCATCCCGCGCAGGTCGTTTATTTCGCTGGAACTGGAATCGCTGGCCAGCGTGTCTTCGAGATTTGGATCAAGGGTAACCACGGACATGCGTTGTTCTTCGTCCCGGTAGCGGTCGCAAATGGTACGTGCCAGGCGTTGGCGGACTTGTTCTACAAGTTGCCTGGGATCGGATATTGAATCAGCATGATCCGCAAGTGTTTCCAGCACCGTTTCTAGTGGACGAATGGTGATTCCCTCGCGAAGCAGTAGTTGCAGCACTTGTTGAACTGCAGACAATTTCATGAGGCCCGGAATAAGTTCATCGATAACGACAGGTGAAGTCTTGCGCAACTCGTTGATCAAGTGGCTTGTTGCATCACGTGTCAGCAACTCGTCAGCATGTTGCAGTGCCAGCGACTTGAGGTGGGTAGCCAGGACGCTTACAGGTTCGTGTAAACGGTAACCCCAGGTTGTGGCCTGGCTGCGCTGGGAATGTTCGATCCAAACGGCTGTTTGCCCTGATTGCGGATCTTCAGCGAGTTCGCCTGCAATGAGCTGGACATCCGGTTGCCTGCCGACCGCGAGAAGCTTATCGGGGTAGATGGTGCCGCGCGCCACTTCACTACCCCCAATTTTGAACCGGTATGACTGTGGCGCGAGGCCGAGGTTGTCCCGAATGCGGACACCCGGTAGCACGATGCCAATTTCGCCAGCGACTTGCTGGCGGATCTTCGAGATGCGTTTGAGCAGGCCGGCGTGGTGGTCAGAACGTGCCAGAGCAACCAGGCCAAGGCCCAGTTCCAGCTCGAGTGGATCCACGGCCAGGTAGTCTTCGATACGCTGAGAACGATTGTGTCGAGTTGCTGGTGCGGGTTTGGTTGTGGGTGTCGATTCCTGCGTTTTCTGACGAACGAGAACCCATGCTAGCCCCGCACAACCGGTTCCCAGCACGAACAGTGGCAAGACTGGCAAGTGCGTGAATAACAGAAGGCCCAGAAAGCACGCGGCGATCGCAAGTGGCCGTGGACGAGAGAAGAGCTGCTGCAGCACCTGAGCTGGTAGGTTCGACGATTCGGTGCTGCGTGTCACGATCAAACCAGCTGCGAGGGAAATCAGGTACGCTGGGATTTGACTGACGAGGCCATCACCAATGGCTAGTTTGACGAATAGCCCAATTGCGTCGGAGGGAGCCATGCCGGCGCTGAATATACCGATCAGCAGTCCCCCGATAATGTTCACCCCGATGATGACCATTCCGACAATGGCATCGCCTCGGACAAACTTGCTTGCCCCGTCCATGGTCCCGTAGAAATCTGCCTGACGGGTGATTTTCTCCCGTTGTCGCACGGCCTCGTTCTCATCAATGACTCCAGCTTGCAAGTCCGCATCGATCGCCATTTGACGGCCGGGCAGCCCGTCGAGGGCAAATCTGGCTGCGACTTCGCTGATTCGATTGGCACCTTTGGTGATGACGACGAATTGGATCACGGCGATGATCAGGAAAATGGTAGCGCCGACGACGACATCACCGCCAGTTACAAACTCTCCAAAGGCGAAAATGACTTGTCCTGCGGCAAGCAACTGGTCTTCGGGTGCTTGCTTTAAAATCAATCTTGTGGTGGCGACATTGAGGACGAGTCGGGACGTTGTCGTGATCAGTAGCAATGAGGGGAAAATACTGAATTCCAGGGGGGTGCGTATGTTCACCGCCTGCAACAGTACAATCACTGCCAGTGCCATGTTGGCGATAAGCAACAGGTCCATCAGCGCGGTCGGAAGTGGGACCAATAGCACAAGCACGCTGGCAACAACTGCCAGCGGGAGCATCAAGTCTTTCCATCGCGTGAGGGCAAGCATAGTGAGCAGAAGCGACTGGTTTTTTACACAAAAACCGGCGTTGAAAGAGGATCGATAGTTGCTGCGAAGAGGGGGCGGAGAGTAACCGAACGATTTCCGGGTGTCCAGGTCGCTTTGCCGTCCCACGAGAAATCACGGTGGAGCTGTAAGGCTTGTCCAAGCAGGGTCTTGCGTCGAGTGATTTGCCTGAAAACGACGTCCGGGATAGACTGAAATCAGGTCAGTCAGGCCTTGGAGGATCGGTTCGTGAATCAAGTCAAACTAGTTGTCGTTGGCGGTGCCGCTCAGGCCACGGAGCTAGTAATTCGACCGCCGGTGGTGCTGGGGCGGGGCCATGAGGCGTCGATTCCGCTACCTCACCCTCTGGTGAGTCGTTTGCATTGTGAGATCGTTCAACACCAGGGTCGGTTATTGGTGCGCGACTTGGGTTCGTTGAATGGGACCTACGTGGGGAATGAGCGTGTATCTGAGGCCGAATTGCCTTCAGGTGAGTTGTTGACCGTCGGATCCGTGACGTTTCGGGCGGAGTATGAGGTCGCCACCGACCTGTTTGCGCCTCAGTCCGAGGTAGCCGCTGTGCCGGCGGATCTCCCCGCAGCGGCGGAAGATTCAAGCGTGAGTGTTGCGGAACTTCCTGTGGCCTTTGAGGGCCAGTCGGAGACTGATGATCACCCGGTTGACCCTATGGGAACAGTACGCCCTGTGATCGAAGAATTCCCCGAGATTCGGGAAGGAACGCCATCGCTGACAACTTCTCCGGAGTCGGAGTTGCCGGCCCCTGTGGATGGAGACGCTGGGGGGGATTCTCAGTTAAGTGTTTCAGATCTTCCCATGGCATTTGACCTGTCACCTGAAGCCGGGTCACCTGAAGCGGTGTTGCCTGAAGCGGTGTTGCCTGAAGAGGTGTTGCCTGAAGCTGGGTTGCCTGAAGCTGGGTTGCCTGAAGCTGGGTTGCCTGAAGATGGGTTGCCTGAAGATGGGTTGCCTGAAGTTGGGTTGCCTGAAGTTGGGTTGCCTGAAGCTGGGTTGCCTGAAGCGGCGCCACTGGCGACTGACGTTCCAGTTATTGGTGACGCCGATATTCCGGTACTGGATGAGATTCCTCTGGCGACCGTGCTGGCAGCAGATGGTGTAGCCGAGGTCGAAGGCGACGAGGGCTCGGAGGTGCCGCCTGCAGTATCCGGAGAAGAAACGAGGGATGTGGTTGAGCCGCAACGGGAAGGTGGCGAGTCGACTGCGGATGTACATCCTGCGCCGGCACCCGCTGCACGGCCCGATTCTCTTGACTTCAGTGTTGCACCCGAATTGAACGGTTCAGACAGCGGTACGCAGTCCTTCTATGATTCCACGATGGATGAGGATCTCAAACGCTTTCTGAAGGATCTGGAGTAACGTATCCATCTGGCCCTGTTCTGCTCGATGGCCTCGTCGTATCTACCCTGCTGCCAGGTAAGAGTGGTTTTGTTCCCGGCAGCAGTTGTCGCGCGTTGATTCAAACGGCGTGCTTGTTCTTTCGATCGGTTGCCCTTCTGCATACTGCTGCTGCCAGCGAGCTTGGCGCTGACCGTTTCTATCGGGGTCGTTTCCGGCTGCGGCGAAGTGGGCTACGATGTGACGCAGGTGGGGCAACACGTTCTGGTCGACTGGAGTATTCCATGGCCGTTTTTCGCAGCTATCTGAGCGAATTTTGTTTGGTGGTATTTGTCGGTTTACTGGCACTGGGCGGATGTTCCGACCCAGCAGTCCAGCAGGCACCCATGGCCTTTGAACCGGCAGATGAGGTTCCGACAGATGTGACAGATTCGCCGCAGACACCCGACGTTGCGGGGCCGGACACATCGCCCCAGCAGCCAGCTGAGAAGCGTGCGTCCCCGCCAGCCGAGAAACCAGCCGAGAAACCAGCCGAGAAACCAGCCGAGAAACCAGCCGAGAAACCAGCC
>PBOG01000264.1 GCA_002724245.1 Planctomycetaceae bacterium
GGGCAACCTCTGGACGGGCAACCTCTGGACGGGCAACCTCTGGACGGGCAACCCCTGGACGGGCAACCCCTGGACGGGCAACCTCTGGACGGGCAACCCCTGGCCCCAGTCGATCCCACGGGAGACGAAACACGCACGCGGCCCTGGCCATCCGGCTTGCCCTTGGAAAGGTCGGCAATTGCAGAGGCAAAATCTCGGGACGCTTTCGCTGCACCCACGTCCGTTTCGGGCACTGTGGAACTGCCAGAGCCATTGGCAACATCAGAGACGGCGCGTGTCGCTGCGGTTGAATCGATCGTCGAAGCGGATCCACAGGTGACGGCAAGTCGTCCTGGGAAGCGTGCGCTGGAGGGCGAGCAGGCGCCGTCCTTAATTATCGACAAATGGGCGCCGACGGAAATTACCGTTGGTGAACCGGCTTTTTTCCAGATCCGTGTGCGCAACGCGGGCGTTGTGGCAGCACACGGTGTGCGCGTGGTCGATCAGGTTCCCGAGAAGACACAACTAGACTTGTCACGCACTAAACCGGCACCACAACGGAATCCACAAGGCCTGTTGATCTGGGAACTGGGTACGATCCAGCCAGGAGAGGAGCAGACGGTTTCTTTAAGCCTGGTGGCAACCGCAGAGGGTGAGATCGGTAGTGTTGCCCAAGTGACTTTCCACGCCCAGGCTTCCGTGCGGACGGTTGCGACACGGGCAGATTTGCAGATCCAGCTGGCTCCTCTTGGCGGTCCGATGCTGGTGGGTGACCGGGCTACGATGTCAATGACGGTGACCAATCGTGGCAGTGGGACGGCCCGGGACGTCACCGTGGAAGTGGATTTGCCCGCGGCGTTGTCGCATCCTGCCGGCAACGAGCTGGAGAATGCGCTTGGAGATCTGCGGCCGGGCGAGTCTGCCAGCATGGAGCTCGCAGTGGAAGCTGCCCAGGGAGGCGCACGGCAGGCCGTCGCAATTGCCGTTCGATCCCAAAGTCAGGCGATGGTCCAGGAGGAGGTTCCTGTCGAGGTGCGTGCTCCTCAGTTGCGTGTGAAGGCCGAGGGACCCAAACGCCGTTATTTGGAACGTGCTGCCACCATGTCGTTGTCGGTAACGAATCCAGGTACCGCGGCGGCCCGTAATGTTCGCGTAGACGCGGCCTTGCCAGCAGGTCTGGAGTTTGCCCGGGCCGATCAGTCGGGCCAGTATTTGCGGGATGAAAATATTGTCTCCTGGCAGATTGATACGATTGCCCCCGGCGGTGAGGTTCTGCTCAGTTTGACGATGTTACCGGTGTTACCTGGTGACCAGGCGTTGCGTCTGACCGCCGAGGGAGACCTGGGAGCGCGGGCAACCAGCCAACGCGTTTTGCAAGTCAATCGCCGAGCCGAATTACTGTTTACGGTGAAAGACCTGGAAGATCCCATTGAGGTCGGCAGTGAGACGGCCTATTTGATTGAAGTGCATAACACGGGCACCAAGCCGGAAGCGAGCATTCGTGTTGCTGCCTTATTGCCTCCAGGCATGGAGTACCTTGGCAGTCAGGGGCCGCGACCTGCGACCGTGACCAACACCAGCGAAGGCCAGCAAGTCGGCTTTGGGACGGTACCTTCGTTGGCCGCACAGGAAACAGTGGTGTTTCGCATTCGTGTGCGTGGTCGGGAGGCAGGCGGGCAAGTGATGCGTGTCCAGCTCTCCAGTGACCAGGTCCAGCGGGTTGCGGTGCGCAAAGAGGAGAGCACCGAGGTCTACCTGGACCAATGATCAGGTCGCTGTCCAGATGCCCTTGATGTCGGGCACGCCGGACCGTTTTCAAGATTCAGAGACAGGGGGTTTGCGCAAAGCCCGCCCCGGTCGTTTGCCTGTGTGTTGTCCTCGACTAAGGACCAACTCTCCGTTGACGATTACGAACTCAATTCCCGAATTGTATTGAAAAGGTTCGGTGAAAGTGGCTCGATCCATGACCCGCTGGGCGTCAAACACCGTCACATCTGCCCAGTAGCCAGGGACCAGCAGCCCGCGCTGCTGCAATCCTAATTTATTGGCATTCAGCGAAGTCATTTTACGGATCGCGTCTTCGAGTCGAAGGTGTTGTTGCTCCCGCACATACCGCCCCAACACACGTGGAAAGGTGCCAAAGTTGCGTGGGTGTGGGTGCCCTCGACGCAGTGGACCGGAAATCGCATAGGCAGAGCCATCTGAACCAATGGAACACCAGGGTTGGCGCAGGGCGAGCTTCATATCGCGTTCGGTGTGATGGGCGTAAACCGTGCCGACCGAGCCGCCTTCTTCAATCAGCAGGTCGAACAATTCTTCGAGGAGATCAGGGCTTTCCTGACCCTGTGTACGGAGTGCCATTACACGGTCCATCGTCAGGCCCTTGAAACGATTGTTCCCACTGACCAGCATGCGGCCCCAGTCTCCCCCGATGGCGGTGAAGTGGTTGTACCAGCCAGGGAGCCCTTGCAAGATGTCGCGTTTCATACGTTGGCGAGCTTCGGGGTCACGCAGGCGTTCCAGCATGGCGCCTCGACCGCCCTCATGGGCCCAGGGTGGGATAATGCTTGACAAGTTGTTGTTGCCTCTCGTGTAGGGGTAGACATTTGCCTGGACGTTGACCCCACGGTGACGGGCCGCTTCGATCAAGGCGATCAACTCGTTCATGCGCCCCCAGAATTGCTGATCAGCAATCTTCAAGTGAATAATATCAACCGGGAGTGCGGCGGTTTCCGCGACACGAATTGCCTCTTCGACAGCCGCGAAAACACCTGTTCCCTCGTTGCGAATGTGGGTGGAATAGATTCCTCCTTGTGCAGCGGTTGCACGACAGAGTTCGATGATTTCAGCAGTTGTGGCCAGGGAGCCGGGCGGCATCATGACCTGGCTGGAGAGCCCCCACGCACCATGCTGGATCGCCTGCGTGACCAGTTGTTTCATCGTTTCGACCTGATCACGTGTGGGTCTCTCGAACGTGTCGCCCATGACGCAGCGCCACACCGTTCCCAGGCCTACGTAGGAGGCCACGTTGGTGGCAATCCCCGCGGTCTCTGCCATCTCGAAATAATCTTCCAAGGATGCGATCTGGTGGACCTTTCCTTGTATTTCAATGGCCCGAGGTGACAACTTGCCCACGCGTGGCGCCATCGAACGGCCCTCGCCGAGAACCTCGGTTGTGACTCCCTGGCGGATTTTGCTTTGGGCATTTCCATCCTGCAGCAAAAGCGTGTCAGAGTGCGAATGCATGTCAATGAACCCGGGCGCGACGACCAGCCCTCGTACATCGAGTTCCTGCTGTCCACGTCCAGAACCAATCCGACCGACGGCCACAATACGCTGGTTTTTTATTCCGATATCTCCAGCAAACCAGGGATTACCGGTGCCGTCGATGATTTTTCCACCGCGGAGTATCAGCTCGTATTGCGGCTCTTCGCTCTCGGCAAAATTCCAGGGAGTTAGCATCCAAACCAGGACATACCATTGCCAGATCGGTGAGTGCCTCATACCTGGTAACCCTCTTCAAGCGTGCCTGTGAAAAGCTAAACTGGAAGTGTTTTCAGATTGAATCCGACTGCGGGGCCCTTGTTCGTAACGATCGTTCTGCTCGTCGCTGCGTTTTTCTCGCGAGCGGTCGAGAGTCCGGCGGGAGTCGCGAGGTGGGGGGCCTGGTGACAGGAGAGGTTGCGTTTTTGTCGCAAGTCTACCCGTAACGCGGTTTCCCATGCCAGCAGGTAGCTGCGTTTGCCGCGGGTACTCGCCCCGAGGGAGTTGCAGAATAGCCCATGGCGATTGAGTTCACCAACGACGGCAGCCGGCAGCCTGCGGAGGCCAGATCAACAGCTGTGGAGGGGCCGCCGCCGCATCTGGTTTCGCCACCGCTAAGACACAAGTTGCAGCGTTGCTATGAACACGGCATGAAGCTCGTCCGAGAGGCAGGCGGTAAGCCGTATGATTGCGAGTATGCGCACACGATGTTTCTGGAGTGTGTCGTCAGCGAACCGGGAAACCTGCTGTTTGTCGATGCTTTTCTTGACAATTTGCAATTGAAATACGAACACAATCTGCGGGGAGCACGGTTTTGGTGGCGAGGTCGTCGCGGGCCGTTCAAGAAAGCGGCGGCGCGGGGTGATTGGGATCAGGTATTACGACTTGGACCGCAGTTGCTGTATCGCAATCCCTGGGACTGGCCTGTGCTCCGTGCTATGTCTGACGCCTGTGCCGCCTACCATTACAACGAACCGGAATTGCGGTACTTGAAGAATGCGCTGGATGGGCATGCCCGTGATGTGGTTGTGACGAAATATTGTGCCCACGCTTTGATGCGAATGGGCCAGTTTGACCAGGCGATCCTCTGCTGGCACCGTGTTGAAGATCTGCAGGTCGGTGACGTAGAAGCTGCCGAGATGATTTCGGCGCTCACGGTAGAGAAGCATCGTGTGCCGGCGGGATTCGCGGATGCCGAGCCACTCATTGAACGTGTAGGTGCTCCCCGCGCCACCCGAAAGCGCGTTCCTGCCGACGCCGAAAAAAAACTGACGCGGTCCTCATCTGCTGTGGTGAACGCGCCGGTGTCCGAGCCAGAACGCGACAGCGGCGCACGACGGCACCCTGGCGTGATTCCTCTCACCGCCCGCCAGCGGCTGGAGCAGGCGGTCCGAGAGGAACCGGGCAACCTTGACCATTATGTACAGCTGGCCGAAGTGCATACTGCGGACGGCCGCTATCAGGACGCGGAAGAGGTGCTGGAAAAGGCGTTGCCTGTCTCGGGGCATGCGCCGGCGGTTCTGGAACTCTGGGAGGACGCCACCATTCTGCGGATGCAGCAACGGTTGGCGATTGCCGAGCAGCGGGCAATGGATCACCCGGGTAGTGAGGCAGAAGACCTGGTTGAGGGGCTCCAGGAAAAGCTGAAACGGTTGGAACTCGATATCTACAGTCGGCGCAGCCAGCTGGCGCCGCAAGACCATGAATTACGCTATCAACTGGGTTTGCGACTCAAAAACCTGGGGAATTACTCTCAGGCGGCGGCTTGTTTCCAGGCAGCGGGTGCGGCGTCTGAATTACAGGCCCGCGCGCTCGTCGCTGAAGGGGAATGTCTGCAGTACCAGAGACATTACGCCGAGGCGCTCCGTTGCTATCTGCAGGCGTTGGATCACACACGTGGCCACGAGCCAACACAGCTCGCGGATCGAAAACTCGCCTTGTACCGCGCCAGCGTGCTGGCGGTCGGTTTGGACCAGGAAGATGTCGCCCGGACACATCTGGAGGAGCTGGTTGATTTGGAGCCCGAGTACGCGGATGCCCGTCGGCGTCTGGACAAACTCAGTTGAATTCGCCATAAAGTAGGCTTGGCCCGTACTTGCGAGCCTAAGAAACAAGTCTTTCCGCGTGACGACAGAGACCAGCTGATGCCGAATTCGAGAAGTGCCAAGAAACGCCTACGCCAGTCATTTGACCGCCGCGGAGCCAATCGTGCCACCAAGTCGACAATGCGGACCCAGATTCGTAAAGTTCGCGAGGCAGTCGCTTCGGGTGACATCGATACCGCCAAGGATTTGTTCCAACAGGCGCAGCGTAAGATCGATCGGGCAGGTGCCAAGCGGGTGATTCATCCCAATGCCGCGGCCCGCACCAAGTCGCGCCTGCAGCGTCTAATCAAGACAGCCGAAGCGGCTTCATAGTAGGGTCCTGCCAGGCCTGCGCTCTCGATGCGCGGGAACGATCAATGAAGGCACTGGAGCCGTTGGCTCCGCAGTCCGCTGCCTTGGACCCCTCCAGCAGGTGGCTTCAATATGCGCCGCCCCCCTGCTTTTGTTGACGAATGGTGTTGAATGGTCCAGAATAGACCCCTCGACGGCAGATTGTCCGCGGACTATTCCGTTCGACTTCCCACCGATCCTCCAGCAGAGGTCTTACCCTGATGAACCGCACTTTTTGTTTCCTCTGCGGCGTGTTGCTGACAAGTTCCACGCTCCTGGCACAGCCCAGCGTCACGCATTCCACGCCACGGGCGGTGACACCGGGCAAGACGGTTGAGTTGACATTACACGGTGACAAGCTCACAGGGCCTTTGGAAGTCTGGACGAGTTTTCCCGCGAAAGTCGAACTCGCGGGGGGCGATGCCAAAAACTTGAAGTGCAAGATCACGCTCGACGCGGCGGTGCCGTTTGGCATCGGCGGTGTTGTGGTTGGGAATGCGGCGGGGGGAAGTGACCCGCTCTTCCTGGTGGTGGATGACCTCGGTAGTGTTGCCGATAACGGCAAGAATCATGAACTTGCCCAGGCCCAAGTGCTCAATACTCCGATTGGTGTTGATGGTGTCAGCGACGGAGTGGTACTCGATTATTACAAAGTTGCCTTAAAGGCGGGGCAACGCATCAGCGTAGAGGTGCTGGCCGGACGAATCAGTTCAACGTTTGACCCTGTGTTGAGACTCTTGACTTCAACCGGTGCGGAGATTGCGGTCGCCGATGACGATCCCGCCCTCGGTGCGGATTGTCGTTTGAGCCATATTGCCCAGGCAGACGGTGATGTGATTGTCGAAGTGGCGGACAGCAAGTTTGCCGGTGGTGCCCGTTATCGCCTCCGTGTTGGCGATTTTCCACTCGTCAGCACGGCGTACCCACTGGGCGGGCGGGTTGGTTCAACCACCCAGTTTGGTTTTTCCGGTCCGGCGGTAGAAGGTGTGGAGCCTGTGCTGCTGACGGTCGGCAATAGCGGCAGCGGTGGTCAGGTTGGGGTAGCGGCACGTTTTCCGAGTGGCAAATCGAGTGCCTTGGCCCAGTTAGCGACCAGTTCGCTTCCAGAGGTGGTGGAATCTGAGCCCAATAATGATAAAGAGACCGCAACCCAGGTGGCGACCTCCTGTGCCGTGAACGGTGTTCTCAGTTCAGAGAAAGACCAGGACTATTACCGGTTTTTGGCAACTAAAGGACAGCGTTTGACGCTCCGCACAAAGTCGCGCAGTCTTGGTTCCCCGATGATTGCCTATGTGCAACTGCAGAAGCCGGATGGCGGCGTCGTCGGCCAGACGAATGTGGCGGGTGAGGAAGAGCAGACTGTCAGCCTGGTGATCCCGGAAACTGGCACCTATCAATTAGTTGTTGAAGATTTGCTCAAGCGTGGTGGTCCTGGCTTTGGCTACCGCGTGGAGATTGAAAACGGGAATTCGTTTTCGCTCGCTATCAAGAATGACAAGAACACCAAAGATAAGTTCCTGACACCAATTCACGACGGAGCTTTTGCCCTGGATGTACAATGTGCCCGTCAGGGGTATGACGGCCCTGTTGTGTTGACCTTGGAAGGTGATGCCGAGGGGTTTGAGCTGTTTAATGCGACGATTCCAGCAAAAGGAGCTGCTGCCAAGGTGATCGTCGCAGTTCCCCCTCATTTTAAGCCGGGTGATCTGCGGGTGCTGCGGTTAGTGGGGCGGGCCACTATCAACGGTCGCGAAGTCACACGTACGCTGCGTACTGCTGCCTATGTCCGGACCAAACGCCAGCAAATGATTTATCCGCCCGCTTGGACCGACGGTTTGTTGACCGTGGTGACGGGCAATAAAGCTGGGCCCTTCTTTGATGTTGCCACTGACAAGCAAGTGATTCACTTTGCTCGCGCTTTGGGGACTACCCAGTGGGCATTCACGCTGCAACGCAAGCACAAGGATTTCAAGGCGGGGATCACGGTTGCCCATAGCGAACTGCCGGCCGGTTTTACTTTGGCAGTCAAACAGGAGAAGGATAAATACAACCTGACGTTGAGCGGCCCCAAGGACCTTCCGCTGGGGCGGCAGGCGCTTAAATTGCTTTGCTACGGTGAAATGGGCCGCGGCCAGACAGTAGTGCACACGTTGCCCGTGGAGGTGATTGACCCGGTCGCCGTTTCCTTGACGCCGGCTGGTGCTGTGGCGGCGGGCAAGACGCAGAAGGTGAAAATCACGGCGGTCCGCAAGGGCACCGATCCGCAGCCAATTACGGTGAAATTCACCAAGCTACCTCCGGGGGTGACGACTGCAGAGCAGTTTACGATCCCCGCAGACAAGAACGAGATTGAAGTGGAACTGACGGCCGCCGGTGATGCGGCGGCTGTAAAGTTTGACCAGCTGACGGTAGAAGCGGCCTCGAAGTACTCGGGCCAGGACATCAAGGCGGTCAGCGCTCCGGCTGCGATCGAAGTGACTAAAGGTTAGCAGTCGTAGCCAGCGGTCGCGGCAAGTGGTTTTCGAGTTAGTTTTGAATGAGTGTTGCTGGTGGCTGGGGATCGATACCCGGCGACGGCATCGGTTAGAGCTTTTATTGACAGATCGTATAAACTATTCGGATGTTCCGAATTTCCTAGGTGAAGGGGATCAGGTATGCAACGGACCGCTACATCGCTGATACACGGGATGGCTTGCATGGCGGCGGGCGCCTTGTGCTGGACAATGTTGGCATCAGTGGCCCTGAGTCAGGATGATTTGGAGGCCGTAGAGGTGGGGACGCCAGAGCGGATCGAGGTCTATCCTGCCGAGATCAAATTGACCGGGCCACGGCAGCGGATGCAGCTCGTGGTTACGGGCCATTATGCGGGTGGCATACTGCAGGATCTCACCCGAGTTGCCGAGTTTGTGTCTTCCGATGAAGCGATTGTAAAGATCACTGCAGCACGTGTGGCTCCACAAGGTGATGGGGCAGCCGAAATCGTAGTCAGAGTCGGCGGCCAGGAAGCTAAAGTGGCTGTAGCCGTCAGTGGCCAGGGCCAGCCGGAGCCGGTGAGTTTTGAATACGGGACGTTGGCGGCGCTCTCCAAGCAGGGTTGTAACGCAGGTGCCTGTCACGGCTCCCCCAGTGGCAAAGGTGGGTTCCGCCTTTCTTTGCGGGCTTTTGATCCGACTTTGGATCGGTTGACCTTGATTCGCGAGGATTTTGGCCGCAGGACAAATCCACTCGACCCAGCCGCCAGCTTGTTGTTGCTCAAACCTTTGATGAAGGTGCCCCATGGCGGTGGGTTGAAGTTGCACTCCACAGATCCCTCCTACGCGATCTTGCGTGATTGGATTTCGGAGGGGTGTCGATTGGATCCTCCTGAAGCGCCGCGTTGTGTGAGTATTCAGGTTTATCCACCGTCGGGCCGAGTGCTGAAGCGGCCAGCCCATACCCAGCAACTGAGTGTTCTGGCGACGTTCTCCGACGGATCGGTGCGCGACATCACGCAGTTGGCGGTGTACACAAGTTCTGATACCGAAGTGGCTGACGTTTCGGTGGATGGACTGGTTGTCGGGCAGGATCGGGGTGAAACTGCTGTCGTGGTTCGTTACATGGAATTTATTGAATCGGTTTTCATCACGTTTGTACGCGATATTGAAGGGTTTGCTTGGACGAACCCGGCTACCAACAACTATGTCGACGAGCATGTCTACGCCAAGTTGCAGCAACTCAAATACCTGCCTTCGGAATTGTGCAGTGACGAAGAGTTTCTTCGCCGTACTTATCTGGACGTGATTGGTATTTTGCCGACCGTTGAGGAGACCAGCCGGTTTCTGACTGATCAGGCAGCTGACAAACGCGCACGTTTGATCAATGAACTGTTAGATCGCCCCGAGTACTCCAAGTTTTGGGCGCTCAAGTGGGGTGACATCTTGCGGTTGACCAGCGGTCAGGTTGGTGGCGATGGCGTCCACAAATACTATCGTTGGGTTGAACGCGCGATTCGTGAGAACATGCCCTACGATCAGTTTTCACGCAAACTGCTGGCTTCGGCGGGTAGTACGTTGACCAATCCTCCGGCGAATTTTTATCGGACTGCTGGAGACACTAACGATTGTGTTGAAACGGTCTCCCAGGTGTTTCTTGGCGCGCGGCTTCAATGTGCAAAATGCCACAACCACCCGTTTGAACGCTGGACTCAGGACAACTACTACGGGATGGCGGCATTTTTCAATCGCGTTCAGCGAAAGAATGGCCGCCGGCCAGGCGAGAAATTTATTTTCGTATCACGGAGTGGCGAAGTAACGCAGCCACGTACCGGGAAGCAAATGAAACCGTGGCTGCCCTTGGCCGGTGATGTGGACCAGCCGAATCCCGATGACCGTCGACAAACTTTTGTCGATTGGTTGACCAAGGCAGACAATCCGTTTTTTGCCAAGATCGAGGTGAACCGCATTTGGAGCCACCTGCTTGGGCGCGGAATTGTTGAGCCGGCGGATGATTTCCGCGAATCGAATCCTCCCTCCAACGCAGCGTTGCTGGACGCGTTGGCCCTGGACTTTGTGGAACAGAAATATGATCGAAAGCATGTGATACGTACGATTCTGAATAGCCGTACGTATCAGGCGAGTTTCAAACCGAACGCGATGAATGAAGAAGACACCAAGTACTTCTCACATTATCAGCCTCGTTTGCTCAGCGCCGAACAATTGCTGGATGCAATCTGCCAGGTCACCGATCGGCCAGAGAGTTTCTCAGGATTGCCCGCGGGTACCCGTGCCACTCACTTGCCGGCTCCCGATCTGGTCAAACACGATTTCCTGAAAATCTTTGGCCAGCCAGAACGCCAGACGGTTTGTGCTTGCGAGCGATCGAGTGAGTCAAACCTCGGTATGGCGATCCAGTTCTTCAACGGGCCGTTGATTTACAACAAGCTCCGGGATGAAGGTAATCGCTTCCGGCAGCTGATGAAACTGGAGAAAACGGACAGCGATATCATCAAAATGTTGCATTTGGCTGCTGTGAATCGTGAACCAACGGCCAAAGAATTGGAGGCAAGCTTGCAGCACATTGCTTCCAAGGATGGTGAATCAGCGAAGAAAAACAAGGAACTTGAAGCCAAGATCGCAGAGGTTGGCAAACAAGTTCAAGCAGTTCGTGACCCGGCCTTCCAGAAATTGCTCGATGCTAAGTTGGCAACGGTTCCAGAACCGTTGCGTGCTGACGCCAAAACGGCGGTGCTCACAGCAGAAGGGAAGCGGAGCGAGGTGCAGAAGTATCTCGTGGCGAAGTTTGGTAAAGGCCTGGTGGTTAGTGATGAAGAGGTGGTCAAGGCACTCGACGACGCTACCAAAAAGAAACTGGAAGCGCTAAAGAAGGAGCTTGCTGAGCTGCCAAAACAAAAACTGCCACCCGGATCTGACCGAATTATGGCGTTGGAAGATATCTGCTGGGCGATCTTGAATACGAACGAGTTCCTGTTCCAGCATTAGTTCGGCAGTGTGCCTCCAGAGCCGGCCTTGCGGTGTTTGCGTCGCAGGCCGGTCGCTGGCAGAGTGCGTAGTCCGCGTCTTTGTCGCCGCGGCGGAATGGTTTGTGTTTTCCCTTTTTCAGGTTGATCGAGCCAATGCGTTATTCAGTCGTGGTGTTGTTGACCGTTTCAGCGGGCCTGGTGACCTCGGCGGCGGCGGAGCCAGTTAGTTTTCGCAAACAAGTTGCGCAGATTCTGTTGGACAACTGCCTGGCCTGTCACGGTCCGAAAAAGGCTGAGGGTGGCTACCGAATTGATGCTTACGAGCGTTTGATCAAGGCCGGTGATTCTGATGAAGTTGCGGTCACGCCGAGTAAGTTGGATGCCAGCGAGTTGTTTCGGCGCATTGTCACGGAAGATGAAAGCGAGCGCATGCCACTGGAGGGTGACCCACTCCCGGCGGAGCAGATCGCCCTGATCAAGCAGTGGATCGAGGAAGGCGCCAAGTTTGACGGTGACGATCCGAAAGCGGCACTGGCTACGATCGTGCCACCTCCAGTGCACCCCTCGCCGCCAGAAGTTTACGCCAATTCGTTACCCATTACGGCGCTCACCTTCAGCCCAGATGGTAGCCAGTTGGCAGTCAGTGGCTACCACGAATTGACAGTTTGGAACCCCGCCGATGGCAAGTTGATCAAACGCGTCCACAACATTGGTCAGCGCACCCATGCGATCACTTACAGTCCTGACGGAAAGTTGCTGGCTGTGGGCGGTGGTACCCCTGGACGACTGGGAGAAACTCGCATTTTCAATGCTGAAAACGGTGAACTGGTAAGGGTGCTGGGGTCGACTTCGGACGTGGTTTTGGATGTCGCGTTCTCTCCCCAGGGTGACCGGCTCGCCGCGGGTTCTGCAGACGGCGTCATTCGCGTTTTTGAAGTCGCTACCGGAAAACCTGTGCAGACAATTACGAGTCATTCGGACTGGGTGATGGCGATTGCCTGGAGTGTTGATGGAGCGCGCATCGCTTCTGGAAGCCGTGACAAGACGGCAAAGGTCTTTGACTCCAAGACCGGTGAACTACAGGTGACGTTCTCAGGACATGGGCAACCAGTGAAAGGCGTAGCCTTTCATCCGGAGGGCAAGGAAGTGTTTAGCGCTGGGACAGACAAGAAGGTTCAGCGTTGGAAAATTGAGGATGGTAAAAAGACTGCTGACGTCGGCAGTTTTGGAGAAGAGGTCTATAAATTGACCGCTGGTGGCGGTTTCTTGTTCACCGGTTCGGCGGACAAATCGGCGCGACAATACGACCGCAAGAGCCATAAAGAAGTGCGGAAGTATGAAGGCCACAAAGACTGGGTCTTGTCGACCGCGTATCACGATGGAAGCAAACGCCTGGCGACAGGCAGCTTCGACGGTGAGGTCCGCGTGTGGAACACCGAAGACGGCAAGATTGTCGTTACGCTGTTGGCCGCGCCGGGCTTGAAACTGGCAGCGGCCGAGGGCTCTTGATGCTCGACGGTCTGCACGCATTGCCCGCGGGCGGGTTGGCTACCGGAACTTTTTCGTTTCGGTTTCCGCAGGGCAACTGAAGATATGTCGGATGTGTATCCCATGGTTGAGACCTTGCGATGGTCGGGTGATTGGAATGGCGAGTTAGTGCTGCTCGACCAGACCAGGTTGCCGCTGGAACATGTCGACCACACCTGTGCAGATCTGGAGTCCGTTTGGGAAGCGATTCGGTCTCTCCGTGTGCGCGGTGCCCCAGCAATTGGCATTGCCGCGGCTTACGGCGTTTGTGTCGGTGTGCAGGGAATTGAGGACGCGGACGAGGATGGTTTTTTTTTGCGTCTGGACACGGTTGTCAAGCGGCTGGGGGCGAGTCGCCCCACGGCGGTGAATTTATTCTGGGCTTTGCAACGGATGCAGTCCTGCGCTGAGCAAATGCGTGGATCAGGATCGACCATTCAGATCCGACAAGCGCTGCTGGAAGAAGCACACGCGATTCACGCAGATGACCGTCAGATGTGTCGCGCAATTGGCACACATGGTGCCGAATTGCTGTCCGACGGAATGGGTGTGTTGACCCACTGTAATGCAGGTGGCCTGGCGACCTCCGAATATGGCACCGCATTGGCGGTGTTTTTCACAGCACAGGAACAAGGCAAACAACTCAAGGTTTATGTAGACGAGACCAGGCCTTTACTCCAAGGAGCGCGTTTAACGGCCTGGGAATTGACGCAGCGGGGCATTGATACGACCTTGATTTGTGATTCGATGGCGGCCCAGGTGATGCGTGAGGAACGTGTTCAGGCTGTGGTCACAGGAGCCGATCGTATTGCTGCAAATGGTGATACGGCCAATAAGATAGGGACTTACGGACTGGCGCTGCTGGCTGCAGCACACCAGATCCCCTTTTACGTTGCTGCGCCCACGAATACGTTTGATTTGACGCTAAGCAGTGGTGATGACATTCCCATTGAAGAACGAGATGCTCGAGAGATAACCCACGGGTTCGGTAAGCAAACAGCACCCTCCAGAGTGGCCGTCTACAATCCAGCCTTTGATGTCACTCCAGCGTCCTTGATCCACGGGCTGATTACCGAGCGTGGTCTGATTGCGCCGGTGAATCGTGAGGCGATCGCCAACCTGATTCCAGGGGGGGCGGACGCCCGGTAGCAGGCCTTTCAGCCGTTTTTTCGTCTGTCAGAGCGGGTTTTCTGAAAATCGTACCTCGCCATGTTAGAGTGGCAGAGAGAGTGAGCCTGGCAAATGCGTTGACCGTGGCGCGTTCTTCGTCAGGCCTTTGATCCGGCAAACGTCTTTCTGATTTGCTTAACATCCTAAGGTAGAGCGTCGACTTGCCTGTGGCCAGGCCGCGTTCTCCAAGGAGTGCTACCGTGTCTTTTTCGAGTCGTTTGGTCGTGGTGATGTGCCTTGTGGCTTGCGGTTTCCAGCAGGTTCCGCTTACTGGCCACAGGGGTGCCCAGGCAAGGGCCAGTGACAATACGCAGCCGGTTGCTGGTCTGCGCACCAATACGCCTGCAGTATACGCATTGAAAGATGTACGCATCGTGAGGGCACCAGGCGAAGTTCTTGAGCAAGGGGTGTTAGTCGTTCGTGATGGAGTGATCAGTGCGATCGGGGCCAACGTGCCGATACCGGCAGATGCCCGAGTCTGGTCACGGCCTGGTATCACACTTTATCCAGGTTTGATCGATGGCTTCAGCGAGCTGGAAATTTCTCCGGGCGACCGCCCTCAGGGTGCGCATCATTGGAACGAACTCATTCGCCCTGAAGTTCGCGTAGCGGATCGTTATCAGTCAAAGCCAACCTTGAATGCGTCCTGGCGCAGCCAGGGAATCACAACGCGGCTTATTGCACCGCCGCAGGGAATTCTCAAGGGCCGCAGCGCTCTGGTGGCAACAGGGGATGCGTCGCGGGCGGCTTCGATCCTGGAACCGGATGTGGCACTACATGCCCGGCTCACGGTACCCCGTGGTCGCGGGCGGAATGCGTACCCGAATTCGCCGATGGGTGCGGTGGCACTGGCGCGACAGACTATGCTCGACGCGAATTGGTACCAGCAGGCCTGGTCCGCTTTTCGCAGTCAACGCGGACTGCCACGCCCCGATCAAGATCTCGCATTGGAGGTATTGGGCGCCTATTCAGGAAGTGGAAGGTTGGTCGTCATCGATGCGCCGAATGAACTGTACGCGCTCCGTGCGGACCGCTTTGCGCGGGAATTTTCATTGAATCTCGTGATTCGTGGATCGGGTCGCGAGTACAGGCAGCTATCAGCGATTCAGGCATTGGGACGGCCGGTGATTGTGCCGCTGAACTTTCCCAAGCCCCCTAACGTGGGTACCGCGGAGGCCGCTTTAAATGCGTCATTGGAGAGTATGCGACACTGGGAGCTGGCTCCTGAAAACCCGGCTCGACTGTCGCGTGCTGGCGTGTCGATTTTGTTGACGCGGAGTGGACTTCCCAAAGCCGTGTCTTTGCTTGCGGCGGTTCGTAAAGCGGTACAGCATGGGCTGGCAGCCGATGCGGCATTGGCTGCACTGACGACAACTCCGGCAAAGTTGTTTGGCGTGGAGGATCGACTGGGAACGTTACACGCTGGCAAGCGTGCTAATTTCTTGCTCACTGATGGTGCGCTCTTTGCAACAAAGACGAAAGTCCTGGAGACCTGGGTCGACGGTCGTCCTTACGAAAACATTCCGGCCCGGAACGATCCCGCTGGGCGGTGGCGTTTAGTTGGACAGCAAGAAACACGACCGCTTCTTCTCGATGTGACTGTGGCTGGGGAGAAGTTGTCTGGTGCCGTGCGGCGTGCCGAAAATCCGGATGCAGCGGATGCCGCTCCTGCGACACCGTTACTACGATTGGCGGCCGCTGGAGATCGGTTGACAGCGATTTTTGACGCCGAGGCGTTCGGTCAAAAGGGGGTGGCTCGACTGACCCTGGTGCTCTTCAAGAAAGAGAAGTGGAGCGGGCGTGGCCAGGTAATATGGCCCGATGGTGTCGCCGAGAAGATCACGGCAACTCACAACAGCCCTACGCGGCCAGGTGGTGGAGCAAACCGGGAAAAGCCGCCCCAGCCGGCTGTCACTCAGAGCAAGCCAAAGCGGGTACGGGAGCCGCTGCGTTATCCGTTAGGCGCTTTTGGCGTCTTGCAGCAGCCAGAGCAGCCGGAGCATGTGTTGTTCAAGAATGCCACGCTCTGGACTTGTGCGCAACGCGGTATTCTCAGGAATGCTGAGATCTTGATTGGTGGCGGAAAAATCCTCTCAGTGGGGCGGCGACTGCGGACGCCACCAGGCACTCGTGTAATCGATTGTCAGGGCAAGCACATCACGCCGGGAATCGTTGATTGTCATTCACATATGGCGACGGATGGTGGTGTGAATGAAAGTGCACAGGCGATCACAGCGGAAGTGCGGATCGGCGATTTTATTGACTCGAACGATGTCAATATTTACCGTCAGTTGGCGGGAGGGGTGACTTCCTCAAACATCCTCCATGGGTCGGCAAATCCAATTGGTGGACAAAATCAGGTTATCAAACTCCGGTGGGGGGCATTGCCGGAGGATTTGAAATTTGTGGAGGCTCCAGCGGGAATCAAATTTGCGCTCGGAGAGAATGTCAAACAGAGCAACTGGGGTGATGAGTTTACGACCCGCTATCCACAGACACGGATGGGAGTTGAGCAGATTATCCGCGGCACTTTTCAAGCTGCCTTGGATTACCAGCAACGCTGGCGGGATTGGGAACGGCAGCGGCAGGGGTTGCCACCACGACGTGATCTCGAACTGGAAGCAATCTCAGAGGTGCTGGGAGGGCAACGTTGGATTCACTGCCACAGCTATCGCCAGGATGAAGTCCTGGCATTAATTCGCACGCTCGATGATTTCCAAATCACGATTGGTACCTTCCAACACATTCTGGAAGGCTACAAGGTGGCCGATGCGCTGGCACGCCACGGTGCTATGGCGTCTGCATTTTCTGATTGGTGGGCCTATAAGTTCGAGGTCTACGATGCGATTCCGTATGCCGGTGCGTTAATGCACAACGCGGGCGTTGTCGTCTCATTCAATTCCGATGATCGTGAACTTGCCCGGCATCTCAATCATGAGGCTGCCAAGGCGGTGAAGTATGGAGGCGTGCCCCGTCAGGAGGCGCTCAAATTTGTCACGTTGAATCCCGCCAGGCAATTACGCATCGACCGGTATGTAGGCTCGCTCGAATCGGGGAAACACGCAGACCTGGTCGTCTGGAGCAAGTCGCCGTTGTCTACTTTTTCGGTTTGTGAGCAGACTTGGATCGATGGCCGCCGGTACTTTTCGCGTAGTGAAGATCTTCGCAGACGAGAGTCGGTGCGTCGTAGCCGGACACGATTGGTCCAGAAAATATTGGCTTCTGGCGAGGTGATGCTCAAGCCTGGTGAAGCTACGCCACCCGACGAGCAACTATGGCCTCGGGAGGATGTGTTTTGCCACCACCATCGTCACGTTAATGGTCATGACTGAGTCGGTACTGGGAAGGACTGTTTTTCTGAGGCCGTTTTGCAGGGCGATGTGAGATAAAGCAGGAACAGTAATAGCAGGGTTTTACAGATTTGTTAATCCCGCGGGAGATGGACACCATGATCGGGCGGTTTGTTTGTATTGCAGTGTTCCTGTTTGGCTCCTCGATGCCTGTGGTGACGTTCGCGTCTCCAGAGATTCCTGGCGCGCCCCAGACGGCTCCAATCGCTCTCGTGGGTGGGACGGTGTACCCGGTTTCGGGGCCGACGATCGAAGGCGGTGTTGTTCTATTCCGTCGCGGACGTATTTCGTATGTGGGCCGTAAGCGGTCTTTTCCAGCAGGCACCAAAGTTATCGATGTGTCCGGGAAGCATGTTTTTCCGGGCTTATGTGATGCCTATACAAATTTGGGACTGGTTGAAGTCAACCGGGTCCGCGCGAGTGTCGATCATGCTGAAACGGGACAACTCAATCCGAACGTTCGTGCACAAGTCGCCGTCAACCCCGACAGTGAGTTGATTCCTGTGACGCGAAGTAATGGTGTGTTATTGGCGGCCACCGTTCCCACAGGAGGTCTGATGGCAGGCAAGTCCGCTGTTCTGCAACTGGACGGATGGACTTATGAAGATCTCACGGTGAAAGCTGAGGCAGGGTTACACATCAATTGGCCCAGCATTTCTCCGCACGACGAATGGTGGGTCGAAGGAACGACGGCAAGCCGATTACGGCAAAGTACGCAGGCGTTAAAGGCATTGCAGCAGGCGTTCGACGATGCCCGAGCGTATCACCGGAGCCGTTTGGCGGATGCCAGTCAGCCGACGGATGTCCGCTGGGAGGCGATGCGTCCGGTCATCGAGGGAGAGTTGCCGGTCATTGTTTCGGCAAATGAACTTCAGCAAATTCAGGATGCGGTCGCGTTTGCAGTTCGTAATAAAGTCCGCTTGATTATCTATGGAGGTTATGACGCGGTCCACTGTGCAGCCGCGCTTGTTGAGCATGAGGTCGCCGTAATCGTTGGCAATGTGTACCGGTTGCCGCGCCGTCGCGATGATGATTACGACGCAGCCTTTACGCTTCCAGACCGATTGCGGCGGGCAGGGGTCAAGTTCTGCATTTCAGGTTCTGGCCGATTTGGGGCGGCCAATGTGCGAAATCTTCCTTATCACGCGGCCACCGCCGTTGCCTATGGTCTTCCCAAAGAGGCTGCGCTGCGGGCAATTACACTCTCACCGGCAGAGATTCTGGGGACTGCTGATCGGGTCGGATCGTTGGCCAAAGGAAAGGATGCTACGCTGTTTGTGGCCAATGGTAACCCGTTATTGACCGCTACCAGGGTTGAGTCCGCCTATATCCAGGGGCGTCGCGTAGTACTTTCCGATCGCCACAAGAGACTCTGGCGAAAATATCGCGAGAAGTACCGTCGCATCGGCCAGCCCGAATAGTGCACCCTGAAATGTGCAAGCAGAGCCACCAAGTCCCGGTGTGGGTTAACTTACGGTGCAAGGTGCGGAATTCGGGTCGCGTTAACGTTTCGAGAACTGGGTTCCACGACGAGCACCACGCAAACCTGGTTTCTTGCGTTCTTTCATGCGCGAATCACGCGTCAGGAAGCCACCGTCCCGCAGGGCCGGAAAGCTCTCTTCGTCGTAGCTGAGCAAGGCTCGGGCAATGCCCATGCGGCAAGCGCCGGACTGACCTGTGCCACCACCACCGTTGACCTTGATCAGAATGTCGACATCGTCGCGATGGCCGACGGAATTCAAGACCTCAGTAATCGACTTGCGCTGGTCTTCCACGGTGAAATATTCTTCGAGCGAGCGTTTATTGACGGTGATCTGGCCAGTGCCCGTTCGAATGCGAACCCGTGCGACGGAAGACTTGCGTCGACCAGTACCTAATGCGTCACCATTAATTTTGTCTTTTTTTCCCGCGACCATCAGTTCGCCTGCTTTCGCTTATTTGTCCGTGAGTTCTTTGGGCTCAGGGGTTTGTGCCAGATGCGGGTGTTCGGGGCCCGCATAAATCTTCAGCTTTGCCAACATCTGGGTGCCGAGTTTATTCTTGGGCAGCATGCGTCGCACCGCCTCCCGAAGAATCTGTTCGGGTTTGCGGTCGCGTCTGCGTTCAGCGGTTTCGGACCGTTGCCCCGGATAACCTGTGTACCAGGTGTAGGTCTTTTGTTGCCATTTATTCCCAGAAAACGTGACTTTTTCGGCGTTCGTGATGACCACGAAGTCGCCCGTGTCAACGTGTGGCGTATAAGTGGGCCGGTGTTTGCCCATCAAGATGACGGCGATCTGTGAAGCCAGGCGGCCCACTACCTTGTCCGTCGCGTCCACGAGCCACCATTGGCGCTCGAAGTTTTCCGACTTGGCCATGTACGTTTTGTTCGTTGCCACCAGTGTGCTCCAACCACGTCCGCCCGATACCAATTTTGAGAATTCAGTATCCTACCGGCTTTGCAGTGGACCGACAAGGGTTTGCAGGCCTTCCCAGACAGGAAAGCGGCAGTTTACAGTGCCTCAGGCAGCGCGGCGGCCAGGGATTACTGTGGGCGACAAAGGCTGACTTGCGGGCACCGCTTCTGGCGTAAGATTTGTCAGGTCACGAATCGCGTAGTGTTGCTTTCCCTGCCTGCCGAAGTAGATTCTCGCGGCGACTTCCCCGAGCAGGCCCAGGCTCACGAATTGGACTGCCACGAGAACCAGTAGAGCGGTGAGCAGCAACAGGGGGTTGCCTGTCATGTCGACGTTGGCCAGCCATTTCATGAGCAGTGTGCTGATGCCGGTGACGCCCGAAAATACGGCACAGCAGAGTCCAATCCCGCCGAACAGCTTCATCGGACTGGCGCTATAATCCAGCAGGTATTTGACCGTAGCCAGATCCAGAATCACGCGTGCGGTGCGAGAAATACCGTATTTTGTGGTGCCAAACCGCCGTGCGCGGTGATGGGTGACCATTTCGGTACAACGGGCTCCCAGGCGGTGGGCGAGGATCGGAATAAAGCGGTGCATTTCGCCATAGAGTTCGAGTTCCTGGGCGATCTCGCGGCGAATCACTTTTAAGGTGCAGCCGAGATCGTGTACGGGAAAACGTGTTACCCGGGAAATTAGCCAGTTGGCGATGCGGGATGGAAGTTTGCGACTTAGCCAGGCGTCCTGGCGGTCTTTGCGCCAACCATGCACCAGATCGTAGCCCGAGTCCAATTTTTCCAGCATCTTGGGGATATCACCCGGGTCGTTTTGCAGGTCACCGTCGATGGTGACAATGAATTCTCCCCGGGCCAGCTGAATCCCCGCTTCCAAGGCGGCCGTTTGGCCAAAATTTCGACGAAAACGGATAATCTTGACATCCGGGTCGCGGCTGGCGAGGTCCGCAAGGCAGCGGTAGCTCCCATCGTAGGAGCCGTCGTCTACAAACAGCATTTCACTTGGCTGGCCGATCGAGCGGAGCGTTTGGGTCAACTCGGCGTAAAGCGGCTCAATGTTCTCTTCTTCGTTGTGGATCGGAATGACAACAGAGAGCATCTTGCCAGGTCCTTCGTAGGGGACGAGTCTCGGATCAGGTCCGTTTCAGGGTGGGCAGAGTAGGTGAAGCAAGGCCTGCACGGCAACGCCACTTTCCCGTTCTAATAGGCTGGCGGGCCGGATTTACAAGAATCGCTGGGATTCGCTAAACTACCACTCGTTTGCGGGGGTCTGCGATCCCTCAATTGCCTTCCAAGTGTGTGCTGCGTCCTGGCGTCCGTTGTGGTCCAGGCAGGTAGCCACGTTCTCCCACCAGCTGGCCTTCTTCGGCGGCCCTGCCATGTTTGAATCCTTGAATGATGGTTTGACCGCGGCGTTCAAGACGCTGCGCGGCAAAGGCAAGTTGACCGAAGCGAATATGCGTGACGGGCTAGCGCTCGTAGAACGCTCCCTGCTGGAAGCCGATGTCAGCTACCAGGTGGTGCAGGATTTTATGGCCGCCGTCGGTGAAAAGGCGATGGGGCAAAAGGTGATGCTGGCGTTGGACCCCAGCGAACACCTGGTCGGTATCGTCCGTGACGAGCTGGTCGAGATTCTCGGTCCGGTGGATCCGTCGTTCGATCTTCGGGGAGATGTCACCACGTTGATGCTGTGTGGCTTGCAAGGGTCTGGCAAGACGACGAGCTGTGGAAAACTGGCACGCCTGTTGTTGAATAGTAAGGCGCGGCCGATGCTTGTGGCGGCGGACTTGCAGCGCCCCGCAGCCATTGATCAATTGCATGTTCTTGGTGAACAACTCGGGATTCCGGTTTATTCAGACCGAGAGACGAAGGATCCGGTCAAAGTCTGTCAGGATGCTGTCCGTCGCGCCCGAGATGAAGGCGCCGATGTGGTGATCCTGGATACCGCAGGTCGCTTGGCCATCGATCAGGAGTTAATGGACGAACTCAGCCGCATCGACAAACGGGTCGGTCCGGATCAGTGCTTCCTGGTGGTGGATGGTATGACGGGGCAGGATGCCGTGAACAGTGCCCAGGCATTTAACGAAGCCCTGGAGCTGGATGGCGTGATCATGACCAAGTTGGATGGCGACGCACGTGGCGGCGCCCTGCTCTCGGTCAAGCATGTTACCGGCGTCCCCATCAAGTTCATCGGGACGGGTGAACAGCTCGAGGCACTTGAGCCATTTCGCCCAGAGGGGATGGCAGAACGCATCCTCGGTCTGGGTGACATTCTCGGCCTGGTTCATACGGCACAGCAGATTGTCGACGAAAAAGAGCAGCAAGAACTTCAACAGCGGATGGAAGAAGGGAGTTTTTCGCTGGAGGATTTCAAGGGAGTTTTGACGAAGTTTTCTCAGCCCGGTTTGATGAAGAAAATGGTCGGTCTGATGCCCGGTATGGGCGGGCTGACGGATATGATGGATCAGGCGGATGCGGATGGAGACGTGAAACGTCTCGTCGGCATCGTTGATTCCATGACACCTGACGAACGGCGTCGGCCGAAACTCATCGATGCCAGTCGTCGCAGCCGAATCGCCCGAGGCGCCGGTGTCGAAATGGGGCAGGTGACTGATCTGATCAAGCAATTTAATACGATGGCACCGATCATGCAGAGCATGGCCGGGAAAGGTCCGCTGGCGCGGATGCAAGCCGTCAAGGAGCTACAGCATAGTGGAATGCTCGATCCGGGCGCGCAGGCCCCTCGAGTCAAAAAGGGAACTGGAAAGCGAATGTCACCCCGTCAACGTGCTCAGGCCAAAAAACAACGGGATAAGGCGCTCCGCAGGCAGCGGCGGAGTTTACGTGGCCGGAATGCTGGTGGTTAGACGGAATTTCTCGAGAGGGGGGCGTTTTTTCGCCCTTTGTCGGCTACACTGGTGGATTACGTTGAGGACAGAAGGCCGCCGTCGAGGGACATTCTAGAACCAAGCGGCTAGAACCAAGCGGCTAGAACCAAGCGGGCGACTAGCGGAACAATTAAGGAGACCATTTGTGGCAGTTCGGATTCGAATGAAACGACTGGGAAGGCGGCACCGGCCGTTTTATCGCATTTGTGCGATGGACTCGCGCTCTCCCCGTGACGGCAAGGTCATCGAAGAGTTGGGCTATTACGACCCCATGGTAAGCGAGACAGATGCTCGCGCGATTTTGCAGAACGAGCGGATCGACTATTGGATCTCGCAAGGTGCGTTGCCGACGGAGAAGGTCAAGGTTTTGATCGACAAATACGGCACGAATGGCAGATGTGTGGAGCAGCAGAAAGAAGCGATTGAGAGACTGGCGAGTCAGAAGCCCGTAGCGCCACCGCCGCAAAAGGTACCGCTTCCTGAGAAGGAAGAAGCCGCTGCGCCGGAGGCGCAGGAAGCTGCAGATCAGGCTGACACAGAAACTCCCGCTGCTGCCCCTGAATCGACGGCCAGTGAGGAAGCCACCGAATCGGCAGCCAGTGAGGCCTCTGCTGAAACAGAAGCGCTCGACGACGTGTTGGATGAACCCGCCGCCGGTGAGACTGCTACGGAGAGCGAAGAAAACAAAGAGAGTGAATAGCCCGATGCGGCTCGATCTTTTTACCCTGTTTCCAGAAATTCTGTCTGGCTACTTGGGCCAGAGTATTCTGGCGAAAGCTATCGAGCGCAAAATCGTGGAGGTCCAGCTGCATGATTTTCGGCTTTGGACAAAGGACAAGCATAGGACAGTAGATGATCGCCCCTTTGGGGGTGGTCCGGGGATGGTGATCAAGGTTGAGCCGGTTGTAGAGTGCGTTGAGGCTGTGCGTGCGGGTCTGCCGTCATCCGGACGACTCATACTGCTGACACCGCAAGGTAGGAGGTTGACGCAACCGATCGTAGAAGAATTGGCGAGCGAATCTTCTTTGCAGTTGCTGTGTGGTCGCTATGAAGGGTTTGACCAGCGCGTAACGGAGATTCTCCAGCCGGATGAGATTTCGATAGGCGACTATATTCTCGGTGGTGGTGAAGTTGCTGCCATGGTATTGATAGATGCTGTGGCACGCCTGGTACCAGGCGTGCTGGGTGATGAGCGAAGCTCTGTTGAGGATTCTTTTTCGCAAGGAAACAGATTACTTGAATTTGCCCAGTACACACGTCCTCGGGAATATCGTGGCCACACGGTGCCTGAAGTGTTATTGAATGGGAATCACGACGCGATTTTGAAATGGCGCCAAGAACAAACGCTACAGCGGACTCGTGAAAGGCGTGCCGATTTGCTTGATCCTGGTGATGACCGACCGATCTAGCCAGTCCGGTAGTTGCAGCGAAAAATATTACTTTTGCACGGGCAGTGAGCCTGTCAGAAAGAGGCAGAGACGATGAGCCAGCAATTGATGAATCTGGTCGAAAGTAGCTACCGGAAGTCGGAAGTGCCTTTCTTTGAAGTTGGCGATACGGTTGACGTACACACGCGAATTCTGGAAGGCGAGAAAGAGCGGATTCAGATTTTTTCAGGTACCGTGATTGCCCGCAGTGGTAGCGGGACGCGCGAGATGTTCACCGTCCGGCGCATCGTCGCTGGGGAGGGCGTGGAACGCAAGTTTCCCCTGCACTCACCACGGATCGAGAATGTGGATGTGAAACGTTCCAGTGTCGTGCGACGCGCCAAGCTCTACTTTTTGCGTGATCGGATCGGTAAAGCTGTCCGCTTGAAAGAACGTCGGCGCGTCTAAGTCAGAGGCTCGCTACTGCGTCACTTCCTGACACAGAGTTGTGTTGCTGGCAGGCGGCGCAGCGCGGTGACGAGCAAATTTTGAGCGAGAGACTGGTCACATGAAACTCTCCCTCTCTGTGCGGGTTGCGGAAGCACTCAGCAAAACCAGTTTGAATGTGCCGTTTGCCGATATTCTCGCATTGGCAGTTGCACACGGCTATCAGGGGATCTGTCTGCGCGCCAGTGCAGGTGGCGTGCAGACGCCACGCAGTGAGTTAGTGGCCATGCGGCAGCAAGTTGACGATGCGGGACTTGTGGTTTCCATGGTGACGGCTGATTTTGACGTGCCGTTGAATAATGCGCGCGGCCCGACGAGTCTCAAAGACATAGGCCCTAGTCTGGACGTGGCGGAGGCACTCGGCTGTGATTTGATTCGGGTCTGTCTGAAGCAGCAAAGTGATATCGAGCACGCCCAGCGTGCTGCAGATCTCGCGGCGGCACGGAATATTCGGTTGGCCAACCAATGTCACACCACGACCTTGTTTGAGCAGGTCGAACAATCGATTGAAGTGCTGGAGCAGATTGGGAGGGATAATTTCGGGATTATCTACGAACCCGCCAACCTGTTGCTTTGTGGGGAAGATTACGACGAGGCCGCGATTCGCCGCCTGGCTCCTTATTTGATGAACGCGTACGTGCAAAACCACCGCTTGGACCCTGACGGCCCGGAGTCATTAGAGACCTGGTGCCTGGGCGAGCGTCGGTTTCATCACATTCCTTTGTGGGAGGCCGGTGGTGTTGACTTTCAGCGTGTCGTCGATGGGTTGCAGGCAAGTGAGTACGATGGGTTCTTTACGGTCCACCAGGCGTACGCCCATTTGATGGGGCCCGCTGAAGCCGCTCAACGCAGCGCCGAATACCTGCGGAGCCTGGGTGGCTTTGACACGGCATGAACGCAGGTGTTGCCGGTTCTCAAGCCTGCGTTTCAGGCAGAGCCCAGGACGCTTCAGCAGCTGCTAGTGCCCGATACTTCGCTGCCGATGTGGTCCGTCAAGACGTGTTGTGTGCGGACTGGCCGGGCCGCTGCCTGTTTCGAGCATTTCAGGCGAATCGGATGGCGTTGCTTCAGTTGTCGTGCTCGCCATTGCGGGGCCGTTGGTGTGTTCGCGTGGTGGGTTTCTCTTGCCGGGGGGGCAAAAGAAACGCCCTAGCGGGCTGGCAAGCAGGCCTGGCAGCATGACCAGGTCACCAAGTAATGCCGCCGACAGGAGTGTCAGCATCAGGGTTCCGAAACGTTGTGTGGGAGTAAAGGTACTGAAGGAGAGCACCGAAAATCCGAGGCCGCCGATCAATGTGGTCTGTGTCATGGCCGCGCCAACCCGACGGTAGGCCAGGATCACTGCTTCGTGGCGGGGCAGTCCTGCGGTGACACCGTTACGGAACCAGGTCAGAAAATGGATCGTGTCGTCGACGGCGACGCCCATGGCAACGCCGGCGCACATCATGGACCCGATATCGACCACGATTCCCAAGTGCCCCATCGCTCCAAATACGAGTACGACAGGGAATACATTGGGAAGCATTGACAAGGCCCCACCACCTAGATTGACCGCACGCAGCGGTTTGAACGGGCGTTCCCAGTTGCCCAGTAGAAAGACCATTACCCCGGCGATCATGACGAACGCCCAGAAGATACTGATCACGAGGCTGTTGAGGAGGGTGTGCTGGGCCTTGTAGACAATGGGGACGACACCGGTGTAAGTCACCCGGATCTTCTCAGTTGCGCCGGTTGTTTCGTGACGCTGTTTGGCAGTCAGGTGGGTTAGTGGGGATTGGCTGGTTATGTCGAACTGATGGCTGCGCACATCGACGAAATGCTCGCTACGCTCCTGCAACGCAGGCAGGTCGTACAAGGGGTGATCCGCGGCGAACACCAGGCAATCAAAACGCGCGGCAAACTCAGCCCATTTCTCGGGTGAGTCTTTCATGAGCTGGGCAAATTTGTCAGTTTGGGGGTCGTGCCAGAAGAGAGTCTGCTTGGCACGCAGGGTTTGGCGGTAGCCGTTGGCATGCAGTAGCCGATTGAGTGTCCTCGCAAAGAGAGCACTTTGGCATTCGCCGATACGCCCGGATTTCCAAAGGGCAGCCAGGTCGGCCGGATTCTTGCCGCCGGGGTTTGCCACACCGAGGATTAGTAGTTTGGAGTTCAGGTATCCCACGGTACCGGGTTCTTCGTCGAGCTTGCGCAGGATTTCTTCTCGGTAACGGCAGGCCAGCAGGATCGGTTCAACGACTTTCTTTAGTTCGCTGACAAACGCGCCGTAATCGACATCGCTTAATGCAGCAACCCGAATACTGATGCGCCACAACTCGTGGTTATCGACGTCATCAATGGCGAGGTACTCTTCGGCCAGTAATTCATCCATTGCTTGCTCAATGCGCTGGTCGAAAATGCCGCGCATCCGCTTGCCCGCCCGATTCGGGAACGGTACGTCGGGTACAAAGCTCGCGACGGACATGCCGTTACCGACAACTTCCTGGCCGCCGTTACCAAATACCTCGCTCACAGCGGCCTGTATGAGTCCCACCACTTCGACGCGTTCGACCGTGTTGAGTCGAAAGAAGAAGTCGTGACGCTGTTCGTCTGTCAACGTATCGGCTTCCCGGCGTTGCGTGATTTCTTCGCGCGTCGGTTGGATCAGATCTGGGCTGAAGTGGACAATCAACTCCATCGGGACCAGTTGACCGATCTGGTCTTCGATCCAGGCGTAGTCCTTGATCACTTTGGCGCTTGGATCGAAGAGTTTGAGCAATTTAACTGAGGTCTGAACTTTGGTCAGTCCCATCCCGATGGCAACCATCAGAAGAACACATCCCAGCGTTACAGGCCAGTGCCACCGGATGACGAATCGTCCTGTCATTTCCCAGAACTGAGCGACCCAGCCTTCAGACTCAGCGGCGTTGGCGTTTGATTGATTACGGAAACGCGGTGGAAAGACCGCCAATGCGGAGGGTAGAAACGCAAACAGAAAAGTGAGGCTGGCGAGTACACCGATTGCCGAATAAAGGCCGAAGTTGCTGATCGGCACTACGTTGCTGCTGTGGAGGGAAACAAGTCCCAGGGCGGTCGTAATCGCTGCCAGCGTGCACGGCCACCAGGCATGCGCCAGGGCGCGTTCCGAGGCACCGGCAACGCCGTGTTCGCGTACCGCATCCCGGTAGTAATTGACAATGTGGACGGCGCCTGAAATCCCCAGTACGTAGACCAGCGAAGGCATCGACATCAAGATCGCATCGACATTTCCGTTCGTCCAGCCGACGATTCCCAGGCTGACTACGGCGCTCATCGCACCAACCAGGAAGACTGCGGTTGTTACTTGAAAGCTGCGGAAACAGAGGTAGGACAGCACGATGCCCAGCCCGATACTGAGACCTACCAGCCGTACCAGCGTGATTTGCCCTTCTTCGTCAATGGCCACGTTGTCGACTAACGGGCCGCCTGCCCGCAAGACGGAATCTGCCAACGGTGGATCTTTGCCCCAGGGCGTCAGAGGCGGTATCGGTGGTGGCAGAATACCCGACTCGACTGCCAGGTCGACGAGTTTGCCACGCGGTTTCCCGAGAATACCGCGTCCCAATACGTTGCGGGTATCCTCCAGCCCGGCTTCACTCAGGGTGACCATGATCCCGGTCAATTTACCATTGTCTGAGTAGAGAATCCCTTTCAGCCGTTCCAGGGCGAGCCGTCGACCTTCGGCAGTCCGCTGCTCGGACTCTTCGCCGACTGGCTGAAGTTGTTCCGTCAGACGTTTAAGCACCTCTGGACCGGAATCAATCGATTTCAACACCCGCGCAGTAAGTTTTCGCGGGTCTTCGTAGAACGGGTTACTCTGCGCTTTGGTGGTAATGGTCTCTGTGGCAGCGGTTTCTGTCGAAGCACTTTCAGTGGGGTCTGCTTCTGTTGACGTTTGGGTGCCAAAGGTGTCAATGTAGCTGCTATTGACGTGTTTTCCACGGAGCAGTCGCTGGATGGAGCGGTTGGCCCAACCGAGAAAATTTTCCCGCCCTTTCCATTGGTGGAGTTCGCCGCTGGGCGTAATGAAGTACCACTGGTTGTTGCGCCCTTTCAGCCAGCGTTCCTGTTGTCCACCCCAGTCCTGAAAGTCATCCGGAATGGTATACAGCCCCAGTTGGTCGCCAACGCGCCGAGCCCGTTCAATTTCCAGCCTCAGGTTCTGATCTGCCGTCAGTTCGTCTTCGTCGGCGGTATTGCTGGCCTCGCCGGGAACGGTGGGCGGTGCCACTTCCTGTTGCAGCTTCTTGACGAATGTGCGGAAACGTTCATCATCTTCCGAACACCCTTGCCAGGACAGGAGTACAAAGCCCTGATCTGTGACGAAGTAACGTCCGGCCCAGGCGAGGTCTTTGGTTTCCGTAAACCCGTCCGGCAACCAGTCCTTCATGTCGTTCTTCATTCCCTGCAGTGCCAGCTTGGCACCGTAGGTGCCGAACGGGTACAGGAAGAAGATCATGCACAGGATCAAGACGGCGCGATTGCCGAAGTAAGGGACGCGGCGTGCCAGAAAAGAAGAGTCCATCAGGGAGACTGTGTCCTCTGACAACGGCTGGCTACGAGGCGTCGTACGATCGCGCACTCTCGGGAGGGTTCAGCTGGTGTCCCAGCATCACTGTTAAGTTAACCAGACTAGGGACTTGCGTCCACGCCAAAACACTGGAAGTTCGGTCAACAAGACGCCATCGGGTGCCCTATTTTCGTTGTATTTGCTAACCATTCACCAGATCGGCATGCTAGCACGCGGGCGGAGTGGGAAGGCTTGACGTTGGCACCGGTTCGGAGGCCAGCTTGAGTGTCCCACGCACGGGCTTTAGGCTGCATGCCCAAGCAGGCTGCCGACAAGTTTCCAGGGCCGGATTTCGTCCGAATCTAGGAAGGAAAAACAGTATGTGTCGCCGTTTTGATTGGATTTTGATCACGATCTTTGCCTGGTGCTGGTTCCCCGGGTTGCTTCCACTGCATCTGTGCAGCTGGTTACCAGTGGCGTCCGCGGTGGTCTCCCGTATTGAAATCATCGAACGCAAGCCTTTTGCCGGAGGCCAGGAATTCGGATCGGTTGGTGCTTACGAGTACATTCGCGGCCGGTTGCATTACGCGATCGCCCCCCAGCATCCGCGCAATCAACCGGTGGTCGATTTGCACCTGGCAACCCAGGGCCGTTTGAGAGCGGACCTCTCCAGGATTGAGTCTGGTCGGATGATGACTGTGCTTGGTGGCGATCCACGCGACGCGCGTGGCCGTGTCCAATTTTCCGGAGATTTCATTCTGCTTAAACCGGCCGATTTGTCACGCGGCAACCATCGTTTGTTGTACGACGTGAACAATCGCGGAAACCTGTTGATGCTTTCGTACTACAACGATGCTCCGCACTCGAACCGTCCCACGGGCGTCGCAACAGCGGGTAATGGCTGGTTGATGCGACAAGGGTATACGCTGCTGTGGAGTGCCTGGAATTGGGATGTCGAAAAAGTCGGTCAACAACCACTACGTATCTTTTTGCCGGTGGTGATGGGCGAGCAAGGCAAGGTGTTGACTGGATTGGTCAATGCGGAACTTAGCGTGGTCGCGCGGAACGGGCAGACCGTGCAGCGATTAGCCTGGGGTGGAAGTCGTTGTTACCCAGTTGATGCGACAGGTGTGGGGCAGGCCACCTTGTCGGTGCGGAATGGCCCGGATACTCCGCGTCAGGTGTTGCCCCGCCAGGACTGGAAATTTGCATCGCTGGATAGCCAGCGGCAACCTCGGTTCGATCCACGGCATGTCTACCTCCCCTCCGGATTCAAACGCGGCAAGTTGTACGAACTCATTTACCGAGCCAGTGAACCGCGTGTGGTGGGACTGGGTTTGACGGCGGTACGGGATGCGATTTCCTTTTTCCGGTTTGAAACTCACGATGCGGAAGGTCACCCTAATCCACTCGCGGTCGCCGGTTCGCTCGACTCGCAATTTGCATACATTTTCGGAATCTCGCAATCCGGTCGGTTTATCACCCACATGATTTATCAGGGGTTTCACGTCGATGAGCAGGGACGCCTTGTTTTTGACGGGGCGCGGCCGCACGTGGCAGGTGGCGGCAAAGGGGGCTTTAACTATCGCTTTGCGCAGACCACGCACCATGCCAAACACTTGCAAGGCAACTATTTTCCTGCAGACCACTTTCCCTTTCACTACACTCCCAACGGTAAACAGCAAGTCGATTTCGCGGGGCAGCCTGGGCGGCAGCAGGGAGACCTGTTTGCGGTTGGCAAGCAGCTTGGCCAACTTCCCCGGATCATGATTTCGAATCACGAGGGCGAGTACTGGACGCGTTCGGCGTCTTTGGTCCACACCGATGTGACCGGCCGACGTGATGCGCAGTTGCACCCATTGGTTCGGGTTTACATGGTGAACGGTTGCCGGCACGGTGCCCCGGGGCGTGGTAGCCGACGCTCGGCAGCGGGATCGCAGCATGCGTTCAACCAGCTGGACCCGCGCCCGGTGGGACGCGCGCTGCTCGTGGCACTCGATGACTGGGTAAGTCGCCAGATACTGCCACCCGCCAGTCGTGTTCCCCGTATCGATCAGGGAGAATTGCTCACGGCAGCACAGCATCGTGAGATGTTTCCGGCAATTCCTGCTCGTCAGGTTGGCGACGTCGACTATCCCGCGCCACGGCATCCCGGCGTGAACCTGAGGCCTCCCAGAATCGACTATGGGCCGCGTTTCTGGTCGGCTGGGATCCAGGATTTTGTGCCGCCTCGCCAGTTCGGCCCGCCGATGAACACACTCGTTCCGGCGATCGATCGCGACGGTAATCCACGGGGCGGAATTCAATTGCCCCAGCTGGCGGTCCCGCTGGGTACCTGTCAGGGTTTCAATCCTCGGCATCCCCGGATCGGAGGCGAGGGCTACCTGAAAGCATTCGAGTCTTCGTTCTGGCCTTTTGCGATTTCGAAAACCGATCGGCTAAAGTACCACGACCCGCGGGAGTCAATTGAAGAACGCTATGCCAGTCATGGCGATTATGTGAAGCAGATTGGTCACGCCGCAGCTGACCTCGTGAGTGCGCGCTTGTTACTTGCCGAAGATCAGACACGGATCGTCGACTTTGCGCGTCGTCTTCACTGGCCACCGGTACCGACCGATGGTTGGCCATTCTGGAAGATGGCATCGGGCTCTTCCGATCGACGCTGAATGCGTTTATCCAGACCCCTGGAGAGCATCGTGGATGACTTCTCCAGCGACGTCGGTCAAGCGGAAGTCGCGGCCCTGGTGGCGATAAGTGAGTTGCTCGTGATTCAGCCCCAAACAATGGAGAATCGTGGCCTGCAGGTCGTGGATATGAACGGGGCGTTCAATTGCGTGGTAACCGAAATCGTCGGTGTCTCCGAGTACAAAGCCAGGTTTGATACCGCCGCCCGCCAGCAGCATGGTGAAACCGAACGGATGGTGGTCTCGCCCCTCTTGTCCCGGAGTGTTGCCGCGGCGGACTTCATTCATTGGGGTGCGGCCAAACTCACCACCCCAAATGACCAGGGTGTCTTCCAGCAGGCCTCGCTGCTTGAGGTCCTGAATGAGTGCGGCAGCAGGCTGGTCGGTCATCTTGCAGTTGGTCTGCAGCCGTTTGTTGAGTTGCGAGTGGTCATCCCAGGTGTAATGGTACAGTTGGATGAACCGGACGCCGCGTTCGACCATGCGGCGCGCCAGCAAACAGTTGCTGCCGAACCAGTTAGTTGATTTATCCGCGATGCCATAGTGATCGAGTGTGCGCGCCGATTCATTCGAGAAATCGATCATCTCGGGTGCCGCAATCTGCATACGAAAAGCAAGTTCGTAGGCGGCGGTTCGAGAGGCGATCGTTTCACTGGGGCGGTCTTGCAAGTGCAGGCTGTTGAGGTCAGCAACGGCTGAGATGCGGGCACGTTGGCCTGCCCGCGAAATTCCCTGCGGTGGTGTCAGGTGCAGGATGGGTTCACCGCGACTGCGAAACGTGACCCCGCGGTAGGATGCGGGCAGAAAGGCGTTTCCCCAGAGGGCTGTGCCACCGAGATCACCGGGACCGTTGTTCGACAGCAGGACCGCGTAGGCAGGCAGGTTGCGTGATTCGCTGCCGAGTCCATAGGTAATCCAGGATCCCATGCTGGGTAGACCAAATCGGGGTACGCCGCAGTTCAACACCAGTTGCGCGGGGTGATGATTGGAGACGTCCGTAGTCATGGAGCGGATCATGCACAGGTCGTCGGCGCAGCCCGCCAGGTGGGGCAGGTAGTCGGAGAACTCCATGCCGCATTTGCCATGACGCTGAAAACGTCGTGGCGAGGCGAATACGCGGGCACTGCCTTTGATTAAAGCATCGTCCAGGTTGCCCAGGATCGATGCCGGCAGCGGCTCGCCGTGATGCTTGCGCATGACTGGTTTGGGTGTAAACAAATCAAGCTGACTGGGGGCACCGGCCATCGTCAGGAAGATCACCCGTTTGGCGAGTGGCCGAAAGTGGGGGGGGCGAGGCTGGAGGGGGTCGGAAGGCTGTACCGTTCCGCGTTTGCCATTTCCTCTGGTGTCGTTGCCAAGCAGGTCGGCCAGCGCGATCGATCCGATTCCTCCCGCACTCTTCTGCAGGAAATGGCGCCGCGAGACGTGGTCATATGGCTGCTGCTGGGACATGTGGGTGGGTCACTCTCGTGTAATAAATTCGTGTAGATTTAACAGCACGCTTGCCAGCCCGACCCACGCAGCGGCGTCTAGAGACGCGGTTTCTTTCAGAACCATCGTGTCGGTGAGCTGATTGACGGCCTGGGGATCGGTTTGCAGCTGGCTGCGAAATTCCTTCAGGTAGATCGTGAGTCGCTCCTGTTCCCGGAAGGTTGGACGACGAGCCAGGCAGATCGAGTAAGCGAAACGAAGTCGTTCCGGGAACCCCTTGGTTTTGCCTGTGAGAATGCGTTGTGCAAGGGCTTTGGCAGCATCCAGGAAGGTTGCGTCATTCAGTAACACAAGGGCTTGTAGTGGTGTGTTAGAGCGTTCTCGGCGCGTGCACGTTTCATTTGGATTGGGGGCATCAAAGATCGTCGCCTGGGCGAAGGGGGCGGTGCGTTGCACAAACGTGTAGAGACTGCGTCGGTGACGATTGGCACCTGCGCTGACTTGCCATGGATGGTTTCCGAAAGCTTCCTTGATGACGCGTTCGGGTTGTGGTGGAAAGACACTGGGGCCTCCCACAGCAAGCGTGAGCTGACCGCTTGCCGTAAGGGTGATATCGCGCACCGTCTCGGCGGGCACGCGCAACGCGTTTTGTCGCGCCAGCCACCGATTGTCCGGGTCTCTGGTTTCGAGTTCAGGTCGTGGATGGGACGATCTCTGGTAGGCATCGGAACTGACAATCTGACGGTGTAACTGCTTGAAACTCCACTCGCGATGCATGAATTCCCCTGCCAGCCAGTCCAGAAGGGCCGGGTGTGAGGGGCGTTCGCCCTGGACGCCAAAGTCCTCGGTAGTGAGTACCAGCCCATTACCAAACAGCTGTTGCCATGCGCGATTGACCGTGACCCGTGCTGGCAGCGGATTTTTGTGATCCACTAACCAGTGTGCCAGCTGGAGCCGGTCGTGACGTGGGTCGCCCTTCGATTGTACCGCTGCAAGAGACCCGTTGCCCACGGTGAGGCACTGCGGTGTGGCGGGAAACACGGTGGGTCCCCGGTCGCGAAAGTCGCCGGCAACGTGGAGGTAGCTGCTGCGTGGAACCTGGGTGGCACGCATCGTTGGGGCTCGAGTGGCACGCAGGAATTCCTGCTTCAGTTGAGCGAGGTCTGCGCGCAGGGCATCGAGCTTCAGTTGGGAAGCCGCAGCAGGATCAATGCCTCCGGTGTGGTGTAGGAAGTAATCGAGCAAGTCTTGTTGTTGTCGAAATGTACGCTGCGCGGGTTCGAGTTGCGCAATTTGGGTTCCTTCGAGCTGGCCTTCTCCCAAACCTCCGCCCCAGATAAGTCCGAGCAGTTCCCACTGACGATCCCAGTGGGCATCTTGTCCTGGTTGACGCATGGCTTGTAGCAACCGGAGTTCCCATTTGCGCATCAGGCCATACAGGGCGTTTTGCTGTGGTGTAATGCGCGCTTGCCTTTTCTTCGCGTACTCAGGATAGGTGTGCAGGTAGGCTGTACGTTCATGTGGGAGAGGAGCGTCGATATTGACTTCGTCCGCACCATCGAGGAATGCGTAAAGCTGGTAGAATTCGCGTTGAGTGATCGGGTCGTATTTGTGGTCATGGCAGCGGGCACACCCGACGGTCATGCCGAGCCAGATTGTGCCGACCATCTCGGTCCGATCGACAACTTGCAGTACACGGAACTCCTCCAGGTCAGCACCCCCTTCGCGGTTGCTGAGTGTTTGACGCAGGAACCCGGTAGCTAATTTTTGATCCTGCGTCGCGTCGGGTAGTAAATCGCCTGCTAATTGGTGAATCGTGAATAGATCAAACGGAAGGTCTTGATTGAGGGCGCGGACGAGCCAGTCGCGGTATCGCCAGGCGACCGGGCGACGCTGGTCTGTCAGGTAACCGTCGCTGTCCGCGTAGTGGCACAAGTCGAGCCAGGGGCGCGCCCAACGTTCACCATACGCCGGAGAAGCAAGCAGGCGGTCAACCGCGCGCGATGCCCTGTCAGGAGTCACGGAAATCGAAAAATGCCGGCTCTCTTGCGGTGTTGGCAGGAGTCCGACAAGATCCAGGTAAAGGCGTTTGATGAGTGTTGGTGCCGCCGCGGCTGGCGAGGGAGCAACTTGTTCCCGCTGCAGTTTCTCCAGCAGAAATTGATCGATGGGCGAGGAGACGGGAACCGCCAGTTGTGTCCATGCCCGATGCGGTTCGCGAATGGGTTGAAAAGACCAGTGTGCTGTGCCCGACGAACGGGCGTCTGCAGCCTGGGCTGAAACGAATGGCGACGCCAGCAGAGTGTAGGCCAGGGCGATGCACAGCGCGGATTGCGAGGGGATACGCATAAGATTGTTTGTGTTTGGGTCGGAGGAAGCCACAGTGTCCAGCCGGTCTGGAAGATGTCCGACAGGCAATCCGGCGTTGATTGGCCAGAGCCTGTTGTCAAGTTTGTATTATGGCCGTCCCGGGTGGTCGCATCCAAGCCGGCGCGGCACATTGTCGTCGACGCGGGGTGACTGGCCTGGAACGCCTTGCAGGGGAGCGCATTCTGGGCAGCCGGCCGGTTTGGCTCTATGCTGGAGTGCTGCGAATCGTGAACGGTTGGCAGTTCTGCTGTGCGGGATGTGAACTCTCGCAATGAAGGCAGCGATGGTCCCCACCAGGAATCGAAAATGGTCAGCGCGCCGTGATACTACGTTTGTTCATTTTGTTTACGGTAGTTCCACTGGTTGAGCTGTGGCTGTTTCTGCAGATTGCCCAATGGACTTCGAGTTTGTTTACCATTCTGGTGGTAGTGCTCACTGGTGTTCTGGGGACGATTATGACCCGTTCCCAAGGCCTGCGGGCGCTGCAAAACCTCAAGCAGCAAATTGCCACGGGGCGCGGTGTCACCGACGCGATTTTGGATGCGGTGATGATTCTCGTCGCGGGGGTGCTGCTGATTACGCCTGGCGTGTTGACGGACGCATTCGGTTTCTCACTGTTGATACCCTGGTGCCGGCGTTGGTATCGGGCGCTGGTGGCAGCCCGTATTGCTCAACGTTTTCAAGTCAGCGAGATGCCTCGCCAGGGTGGTGATTCGGGAACGAATTCACGCGTGATTGACTCCTACGTAGTACCGCGGCAGGATGAGTTGGATCAGCGCGGATAGAGAGGTTCGTCGTTTCCATGCCCATCTCTTTGGCTTCGCCTCAACCGTCCTGTGACGCGAGGTTTGCCGTTCGCTGTTACCCTCGTGATTACCAGCAGGCTCGGGATGATTTTTGCGTTGCGGCCCAGCGGTTTGGCGGGCGGTTGGCTGAGTACGAGTTGCCTGGTCGTGGCGCCCGCGGTGAGCGGTTGGTCATCGATGTGGCTCGCATTGGCCCGCCAGCGGCTGCACGCAGGGTACTGGTTTCCAGTGGACTACACGGTGTCGAAGGGTTTATGGGGTCCGCGATTCAGCAGGCCTGGTTGCAGTCGGCCGCACCTCACCTGCGCGAGTTTCTGGAAAACAACGGATTGGAAGTCGTACTCATCCATGCACTCAACCCGTATGGTTTTTCCCGGGAACGCCGAGTCGACGCGGACAACATTGATCTCAATCGCAATTTCCTGTTGCCTGATCAGGCCTACACGGGTACGCCGCAGGGATACCGGGAATTAGAGCCCTTTCTCAATCCGCCAGGTCTGCCTCGACATTGGGACGGCTATCGACTGACAGCCGCTGGCTGGATTTTGCGGCGAGGTATTTCTGCTCTGAAAGAGGCGGTTGCCAGCGGGCAGTACGATTTTCCCCGTGGTTTGTTTTTCGGCGGCCAGCAGCCCTCAGCGACCGCACGCGTGGTGCGCCAGCAGAGCGCTGACTGGGTGGGTACCGCGTCTCGCGTCATACATCTCGATTTGCACAGCGGGCTGGGAAGGTGGGGCCATTGCCGTTTATTGATGCCGGTTGACGAAGTGCGTTTGCGATCGTGGTGTGCAGAGTTGTTTGGTGTTTCGCTGCTGGATGGGGCAGAGGCTCGGAAGCGGGTGAGCTATCCTGTTCGGGGGACATTAATCGGATGGTTCAACGACGTTGCCGGTGACTGCGATTATCGGGGCCTGGTGGCCGAATTTGGAACGTATTCCCCGATTCGTGTATTGGGAGCACTGCGAGCCGAGAATCGTGTTCACCATGCGACCCAGAGGCCACAGGACCAGGGGCAGGCCGTCCGCGACGAGTTAAGGGAGTGTTTTTGTCCGGGTAACCGATCTTGGCGCACTACCGTGGTACGGCAAGGTCTGGAGTTGATCGCCAGAGCGATCACCGGCGGCCTGGATGATGCTCGACAGACGAGCCCGATCCGCTTAGAGTGAATCGGCTAGGCGGGCCGTTGGTCGAATCCACGGAGCTGGTTGGCTTTGTATTGTGATGTCGGCGTTCGGTGGCAACCAGCGTGCCTGCCCAATGACGCCAGGGATTGGGTTCGTATTTCTACACCGGGACGTTTCAATTTCAGGATTGTGACACCAAGATGATCTTTGCACGGCCGCTCACATTACTTTCGTCGCTGTGCCTGGCCGGGCTCGTTGGGCTGGCCACATCATTTCCCGCTGCTGCAGACGACGAGTTTTTTGAACGTCGAGTCCGTCCAGTACTGGCCGCACACTGTATCTCCTGTCACGGCGCGCGTCAGCAAAAAGGTGGGCTGCGACTCGATTCCCACGCAGCGCTACTACGAGGTGGCGAACGCGGTGCCGCGGTCCGACCCGGTCAGCCGGAAGAGAGCTTGTTGCTTCAGGCGGTGACTTATCAGGGGGAATTGCAGATGCCTCCAGACGGTCCGTTACCGCCCAGTGTGGTGGCTGCACTCCAACGTTGGGTCAAAGAAGGGGCTGCCTGGCCTGCAGTAGCGGGTGAACGACTTTCGGCGGACTCTGCAGTTCGTTGGCACTGGGCTTTTCAAAAAGTGCGTGCAACGGTGCCGCCCCAGGAGGTTGCCGGAGACTGGTCGCGTAATCCGATCGATCGGTTTGTGCAGTGGCGGCAACAGGGGCGCGGTCTGCAGCCTTCGCAACTCGCTGATGCCAGGACGCTCGTGCGGCGTCTGTCATTCGACCTGTTAGGCCTGCCGCCCACTCCCGCGCAGGTCGAGCATCTGGTGAACGATCTACGCCCCGACCGGCTGTCGCGACTTGTTGACCGCTGGTTGGCTTCTCCGCAATACGGTGAACGCTGGGCCCGGCACTGGCTCGATGTGGCGCGCTATGCCGACAACAAGGGTTACGTGTTTTTCGAGGACCAGTCATTTCCCTGGGCCTACACCTACCGCGACTATGTCGTGGACGCGTTTAATCGGGATCTGCCCTACGACCAGTTTGTCAGGCAGCAATTGGCGGCCGATCAATTGGAGCTGGGGTCGGACCGCCGGCCGCTGGCGGCGATGGGGTTTTTGACGTTGGGTGGTCATTTCATGAACAATATCCACGATATTGTCGATGACCGCATCGACGTGGTATCACGCGGTTTGTTGGGGCTGACAGTGACCTGTTCGCGGTGCCATGACCACAAATACGATCCGATTTCCCAGGCCGATTACTACTCGCTGTATGGCGTTTTTCGCAGTTCCTATGAGCCGACCACGCCCCCTTTGTTTGCACCACCTCCGCAAACCGCGGAGTACGAAAAATTCAAGGTGGAAATGGAAAGTCGGGACCAGCAATTGCGGGAATTTGTGGAGGCCAAGCACCGTGACCTGGTAACCACCACACGGCAGCGCATGGATGAGTACCTGATCGCTGTGTACAAAACACGCGGTCAGCCGCCCACCGACAATTTCATGTTGCTCACCGACACAGGGGCAATCAATCCCACCATGTTGCTGCGCTGGCAGGCATATCTGGGAAAGACAATTCAACACACCGATCCCGTTTGGCATCCTTGGCAGGCGCTCTCTGCTTTGCCGGAAGCGGATTTTTCCAGGGCGGCGACGGCACTGCTGGTAGGCTGGCGAGGTGCCCCGGGCGGGCTGTCGGTCAATCCGCTTGTCCTCAAAGCGCTCGATCCAATGCCCGCGTCGATCGAAGGAGTTGCCAAGGCGTATGGTCGCTTGTTCAAACAGATCAACCAGCAGTGGCAGACCGAATTGCAGCAGGCGATGGACGCGGAGAAGCCACAGCCGGCTGCTTTGCCCGATCCGCATGCTGAGCAAGTGCGTGACGAACTTTATGGCGCGCAGTCGCCGGTAATGGTTCCGCCCATTTTTGGTTGGGGTTTCATCACATTATTTCCTGACCGCGGCACCCAGGGAGAATACAAGAAACGGCTCAAGGCCGTGGAGGAGTGGTCTCGAAAAGGGGAAGGGGCTCCGCCTCGGGCGATGGTACTGTTGGATCGGGAACGCCCCTTTCAACCACGCATTTTCCAGCGTGGCAACCCCAACCGCGCAGGACGATCGGTGCCGCGTCGATTCCTGGATTTTTTATCACCAGAGGGGCAGGCATTCGCCCAGGGCAGTGGACGAAAAGAACTTGCCGAAGCCATCGTCGCCACGGACAACCCCCTGACAGCGAGGGTTCTGGTCAACCGGATTTGGCAGCATCACTTTGGACAGGGGCTGGTCACGACGGCAAGCGATTTTGGCACGCGCAGCGTGCCCCCATCCCACCCGGAGTTGCTGGACTTCCTGGCAACAGAATTTGTGGGAGGGGACTGGTCGATCAAGCGGTTGCATCGCCAGATTCTCAGTTCTGCGACCTATTTGCAGGCGAGCGATGACCGGCCTGTTGCCGCGCAGCTGGACCCAGAGAATCGGCTGCTGTGGAAGATGAATCGTCGGCGGCTGGGTTTTGAAGCGACTCGGGACTCGCTCATTGCTGTCTCCGCTGGGCTTGATTTTCAGATGGGTGGGCCTGCCGTCGAGTTGTTGAAGCCAGGATTTGTTCCCCGCCGAACACTGTACGGGTTCATCAATCGCATGGATGTGGACCCCTTGTTGACGACGTTTGATTTTCCAAACCCGGCAGCGACCAGTGGCCAGCGAGAGACAACCACGGTGGCACCACAATCACTTTATCTGATGAATAATGCATTTGTGGAGGAGGCGGCCCGTCGCCTAGTGCAGCGCGCGGAAGTCATTGGTGCCGCGGCGACTAAGGAACGATTACAGCGACTCTACGCTTTGCTGTTTGCCAGACCAGCGAGTTCGCAGGAGATGGAATTGGCCCAGGAGTTCCTGGGTGAAGACGTGAATCTCGAGAAGTGGACGCGTTATGCACAGGCATTGCTGATGGGCAACGAGTTTGTCTTTCTGGACTGAACGACGATGAGGTATGTCGATGAATGCGCCAGTAAACCCGCGAGATCTGCAGAACGCACCGGTCACCTGGACACGGCGAGAACTGCTCCGTCGCAGCGGCACGGGATTGGGGGCTTTGGCCCTGTCGACGATGTTGGCCGAAGAGCAGGCCGAAGGAGCCGCGCGTGACGCACTGGAGCCGCGCGCTCCACACTTTTCAGCGCCAGCCCGGCAGGTAGTTCACCTGTTCATGAATGGCGGACCTTCCCAAGTTGATACGTTTGATCCCAAGCCAGCGCTGGCGAAGTGGCATGGCCGTTCGTTGGAATCGGCGAACCTCCGCACCGAGCGACGGACGGGGGGCGCGATGCGCTCACCCTACGTGTTTCGGCCTCGAGGCGAATCTGGAATCGAAGTGAGCGACTTGTTTTCAGAAACGGCGCGGCACATCGATGACATGGCGATCATCCGCTCGATGCACGCCGAGGTTCCCAATCACGAACCCTCGTTGATGCTGATGAATTGTGGCGATGGTAACTTGCCACGGCCTTCCATGGGGGCCTGGGTCAATTATGGGTTGGGAAGCGAAAACCGCAGTCTGCCCGGCTTTATTGCGATGTGCCCAGGCGGATACCCAATCGTGGCGACCCGCAACTGGCGATCGGCATTCCTGCCAGGCGCCTACCAGGGGACGTACATCGATACCAGGCACACTGATCTCGACAAGTTGATCGCCAATATCCGCAATGGTGGCCAATCACACAACGAACAGGCCAAGCAAATGCGTTTGTTGCGTGCCCTCAACGAATTGCATTTGCAGAAACGTCAGGACGATGCGGCGCTGGATGCGCGGATCCAGGCTTTTGAACTCGCTTTCCGTATGCAAACTGAGGCTTCCGAGGCGTTTGACCTGGGCAGAGAAAGCCAGTCCACGCGGGATCTCTACGGGGATACACAGCATGGACGCCAGCTGCTGTTAACACGACGTTTATTGGAACGAGGTGTTCGGTTTATCCAGGTCTGGTCAGGTGCTGGCCAGCCATGGGATACGCACGACGGGCTGGAGAAGCGGCATCGCGAATTGGCTGGTCAATGGGATGGTCCCATTAGTGCATTTTTGACGGACCTCAAGCAGCGCGGACTGTTTGAAAGTACGCTCGTGTTGTGGGGCGGGGAATTTGGCCGCACTCCGACCGCTGAAATGCCAGCGCTCAACGGTCGCGATCATAATCACTACGGTTTCACGTGCTGGCTGGCCGGCGGAGGAGTCAGGGGTGGCACGGTCTACGGAGCAACCGACGAGTTTGGGTTTCGAGCCACGGAAAATCCGGTCCATGTCCACGATCTGCACGCGACTATGCTGCACCTGCTGGGTTTTGATCACAAACGTCTTACATACCGCTATGCGGGCCGTGATTTTCGTTTGACGGATGTCGGCGGCCGTGTGATTCACGACTTGCTGGGTTAGATGAGAGATGATCTGCCCGACTAGGTGCGCTGCGGTGTACTTGCGCGCACCAGTGGGTCCCTGGCAGGCGTTTCAGGTTGTGGTGGCCATTCCGGTCGCTTGATCGGGAAATGTGTCCAGGGACACCGGTAACCCGGAAGCGATGGATTCGCGGGCTGCCAGGCAGAGTCGCACGGAGCGTCCATCAACGCCGTTACAGAAGACGGGACTCGTGGGCTAGCGTGAGAAGCTAGTCGCACTGGTCGATTTGTAGTGCCAGAGATTTTTCCATTAACCGGTGCTTGCGGGGCTGCCGGACGGCACAACCCATTTTTGCATGCAGGTGATTGGGAACAACGACAGCGATCAATTCGATGTCTGCGCGTTCGATGATACGGCGCCAGTCGCTGTAGATGTCAGCGTTTGGATGCGCTTGCCGGGCGGCGTCCCGAGTGGCTGCGGATTGGGCTGCCACAGCAGCCCGGGGAAGTGGTCGGTGAAGCTGCGATGATGCGGGCGTAGTGCTGGCCGAACAAGCCCTATCCGGTCAGGCCTGTTTTCAGGGGTGGGGGCTGGACCACCTTTGTTCTCCTGAGGTTGTCGAGAGGAATGCGGGTTGCTGGTGTCGGACTGGTTTGCGCGCGGCCACTGCGTCTGCCACCACGCCGGCAGGCAGCTGGTATGATACCCATGTTCTGTTTGATCGACACCGAGGATCACAAGGAGGAATTGATGTACGGTGAAATCCGCCAGGGCCTGGCCGCGACGTTGAAGGAAATTCGCTCGGAAGGGCTCTACAAAGCTGAACGGGTGATTACGACTGCCCAGGGTGCGCAGATTGAGGTTTCCGGAGGGCAGCAGGTACTCAATTTTTGCGCCAATAATTACCTGGGTCTGGCAGAGCATTCCGAAGTCGTTGCTGCGGCGCATGCCGCCCTTGATCGTTGGGGTTATGGACTCTCTTCGGTCCGTTTTATTTGTGGAACGCAGCAGATTCACCGAGATCTGGAGACGAGCCTCAGCGCGTTCCTGGGCACCGAGGATACAATCCTCTACACCTCGTGTTTTGATGCGAACGGCGGATTATTTGAGACGCTCCTTTCCAGCGAGGATGCAGTTATTTCTGACGCGCTGAATCACGCCAGCATCATCGACGGGATTCGTCTTTGTAAAGCGCAACGGTTTCGCTACGAAAATAACGACATGCAGGATCTCGAGGCAAAGTTACGTGAGGCCCAGGGAGCCCGACGTCGCCTGATTGCGACCGACGGCGTATTTTCGATGGACGGTTCGTTGGCGAACTTGCCGGAAATTTGCGACTTGGCGGACCGCTATGAAGCGCTGGTCATGGTGGACGACTCACACGCTGTGGGGTTTATGGGGCAACGCGGGCGTGGTACGCCTGAGCATCACGGAGTTTCCGATCGTGTGGACATTTTGACCGGAACGTTAGGGAAAGCGTTAGGCGGTGCCAGTGGTGGTTACACGAGTGGTCGCGCCGAGATCGTCGAACTGCTCCGGCAAAGGTCACGACCGTACTTGTTTTCTAACTCGCTGGCTCCACCGATCGTAGCCGCCTCGTTGAAGGCGATTGAGTTGCTGTCCGCCTCAACGACGTTACGTGATCGACTGGCGAGCCATACGCAGTATTTTCGAGAGCAGATGAGTGGTGTGGGGTTGGAAGTCTTGCCCGGTGAACACCCGATCGTTCCGATCATGCTCGGAGATGCGACGCTGGCATCCCGAGTGGCGGACCACATGCTGGAGCGAGGTGTTTACGTAATCGGGTTCTCTTTCCCTGTGGTACCGCGTGGAACCGCTCGAATTCGGACTCAGTTGTCCGCGGCGCATCACGCAGAAGACCTGGACTTTGCAGTCGCGCAGTTTACCGCGGTCAAGAAGGAGCTTGGCATCTCCTGACGGGATGTTTCGTTTGATCCGTTGCGTGCCCGGCGGTGAGTCACACCGGCGGTACCACCTGATTCGACCAGGTGGTGTCGCGTTCAAAGGGAAACATCGGGTTGCGCCGGCGCTGGAAGTCCAGGGATTCCATGTCGGCGGTCGTACAACCCGCTGTGTTGACACGGATCAAATGCGGGCAGATGGGGGCGTAAGCGGCGACGGGTGCGTTAACGCCTTTGGCCACCAGCAGTTGGAACGCACTGGGGTCGATGTTGCAGCTGATCAGCTGTTGCAAGCTGAAAGGTGGCATCCTTTCACTGGTCAGCATCACTGTCATGCCATGGTCGGATTGCACAATGGCGGTAGGGCCCTGGTCGCAATCGGTCAGGCCGCCGTGCCGTGCCTCCGGTTCGGTGAATTTCCCGTCGTGGAGGCTGACAACGTTGAATTCAGCCGCCAGCGGTGCGCCGTGCTGTTGGTCGGTCTTACCGCCCAGCTTCATTGGTAGACGTGCCTCGGGACCGGCTGCGATGGCCTGCTGGACGCTCTCGGGATCGTAGAGACAGACAAAACTAGCGGGGATCTGGCGTCGCCAGATCTCGTGTGCCAGGACGGTGGAATCGGCGGGTGAACCGCCGCCCACGTTATCGCCCATATCGAGCAGGCATACCGGTCCGTTGAGGGCGACGGCGCGGTCCAGTGCATCACCGGGTTCGATCATCTGGCCCAGGTATTCGTCGCGGTGAGACCACAGGTACTCACCGAGTTCTGCGGCGAGTTGCTGTGCCAGCGGTAAATTCTGGTCGGTCACTACAATAGCTGCTGAGCCCATTTCCGCGACGTCAGCATAGGGAAAGCCCAGCATGATGCTATTACTCAGAACGGCTGGGTCGGCGCACATCCGGTCTGCCAGTTCATAGAGCGAGCGGAGTTGCGGTTCGCTGGTCAATTGCCGTTCAATGTTGATTGCCAGAGGAGGCAGGCAGGCCGCCATCGTCGGGCGGACTTCACCACGCAGGGTACGAGCCATCAGTCTGGCAGCTTCCAGGCCGCGAGCGCGTTGATCGAGATGGGGATTCGAACGATAGGAGATCAACGCGTCACAGGCATGGACCATCTCGGGGGACAGGTTGCCGTGTGGGTCGAGCGTTGCGATTAAGGGGACTTCCAGGCCGAGGTGGGCCCGGACCATGGAGAGCCAATGGCCGTCGGCGTCGGGATATTCCTCACTGACCGTAGCGCCGTGTGGGGCCAGGAGCCAGCCGTCGAGAGGGCCGTGCTGGGCGAGCGTTTTCTCGATGGCGGTGAAGAGGCGGCTCAACAACTGGTCAAACGTTTCTGCGGTGATTGTCCCGTATGGCGTTGCCCTGCCGGCAAAGACTCCTATTGGTTCGATGTCAGCCGCTTCCAAGCCTTCAAAGAAGCCGCCCACTTCATGGTGGGATGACTCGATGTGGGTTCTCACCTGATCACCTTCAAACAACCAGCTTTGCTCGAAGTGTTCCAGATGCGTGGGTTGCGAAATGAAAGTATTGGATTCGTGCAATAGAGCCAGGATGCCGACGCGCATGAAAGTTACCCAGGGAGAAATGTTTCCTGCAGCAGGTTGTTGGAAGTCGCCGCCAAATGGGGCAGAATATCAGTCGCCAGCGTTGTTTTCCACTCCTCCACCCATTGCGGAACCTCATGTCGCACACACCTCCCGGCGAAATTACGATCGCTATGATGCGCGAGGCATTTTACTCTGCGGTCGTATCTGATGCACTGGATTCACTGGGCTACAAGGCGCAATCACCAAGACTTGCTCTAACGCCCCTGACCACGCGCGGCGTGTTGATCGGCCGTTGTAAAACGACACTCTGGTCTGATCTGTTTCATGACGACCCGCGACCGTACGAGCTCGAGCTGAAGGCGGTCGATACCTGCGTGGCAGATGATGTCTTGATTGCCGCCGCCGGCGGTTCGATGCGGTCTGGAATTTGGGGGGAACTACTCTCGACGGCAGCCATGAATCAGGGCTGTGTCGGTGCCATTGTGGATGGAGCTGCCCGGGATGTTGCCCCGATGCGTGCGATGGGTTTTCCCTGTTTTGCCCGTGGCACCTGTGTTTACGACAGCCTGCACCGTCAGCGAGTGGTCGAATGCGATGTCCCGGTCGAAATCGATGGGGTTGTCTTTAGCCCGGGTGACCTGGTGGTCGCCGACGAAGATGGGCTGGTCGTCGTCCCTCAGGCCATTGAGGAAGAGGCTGTATCCCGAGCCTGGCAGAAGGTGCATGCCGAGAATGTTACTCGTGATGAGATTCGTAACGGAATGCGGGCTACCGAAGTCTACGAAAAGTACGGGATCTTGTAATGCGCAGTCGATTGGGCCGTTCGGCATTCCGGAGCTTACCAGCGGTAATCTAACCCAGCGTGGAAGCCCTGTGCCCAGAAGTCCTGTTGCTGGAACGCAAATCCTGGCCGTTCGGGGCCGCTGAAGGGAACCGACTCGGGGGGGAGTAACTGGGGATTGAGGTCCCGGTCGATGGCGTCGGTTGGGCGGACCACGTTTGTCCAGTAGATCAGTGAGTAACCGAGGGTAAAACGTAGTTGGGGTGTGAGAAAGACCCCGACGGTGGCTTGTGCTTGCGGGATGAGCCCCAGCACATTCCGTTCGTGTATTCCGGAATTCGTACGTTGGGCCAAGAGGCCGCCGGCCAGCAGGGTTTCCGTTCCGCTGGTGTCCGTATGTACGGTCTGGCCGGAGATGTTCACCAATTGGTGGACGTTCCCCACTGCCACGCGACCTAACAGATCGAATGTCCATACGTGGCGTTGTGCTTGCCAGTGAAAACCAATCTCGCCTCCTTGGAAATCGTTGGTGGTGTCGAACTGGTCGCTGACAGCCCAGCGTTCGATGGATCCGATGGGTTGCGTTTGACTAAGGACGGAGAGGTACTCTTCAAACTCCATAAATTGAAAACCGAGCAGCAGGTTGACGCGTGAATAATACGCGCACCCAGGGCCACACACCGACTCCTGAGGAAAGTCGCGACACCCCAGGAATCTCAGTAAATGGAGCGATGCACTTCGCATTGAGGTGCCAGCACGTACTTGTACTGCTCCATCGCTGAGCTGGGGATAGGCCAATAAATAGGCATCTTCCCCTGGAATTTCAGGGTTTTCCTGGGCATCCAGGGGGTGGATGTTGAAGAACGGTTGGGCCAGCACGTCCACTCCGTTCAAGCTGGAGTCTTGCGCCATTTCGTAATTCAGATCGTCGAGGGCAAGATAATCCCCCTCGATACCCCAGACACGTGCTGGTCCCAGCCAGAGGCCAACGCGAACGCGGCCACCACCACGACGGTCTTCGAGCACGTCTTCCGCACCGATCAACGTTTGCGTTCCGGTTTCGCCCAGGATACCAGCCTGCTCAGCGGGCGTTGCAATAGGACTGGTAGTGACCAGTGGTGGAAGTGACATTCCGGCGCTGCGCCAATAGAGGTATTCAGCACGCACCCAGGCTGCACCTGCCGGACCACAGGCATAATCGGGCAACGCACCGCATTGCGGGCAGCGATGTGACGGGTTGTCGAGGAGGTCAAGATCATGCAGCCGGGTACCGACAGGAGTGGGGATTTCCAACGTACCGAATGTGGCAACGCCATCGCTGAGTTCGCTGACAGGGGTTTCGATTGCCACGGGTGTTTGGCCATTGCGGGACACCCACCCGGCGGGTAGTGTCTGCGGACCGCTGTCGGAGAGCAGCGCGGGTTCGGTGTGGTTTACGGGCTCGTTGTGATTGTGGTCGTGGTCGTGGTGGTGGTCGTGGTTGGCGATCCGTCGCTCTGCCGGATCAGGCTCTGGCGAGGGCACCGTGGGCTCAGCGGCTGCGCCAATTCGTAGATACCCA